>JBGPDI010000010.1:0-74653 GCA_041482215.1 Candidatus Acidiferrum sp. | reverse complement strand
GTGCCCGAATGGCGGAATTGGCAGACGCGCTAGCTTCAGGAGCTAGTTCTCGCAAGGGAGTGGAGGTTCGAGTCCTCTTTCGGGCACCAACATCTAACAGGCTGAGAAGTCCACAGTAGTCGATTAAAGACATCCGACGATTTGAATTCTCCAGATTAAATAAGTTTACAGGCTGCAGCAGGGCGTTCGAACAGATCTACGCTGTTTAATATTTCCCCTTGCGCTTCTACAGGAGCGCAGGTATCTTTCCTGTAGAAGTGACAGGGGAACGAATGACCGATCTTCGCATTGATCTTCCGCAAGGGACGCTGGACCTGCTGATCCTGCGCACGCTGGCGCTCGAGCCGCTGCATGGCTGGGCGATCTCGGAGCGCATCCATCAGATTTCCAGCAAGGTGCTTTTCGTCCAGCAGGGTTCTCTGTATCCCGCGCTGCACCGGCTGGAGCGCAAGGGCTGGATCAAGGCGCGGTGGGGAGCTTCTGAGAATAATCGGCGCGCAAAATTTTATGAGCTGACGCGGCTGGGGCGGAAGCAATTGGAGATGGAAGAAAACACATGGCGAAAGCTGGCCGCGGCGGTCGCGCAAATTCTGGGGACAGCTTAGGAGAAGCTTATGCTTGACGATCTGATCTTGCGTCTGCGGTCACTCTTTCGCAGGAAAAAAGTGGAAAAAGAAATTGATGAAGAGCTGAGCTTTCACTTCGAGGAACAGGTTACGAAGTTCATTCAGACTGGTCTGACTCGAGAGGAAGCCGGGCGGAGAGCACGGCTGGAAATTGGCGGGATAGAGCAGATCAAGGAAGAGCATCGAGATTCGCGCGGCGTAAGTTTCATCGAGACGCTGATTCAGGACGTTCGCTATGGACTGCGGATTCTCGGCCGCACTCCGGTAATTACGTCGGTCGCCATTCTGTCCCTCGCTCTGGGAATCGGAGCGAACACGGCGATCTTTAGCCTGATTGATACTGTCATGCTCCGAATGCTTCCGGTCAACAAGCCCGAGGAACTTTTGCAGGTGCGGATGCGTGACGCGCGATCATCGAGCGACGAAGCAAATCCTACTTTTACCAACCCGCTCTGGGAAGAGTTGCGAAACCGGCAGGACGTTTTTTCGGGCATCTTTTCCTGGAGCACAAGCCGGTTCAACCTCGCGCAGGGTGGGGCTGTGAGCTATGCCAACGGGATCTTTGCCAGCGGTGAGTTCTTTTCGACGCTGGGAGTACGACCGGCATCCGGGCGCCTGTTTACGGCCGCCGATGATCAACGAGGGTGCGCCGGTGTTGCCGTATTGAGCTACGGTTTTTGGCAAGATCATTTTGGCGGTGCGCCAACGGCCGTCGGCAGCACTCTCACTCTCGACAATCACACCTTCGAGATCGTGGGAGTGAGCGCCGCAGGATTTTATGGAGTGGACGTAGGAAACAAATTTGACGTGGCGATCCCGGTTTGCGCTGCCGCACTGTTCGACGGGAAGAGATCAAGGCTGGACCATCGATCGTGGTGGTGGCTGATGATCATGGGCCGCCCGAAGCCTGGAATCAATCCAGATCAAGTAAAGGCACGGCTGGAAGTCCTCTCACCACAGGTATCGGCGGCGGCCCAGCCGCAGAACTGGAAACCGAAGGATCAGGAAGATTTCCTGAAGCGCAAGTTCGCGCTCACTCCGGCCGGGACGGGAACATCGGGACTGCGCCGAGAATTCAAACAGCCATTGAATATCTTGATGGCCATCGTAGGGCTCGTGCTGCTGATCGCGTGCGCCAATATTGCGAGCCTGATGCTGGCACGGGCAGCCGCGAGACAGAAAGAAATCGCGGTGCGGAAAGCATTGGGGGCTTCACGCCCTCGGCTGATACGACAGATGCTGACAGAGTGCGTGCTGCTTTCCACGGCTGGTGCGGCGCTGGGTATCCTGTTTGCCGCATGGGGGAATGCCCTGCTGGTGCGTTATCTCTCGACGGCGCGGAATAAGGTGTTCCTCGATCTATCTCTCGACTGGAGGATTCTGAGCTTCACCGCGGCGGTAGCAATCTTCACTGGTGTCCTGTTTGGGGTAGTTCCGGCGATTCGCTCGACGCGGGTGTCGCTAACATCGGCGATGAAAGGCAGCCAGACCGCGGAGGGCGAGCGCCGCACGAAATTCCGTCCGGGGAAATGGATTGTGGCTTCACAAGTGGCACTTTCGCTAGTCCTGCTGGTGGCCGCAGGACTGTTTCTGCGAAGCCTGGTGAAGTTAGCGACACTGGACATTGGCTTCGACCGGAACAATGTGCTGATCGTGGGTGCGGATTTGAATCTTGCGAAGGTGCCACAGGAACAACAAACAGTAACGTTCGAGCAGATCGAGAGGCAATTGAAAACTCTTCCGGGTGTAGTCTCCGTTGGCCGGTCGATTCTGACGCCGATCAGCAATTTTGTGTGGAACAACGTTCTCCAAGTGGACTCCCCAAATGCGCCGACGGGTGAAAATGCAATTGCATTCTTCAACTACATCTCTTCGGGATATTTTCAAACGCTGCGCACGCCGCTATTGGCGGGCCGCAACTTCAACAATGAAGACACAAAGACTTCACCTCAGGTTGCGATCGTCAATGAAACTCTGGTGCGAAAATTCTTTCCGAAGACAGACCCGGTTGGAAAGTATTTCCGGGTCGAGCCAGAACCAGGACAGACTGCGTCGTTGGTTCAAATTGTGGGAATCACCAAGGATGCCAAATATGAGTCACTCCGGGAGGAAACGCTTGCCACGGCGTTCTTTCCGATTGCGCAGATTTCGGAGCACATGAATGAAAATTCTTTTGAGATTCGGACAGGGACTCGGCCATCCGTCCTCATTCCAGCGATACAGGAAGCGGTTGCGGGCCTGAACAAGGACATTCCGCTGGAGTTTCATTCCCTGGCCGAACAGGTGGATGATTCGCTGGTTCAGGAGCGATTGCTTGCGACGCTTTCGGTTTTCTTTGGAGGCCTCGCGTTACTTTTGGCGATGATCGGGCTCTACGGTGCGCTTAGCTATCTGGTGACATTGCGGCGAGCGGAGTTCGGTCTCCGCTTGGCACTCGGAGCAATGCCAGGCTCCATCTTGAGCCTGGTGATGAGGGATGTAGCGGTAGTTGTTGTTGGCGGATTGGCCGGGGGAGCGTTAATTTCCTTCCTCACCGTTCGAGTGCTACAGAAACTGTTGTTTGGCTTGAGTCCTCACGATCCGCTCACGATTGGTATCGCGATCGGCCTGCTCGCGGCGGTTGCGCTACTGGCAGGATATCTTCCTGCGCGACGGGCGATGCGCGTTGATCCAATGGTTGCACTGCGTTACGAATAGTGATTTCGCGACGCGGAATTTTTCTGCGGTCATTCGCGATTGCCTGATTGACGGTTTGATCCACAATCCGCTACGGTGTTCCCTCGGACTGATTCAGAGCACAACCGAGGTGTCCCATGTTTTTCTATTTGCTGGCACTTTCGTTTCCCGAGTGGCCGCCGCACTTTTCCTTACTCGAAACGCCACATGCTAATGAAATGATGGCGCTGCGGTGGCTGCACCTAGTCTTCGGGATCATCTGGATTGGATTGCTGTATTTTTTCAATCTGGTGCTGACGCCGGCGATGAAAAAATGCGATCCCAAGCTGCGAATCAAGATTTATCCGGAGCTGATGCCGGGAGCGATGGGATGGTTCCGGTCGTCGGCACTGGTGACCGTGATCGTGGGCCTCCGCTACTACACGATTCATTTGGCGGCGGATGCAAAGCTGGCGGGGGATCGTTCACTGATTGGCAAGTGGTTTGGCTGGTGGCTGTTGGTTTGGGTCGTGGCGTACGTGTTCATTTATGCGCTGCAGCTTCCGGCAAAAGGAATTCTCGATAGCCCGTGGGTTCGCACGATTGGTGTGTCCATTGTGGTGATTGCCGCTTCGTGGTTAGTGCTGGCTCTGAATGGCGGGCCGAATGTTTCGAATGCGCATCTCGCGATCAGCGTGGGCGGAGGACTGGGCTTGGTGATGCTGCTGAATACCTGGGGAGTCGTGTGGCGCGTGCAGAAGCGCTTGATCGCTTGGACACGCGCGGCTGCCGAGCAAGGCACACCGATGCCGCCGGAGACGGAACGGTTGATGAGGTGGAATTATCTAACGGCGCGGACGTCGTTCTGGCTGTCGTTTCCCATGCTTTTCTTCATGGGCGCTGCCAGCCATTATCCATTCCTCAGCAGCGTCGCGCGATAAAATGTAAGTAGCCGCTATATTGGGCCAATTGGTTTACGCAATGGGATGAGCGAAAATGAAAAGGGAGGCGGGCCAGGTCGTCCCGCCTCCCTTATTTCCCCTCGCGGGGAATCCAGCCAGTCTGACGGAGGGCGACTGGCCGGTCGTGTGTTGGCCTGCTTATATATCCCCGTGGACAGAAAAAAGTTCCTGAGAAACCGAAAAAAGTAGCTAGAATCACGATGGAATTTCGGCGCCAGCGATCTGGCGCGACTGCCTATGCCACGCACCTCACAGCTCAGTCCCGATAACATACTTCGTTTTCTACAAGTTAGGAGTGAGCCCGCCTCCACTCGGGAGATTTCCGAGGGCCTGCATTTGAAGAAGAGCGACAATCGGCCGCTATTCAAAATGCTTGCGAAACTGAGAAAGCGCGGGGCGATCGAGGAATTGCCGGGCGGGAGATATCGGTTGCATAGCCGCAAATCTGAAAAGGAGACGGTCGGCCAATCACCGCGCCGGGACGCTAACCGACGGCCCCAGCCATCGGCGCTCGGGAGCAGCGATGAAGTAAAAGGGCGGCTGGTGCTACATCACGATGGATACGGGTTTGTGGTGCCGGATTCGCCGATACCGCAACTTGATGGCGATGTGTTTATCCCACGCGACGGCATTCAGGACGCGATGCATGGCGATCATGTGCTGGCAAAGATTCAGCGCTTGGGCGGCATCACGGGAGCGCAGCGGGCGGAAGGGCGCATCGTCAAAATCCTGGGCCGGGCGCATCCGACGGTGGTTGGATTATTCCGCTACGGCACACCGCAAAATGTGGTTCTGCCGTACGACGTTCGAATCCAGCATGAGGTAGAAATTCCGCGCGGACATGAACTGACGGCCGCACTTTGGAAAAAACTGGGGTTTAGCGGCGGAGATGAAACCAGTATTCGAATGAGGAGTATCCCGCGGATGGCGGAACTCGACGGAGCGGTGGTCAACGTGGAAATGCTGCGTTTTCCGCAGGGAGGCGCAGGCGCAACCGGCAAGGTGATTGAGATTCTCGGCCGCCCCGGCGAACTGGGAGTGGACATCGAGATCATCATCCGTAAGCACCATCTCCCGCATTCCTTTTCGGCCGATGTGTTGGATGAGGCGGAGCGCGGGGCGAAGCCAGTGAGCGAGGAGCAGCGCGCGGGGCGCGAAGATTTCCGCCATTTGCCGATCGTGACCATAGATGGAGAAACCGCGCGGGACTTCGACGACGCGGTGTACGTGGAACACCGCGCCGACGGCGGCTGGCATTTGCAGGTGCACATTGCTGACGTGGCACACTACGTTCGAACGGGGAGCCCGTTGGACCGGGAGGCCCGTGTGCGCGGCACTTCCGTTTACTTTCCGGACCGCGCCGTGCCGATGCTGCCGGAGGCGCTTTCGAATGGCCTGTGTTCTCTGAAACCGCACGAGGATCGCCTGGTGATGAGCGCACTGATGGAATTCGATCCGGCGGGTCACATGAAAGCGTCACGGATGACTTCGGGCGTGATTCGCTCGGCAGAACGTATGACGTACACCAACGTCAATAAAGTTCTGGAAGGCGACGCGGAAATGTTGGAACGCTATGACACTCTGGTGGTGCGCTTCCGCGAGATGAAGGAACTGGCGCTGCTGCTCAACGCACGCCGCAACGAGCACGGTTCAATTGATTTCGATCTTCCCGAACGGGTCATCGAATTCGATGAACAGCAGCGCATGACTAACATTGCGCGCAGCGAGCGAAACATTGCGCACCGGTTGATTGAAGAGTTCATGCTGGCGGCCAATCGCGCCGTGGACGGCTATCTGCTGAAGCGTGGGATCGAATCGTTGCATCGCGTCCATGAAAAGCCCGACGCGCGTAAAGTTCTGGAGTTTGAAGAACTAGCGCGCGCCTTTGGCTATTCTCTTGGCGTCGCAGACTTGCACCAACGTGAAGTCGCTGTTCGCCATGGCCGAGTGCCGTCACCTGCGAAAGCCGGGCGACCCGACTCCTTCGGCCACGGGCGCGAGCGCGGGATGAAAGTGGCGCTGCCGGGCACCGAGCTGCGCATCACGCCGCAGCATTACCAAAAGCTGATTCGCAAGGTTATCGGCAAACCAGAAGAACGCATCGTCTCGTATCTGATGCTGCGATCGCTGAAGCAAGCGCGTTACGCCGCCGAACCAATCGGACATTTTGCTCTGGGTTTCGACGAATACACGCATTTCACCTCGCCCATTCGGCGATATCCGGACCTCATCGTTCATCGCATCTTGAAATGGGCGCTGGAGCGTCCAAAGGAAGCCCAGATATCTCCTAAGACTCACGTTCCAGTGCCGCGCGGCTCAGAGGCGGCACTATATTCACATGGGAATCTGGAAGAAATTGCTTCAGAAACATCGGAAGCGGAGCGCCGCGCTAATGGGGCCGAGCGCGAATTGATGGATTGGAAGACCGCTCAGTTTATGGAGCAGCATCTGGGGGAAGAATACGAAGCGCTGATTATTTCCATACAGAAATTCGGATGTTTTGTTGAGCTATTCGAAGTCTTCGTTGAGGGGCTACTTCCCGTTGGAGCGTTGGAGGAATTCGCGAATGCACGATGCGTTTATCGCGAGCGCGATCACGCCATGGTGGCCATGCCCGGCGGCGGTGGTCATCGAGATTCGCGAGTGCGGAGTGGCCGTGGCGTGAAAGCCCGCCAGCTCGAATGGCACCTCGGCGATAAAGTCCGCGTCCGGGCCGAACGCATCGATCCGATGCGCAAGCGAGTCGAGTTTGCATTGATTGAAAAGATGTGAGGAAGAGAGCACTGCCGATCAACGAACCGGAGCGTCAGAAACATGCAGCGCGCTGATTAGTCGTCGAACGGGCCGGGTGACCATAGCAGCAAATTTTGCCAGCGGATACCAGAACCGGCTATGCAGTGATAGTTGCGAGATGAAGAGGCCCAAGGCTAGCTGACGCGGGGCATCGAGATCGATTCGCCGCCCACCACGGTAAATGCGCACCACGCGGCCCAATAATTCCTGCTCTTGAACAGCACCGTCGGACGTCGGATGCGCGTCACCTTTGGAGAAAAGCTGCGCGGCATTCGGAGAGCCCCGCTTTTCGACAATGCGGTGAACCAAGAGATGGTTTTCGCGCCGGAATAGGACGACGTCGCCGCAACGCACGTTCTCAATGGAGATTTTCCGGATCAGGGCGATATCCTTCGGCCGCATCCAGGGCTGCATGCTGGTGCCATGAACGCGGAGGGAAATCCGGCCGTGGCGCTTGAGCGCTCCGGCGATTTGTTGCACATCGTCCGCGCGGCGCTCTCCGCCGACCCGTTTCAGCTTCTTCCCTTGTTCTTTCCGATTCTCCACAAAGCTCCAATGTCAAAGATTTAGCTGCAGCGCCTCTATGTTCAGGCCCTCAAACGGATGCAAACACAAGAGAGTTGTTCGAAACAAAACTAGTACAACATCTGATACTAGAGTGACCATACGAGGGGGAGGGGTCAATGGACAGGAAGTACCAGGTGCCCAAAGCTACAGCACTGAATGCAAACAGCTTATGGAAGATTTCAGGTTGGCTGGAAGATGTGTGAAGCCAGTCTACGACCGGCGGGGAGCGCCATTACAAATGCCTCCCTGGCCCGGCAGTTTGCCGCAAGCGAGGGCCAAGGTTTCGTAGATCGGCTCGGACACAACACTCGGCTTCGAATAAGGCTTCTTAGTGCCGGGCGCCGGGGGAGAGTTTTTGTAATCTTCAGCCATGCCTGTTTCCTCAGTCTGAACTAGAATCTGCAGCAAGAGAAGCGAATTCGGCCTCTGGGCTTGGCTGCGATGAGGCAGCCGCTTGGTCTCGATGAAACGCGCTGATGGGATCGGCGACACGCGCCAGACTGGCTTTTGCTTCTGCAAGTTCGCACGCACGCTCGTAAGCTCCGAGCAAATCGCCGCCTTCCATCAATGCCAAGCCCGGGCAACGCTCGCAGTAGCTGCGAATCTCGCATCGCGAGCAGATGGGAAGCTGGCTCTCGCGGACGGTGCGCAGGCGCTCGAGTTGCGGAGCGTGGTACCAGATGTCAGTGAATTTATCCCGCCGTATGTTTCCGGCCGCCTGCGGCAACTGCACGCAAGGATAAACGTCTCCATACGGCGAAATGTAACAGCTGTTGTGGCCGGCGCTGCAAGGAAGGTCTTCGTACGCGAGGCTTTCAATTCCGCTCGAAACGGCGCTGCCAAAAGCTGCCGGCAAGTTGTCCATCGCGCTGATTGATTGCGGCGTGGGCTGCGGCTTGCAGGACTGAAGCACAGGATCCCGCATCACCGGCAGCAGTGACGAAACGGACGCGCGGTGCGCCAGCGGTCCACCGGAACCGTCCATCATCGGCGTGATGGTCAAATCCAGAATGTAGGGGATGCCCAGCTTCTCCGCTAGGGCCATTACACCGCGGTAGGCCATCAGGTTTTCCTGCATAAGCGGACAGGCCAACTTCACTTGCAATCCGTGCTCGAGGAGTATGGGAATGGCCGCGAGGGTTCGCTCCAGCGATCCGGGAACCTTGGTGATGGCGTCATGCACGGCGGGGACGTCGCTGTAAACGCTGATCTGCACGCGGCGAACGCCAAATTCGCGCAGACGCTCAGCACGTTCCGGCGTAACCAGCAAGGCGTTGGATTTCAAGCTGATGTCGAAATGCAGGCGGCGCGCGGCGGCCAGAATTTCATAAAGATCGGAGCGCAGAAAAATCTCGCCACCGCTGAAGGTTAAGAACAACGCGCCAGAACGCGCCAACTCCTCGAGCACACCCAGGCACTCCGCGGTCGTCAACTCGCCATGGTCGTCATGATCCAGATAGCAGTGCACGCAGCGCTCGTTGCAGCGATAGGTCAAATCGAAATGCACGCTGAGCGGCCGGTGCTTCTGCACCGTGCGTGAGATCAAGCGATCCATTACGGGCGTGGGACCCATTGCTAAAGTTTCAGTCAAGGCGAAACCCCGCCTGTGGTCGCGACAGACACAACCAATTTCCGCGAAGACATCTCTTCCAAAAGTGACTGAGTATCGCTGAGCGCGACGTCCGGCGTGACTTCGTAATTTTCAGCCAACAGTTCCGCAAGCTCGGCCGCCGACTTCTTTCCATCGATATTCTTCCAGAGAAAGCTCCCCGTGTCGTTGAGCTCGTGCATCACGCTGTCGTTGGGCGAAATGATGACGGTTTCGTCGTCGATTTCACGCCACGCCAGTGCTGGATTCTTCTGCCACAACACAGCAGATGAGGTGCTCATAGGGGAAGAACCTCCCAGAACGCCGAATTTCTGCGGAAGGCGAGATTGTAGCCCGAAATCTGCGTTACGGCCTGACCTAGAATCTCCAGGAGCCGCCGGTTGGCTTCCGCGGCGGCGGAGAAGAACAGCACATTTGGCAAAAGCGTGCGAAGTGTCGCCATGGGGCTAAGAACGGTCACGCGGTTTTCCGGGGCTTGCAACAGACGAAAAATTCCTGCCACGGGAGCGCTGGTATTCGATCCTGCAGCGCGGAATTCGCCCCAAAAAGGAGTACCGTAGGCGAGCCAGACTCCATTTTCGCGTCGGAGCAGGGAGATTTCATCCGTAAGAACGCTACCCTCCGGCGACAAAGATGCCACCGTGCTTTTCCCAGCGCCGGACCTGCCTGTAAAAATGTACGCTTTCCCATCGCGAATCACGGTAGCAGCGTGAAGCAGGAACCCCTGGTGGCTGAGAAGCTGCCAGCTCAAGAGTATGCGCAGAAGCGAATCGAGTGCGTATTCGTTTCCCACGCCATCGAAGCGAATTCCACCGGAATAGGCGCGAAGTGCCGCGCCCTCAAATTCATATTCAAAGTCAGCGGGAGCGGCGTTAGGAGCGGAATCATCGTTCAACGCAATGGAAATTGGTGCTGCGGCCGCATCTGTGAACGCGGAATAGCGGGCCGATGCCGCGCCAAATAGCTGCGCGTCGGTCATTTGCAGCCGGAGAGGCACGTGGCCGATCGATAGCTCGAACTGCCGCCGTGGACCTCGCCCTGAATTGGCGAGCGGTGCGCTCAAAGTGCTCCTCAAGTAGATCCAGCGAGCGCGCCATTGCGGGGTGAGAAGGCGCAATCCCGCTATTTACAAGCCCCTGTGGGAAAGGAAGCTTTACTAGTTTTGCCCGCAGGGACCCCGTCAAGTCAAGAGTACGTTGCTCTATTCTGCAACTTGAATTCCGAGGGTGAGAACAACCTAATTTGTTGCTACGTGCCGCCTTTGCCATCTGGAGCCAGCAGCAGGTCAGTTCCGCTTGTGGATGAGCCGCGGTTCGGACGCCCTGGTGATTTCTGTTATTCTGAGTAACTAAGTTCGCAGCGCACCCTCGCCCCGGCCGCGCTGCCACTCTAAATGAGAGAGGATCTTGCCGTCGTGACTTCGTCCACGCTTTCCGCACAAACCATCAAGCGCGCTTTCAATTTCAATGCGGGTCCGGGGGCGCTTCCTCTCCCGGTGCTCGAGCGCATCCGCGAGGAACTCCTCGACTGGCGCGGCAGCGGGATGTCGGTCATGGAGATGAGCCACCGTTCGCCCGAATTCGAGAGCATTAATGCGGCCGCGAACCAGAAGCTCCGTAGCCTGCTCGGAATTTCCGACGACTACGCGGTGATTTTTCTTCAGGGTGGCGGGAGCATGCAATTCACAATGGCTCCAATGAATTTGTGTCTCCCGGGGAAGCCGGTTGACGTGCTCCACACCGGAACCTGGACGGCAAAGGCCATCGGCGAACTGAAAAAAGGCATCCTTTACAATATCGCTGGCTCTACCGAATCGGAAAAGTTTGCGCGCTTGCCTCGCAAAGATGAAATCAAATTTTCGCCGGACGCTTCTTACGTTCACATCTGCACCAATAACACCATCGAAGGGACGCAGTGGAGTGTCCTCCCCGAAACCGGAAGTGTGCCGCTGGTTGCCGATATGTCTTCGGACATTGCGTCGCGTCCTGTGGACGTGAAGAAGTACGGTGTCATCTTCGCCGGGGCGCAAAAAAACCTTGGACCTTCCGGCGTTACCATCGTGATCATTCGAAAAGACCTGGCCGAACGCGCCGACAAGAATCTCCCGACGCTCCTGCAATATCGCACGCACATCAAGGAAAATTCGCTTTATCACACGCCGCCGACGTTTGCGGTCTACATTGTGGGTTTGGTGCTGGAATGGATCGAATCCGAAGGCGGAGTCCTGGGCATCGAAAAGCGGAATGACGCCAAGGCGAAGCTGCTCTACGACACGATCGAAACAAGCGGCGGCTTTTACCGTTGCCCGGTCGAGAAAAGCTCGCGCTCGAAGATGAATGTTGTTTTTCGCGTGGCCGATGGCAACGAGATTATCGAGAAACAATTCGCGAAAGACGCTGCTGATGCCGGCCTTGTCGGTACACCTGGTCACCGCTCCGTCGGCGGGATGCGTGTTTCGCTCTACAACGCCGTCACCCTCGAAGCCGTCGAAGCTCTCACGGGTTTCATGCGTGAATTCCACAGTACCCGCGGCTAAAGCAGCGGTGCAAAAACAAAGTGCGCACGGAGAAGATTTTCCCTTCGCACTTTGCAATTTGCGTTCGTTCTCAAGCCAGGTCGAAGAGCAGAACTTCGGCCTGTTTGATGCCGGTTAGTTCGACAGCCTTTTCAGAAGAAATTGCCGCGCCATCGCCAGTTTCAAGTGGCTTGCCGTTCAGCTCGATGCTGCCACGGGCCACCTGGACGTAAGCGTGTCGGTCTTTCTTCAGTTCATGCTTCACCGTTTCGCCGGCGGATAGAACCGTGGCGAACAGCTCGTTGTCTTGACGGATCTTTACCGAACCATCGCGCCCATCCGGCGAAGCCACCAGCCGCAACTTCCCGCGCTTTTCAGCTTCGCTGAAGTTCTTCTGGTCGTACGCCGGCCTCAAACCTTGTTTTTCCGGCAGCATCCAGATCTGGTACAGGTGCACAGGTTCCGTCTTGGACGCATTGAATTCGCTGTGCGCCACACCAGTCCCCGCGCTCATGTACTGCACGTCACCGGGCTTGATCACGGAGCCGTTGCCCATGCTGTCCTTATGTTCCAGCGCGCCTTCCAGCACGTAGGTGACGATTTCCATATCGCGATGCGGGTGCTTCGGAAAGCCTCCACCGCCAGCGACGCGATCGTCATTCATCACCCGTAGAGTGCGGAATTGCACGTGCTCAGGGTCGAAGTAATCGGCGAACGAAAATGCGAAATGCGAATCGAGCCAGCCGTGGTCTGCGTGGCCGCGCTCGCCGCTTTTTCGGATGTTAATCATGGCCCACCTCCTGGGTCTTGCAAACCTACAGTACTCGTTATAACGACAATTGTCAAGAGGCGCATTAAGGGCCTCCGTGCCCGCTTCCCCGCCCCGACCTCCAACCCGTTCGATTTCTGCACTTTGCACCGTCCCTCCGGCCAGTTTCCGGCGACGCCCCCTTTGGTGTAGAGTGATAATGAAAGCGCGGCTACGAACCGCGGCCTCTGAGGATTTTGAATGGACTCTCCACTGTCCGCAACGACAACGCGAAAGCCAGAGGGCTCCGCCGCGCCCCGCGAAACCCTCACCATCACCGACAATCGTACCGGTAAGTCTTACGAGATTCCCATCACGCACGACACCATCCGCGCCGCCGACCTCCGCCAGATCAAGGTTGATCCCAAAGAGTTCGGGATGATGAGCTACGACCCGGCCTTCAATAACACCGCTTCCTGCACCAGCAAAGTTACATTCATTGATGGCGACGCGGGCATCCTGCGCTATCGCGGCTACCCTATCGAAGACCTCGCGGAAAAGAGCACCTATCTGGAAACGGCATACCTGCTCCTGCATGGCGAATTGCCCACGGCCCCGCAGCTGAAGGAATGGACCTACAACGTCACGCACCACACTTTTATTCACGAGAGTATTAAGAAATTTCTCGACGGCTTTCATTACGACGCCCATCCCATGGGCATGATGATTTCCACGATTGCCGCGCTTTCGACTTTTTATCACGACGCGAAAGATATCTTCAGCGCGGAGTCGCGGAAGAAGCAAACCTATCGTTTAGTTGGGAAGGTTCCGACGATTGCGGCCTTTTCTTACCGGCACACTTTGGGGATGCCGTTCGTTTATCCGGACAATGAACTGAGCTATCCAGGCAATTTTCTGAACATGCTCTTTCGCACCACGGAACCCAAGTACCGGCCGAACCCGACGCTGGAACGCGCACTCGACGTACTTTTCATCCTGCATGCAGATCACGAGCAGAACTGTTCCACAAACACGATTCGCGGAGTCGGCAGTTCGCACGTTGATCCCTACTCTGCCACTGCCGCGGCGATCGCGGCCCTCTACGGCCCTCTCCACGGCGGAGCGAACGAAGAAGTGCTGCACATGCTCATGGAGATCGGCTCGATTCAGAAAGTTCCCGAATTCATCAAGCGCGTCAAAGCCGGTGAAGTCAAACTGATGGGGTTCGGCCATCGCGTATATAAAAATTACGATCCGCGCGCGCGCATCATCAAGCACATCGCGTACGAAGTGTTCGAGCTCATGGGCAAGAATCCGCTGCTGGAAATTGCGCTAGAGTGCGAGCGCATCGCCCTGGAAGACGATTACTTCGTGAAACGCAAGCTCTATCCCAACGTGGACTTCTACACCGGTCTTATTTATCAATCGATGGGATTCCCGATGACCATGTTTCCCGTGCTGTTCGCGATTCCGCGCACTTCCGGATGGATCGCGCAGTGGGAAGAGATGCTCCTCGACCCGGAGCAGAAGATTGCGCGGCCGCGCCAGATTTATCTCGGCCACGACACGCGCCACTACGTCCCCATCGATCAGCGTAGCTAAGAAGCACCGTTTCAAATTGGGGTACGGCTTTGCGGGATGCTCTCGACAATCCCAACCCACCCTGTATAGTTATTTTTAGAGAGGTAGCATGGCTCAAGTTCCGAACACACCTGTTCATACGGGGGCACGTCGCCGCAGCCAACGCGTATTGATGCAAGTTGGCATCCGTATTCGCGGCAAGGACGCGCAGGGCAAGGAATTCGAGGAAAACACAGAGACTCTTGCCATCAATGCCCACGGCGGACTGGTTCTGCTTACCGCTCGTCTCACTAGCGGTAGCGCGGTGCACATGCGGCACAACAAAACAGAAGAGGAACAGGAGTGCCATGTAGCATTCCTCGGTCCCGTTCGCGGCGGCAAAGCAGAAATTGGTTTGGAGTTTACCTCGCCGCGCCCAACGTTCTGGCGCGTAGCGTTTCCTCCCGAAGACTGGACTCCCCGGAGTCCTGAAGCTCGCACACTCTCCGGCCAACGAACGGACAAGTAGCCGGGGCTTTCGATTCCCCTGTCTTCCCTCATTGTGAATCTCGAAGAGGAAGGTCTGTCGAGCCTGCACATCCTGCTCAATCAATTGTTCTCAAGCTTAATTGCGGTGTGGCGAACGGTCAATGACTACCAGGCAGAAGGTGTGATCGAGCAGATATCTCGTTCGAGAGAATTCAGCCCTGCGATTCTTTCTTGCTCATCATGGCCGCCAGCAGCCACTTTCTCAGCACCATAAGGTAGTAAGGCTTCGTTTCCCGGAACATCAGACCCATTCCTCGATCGGACTGAGAGTAGATGACGCTTGCCTGGGCTTCGAAGAACTCTGTCTCAGTGAAAAGTTTTATCGCCAGTGACGCACCCATCGGATAGGGAGCTTCTGTATCCACGTAGCAGCCATTCAAGCTGAGCTCTTTGACGCGCGCTGTCCTCTTATCTTCGGACGTACCTTCGCGCATTTCGATGTTTCCGTTGAACGGATACCGTGGATTGCGGCGGCGCTCCTGTTCCATGGGTCTCCTGGGAAGGAATCGCCACGATTTTACCCCGCACTTCCGCATTCTCCTCAAGAAATGTGTGATGGATTGTTCGACTAGATAGAATGCAGTCCCAAGAAGGGCTGCTGGCGGTTGGGCACGCCCAATTCAATCTCCGCAGGCGCACTCCGCGAACGCGCCAAGCGGAATGCTTTGCTCACGTTCGAGCTCCTGGATGCGCCGACGGGCCGGCACGGGTGCCACGGCGCGCGCTTGTCGCCGCTTCGCAGGTTGCAGCACCACGCTCAACTTTTCCTTGAGTCTCCGGTGCGCGCGGAAGAGCCTCAGCCGCACTGCCATGGCCGATATCCCCAGCCGCTCGGCCACTTCCTGCGTGGAATACTGCAAAACGTCGCGCAACAGACAGACTTGGCGCAGCTCGGGAGCTAGCTGGGTAATCGCAACCGCCATCAATTTGCGCATTTCACGCCGCGCGAAGCGCTCTTCGGGGTTGTCCTCGCGCGCCGCCACATTGCTTCCCAGCGTTTCCTCGCCGGTGCCATTTGATTGTTCGAGCGAGAAAAGCTTCCCTTCGCGCCGCTTGCGGATCACATCAATCGAAGCGTTCGCGGTGATTCGCGAAATCCACGCGTGTAGGTCGTCCCGGTTGTCACCCGGCGTGCCGGCAAATTGCTCGAGCCGAGTCATCGCCCTGAGGCACGCCTCCTGGCGCACATCTTCCGCGTCGGCGGCATTGCGCGTCAACCGCAAAGCGCCCAGGTACATGCCGGACGCGTAAGGTAGTATCAGCTTTGCGAGCGATTCACGGTCGCCTTTGCGCGCCTGCATCAGCAGACCAGAGCGGGTAGCACCATCTAGCCATAGGGATGTGCTGCACATGATGCGGTAAAGAATCGCAGGCCAATCGCCACCGTCCATCACAACATAACTTATTGAAAACAAATGACTAATGGAAACCGATTGCCCGCGAGATGAAAAGGACAGTGACCGTTTGTGGGACGACGCGTGGCGATTCCGGTCATCCTTTGCAGTTGTACGGGAGCGCTAGACGTCTCTCAATTTCATGTAAAATGGCGCGCTAACCGAAAGGGGACGACTCGTCCATGAAAAATTTCTTCCGAGTGCTACTGTGCGCGGGGATATTGCTCGTCGCAGGGAACCTGCGCGCCCAGGAGGTGGACGCCGAAGGCTGCAAAGATTCTCCGCTGGTCACGCGTTTCCCGGGGAGCATTGTACATTCGTGCGAGAACAAGGAATTCGAGCAGGCAGACTTCCCACTGGGCAACGACAAGGATGGCAATGCGCTGACGAAACATGTCGAGGGCGAGTATCACTACTGGGACATTGGCACTCGGGAAGGAACCAGCGAGATTCAAGTTTTCCGCAATTTTCAGACGGCGCTGAAAACGGGCGGCTTCACGATCGACTATACGAATTCACCGGCAGAGATCGTGGCGCACAAGGGCAGCACGTGGTTCTACCTCGACAATAAGGGCACGTTTTACTACCAGACGATTGTCACCGTGAAGGAGATGCAGCAGGAAGTGACCGCCGATGCTTCGAGCCTTTCGGATGAAATCAAGAAAAGCGGCCACGTCGCGGTGTATGGCATTCACTTTGACACCGGCAAAGCAGTGATCCTGCCGGACTCGGGACAGATCCTTGGCGAAATCGTGAAATTGCTACAGCAGAATGCCGATCTCAAATTGCGCGTCGAAGGGCATACAGACAATCAGGGAAATGCAGCGGCGAATCAGCTTCTCTCGGAAAAACGCGCGCAAGCTGTGGTGGCATGGCTTTCCGCGCATGGAATTCCTACTGCACGGCTGACAGCAAAGGGCTTCGGCCAGACGCAACCGGTGGCTGACAATGGCACAGACGACGGTCGCGCGAAGAATCGGCGCGTTGAATTGGCAAAACAATAGTCACCGGACGAGTTCCGATCAGAAATTCTGAGTGACCTGCATACCGTAGTTCTGTATTTCCCTCTTAGTCGGCGATTTGCAGTTTATCGCCTTGCATTTCCCATTCGATGCGCACAAGAAAATCGTAGTGCATGCCCTCCGTCTTGAGCCAGCCTTCGAGCGCTTCCCGGGTCTCGGCGCGAAACTCAACGAACATTTTTCCTTCAAGCATGTTGACGAGCACGCGCTCAGCCCGAGCTGTGCCGCCAGCTTGCATACGCTGAGCAAGGTTTTCGGCCCCCTGTCGGGTAAGACAAGCGAGTGTGTGCTGAGTGAGATAGCGTGGCATCGGAACTCCTGAGAGCAGCTTAGAGTCCAAGTATTTCATAGAAGCGGATTCGCGTGCAGGATCAGGAGAGTCAAAAGCACCTGGCGATAGCATGATTTGAAAAGAAAATACGCAAGAACCGGACAACGCGAGGAAAGTCACGCGCATCTCGATTGACAAGTACGTTATTTTTTCTTCGATGGGGGTGGTTCATGAGGCGAGTCCTGCCAGTAC
This sequence comes from Candidatus Acidiferrum sp., assembly GCA_041482215.1. Lineage (GTDB taxonomy): Bacteria > Acidobacteriota > Terriglobia > Acidiferrales > UBA7541 > Acidiferrum. Next base: position 57,130 of record JBGPDI010000010.1, on the reverse strand, counting down.
TGTATCTCTGTCTGTCTTTTTGCATTTCAATTTCAGCGCAAGAAAAACCGGTTACAACTACGAAGCCCGCGAGTACGGCACCGGCGGCGTCAGATGGAACAAATTCTTCGGCAGCCAAGCTGCCTGTGCGACGCGTGGTGCTCTACAAGAACGGCGTCGGGTATTTCGAGCACTTAGGCCACGTGCGCGGAAGTCAGGATGTACATGTGGACTTCACGAGCGCGCAATTGAACGACGTGTTGAAGTCGCTGACAGTGCTTGATCTCTCTGGAGGCAGAATTACAGGCGTGGACTACAACTCCGAGGCGCCGCTGGTGCGGAGGCTGGCAACGCTGCGATTGGCACTGGGAGAACGGCCTACGACGGCAGAGTTTCTCGGAGCGCTGCGCGGCGCACGGCTGGAAATACGCAGCGGGAGTGGCCCGGCGCTGATTGGGAAATTGCTGAGCGTGGAGCGCAAGACACGTACTGGTGCAGGCCCCGGTTGGACGGTGGAGACGGATGAAATTTCCGTGATCACAGACAGCAGTGAAGTGCACAGCGTGGATCTCAATTCGTCTACGAGCGTTAGGATTATCGAAAAGGACTTGCAGGCGGAAGTGGGGAAATACATGGGGTTGGTCACGGCGTCTCGAGATCAGGATGTGCGTCGGATGACGATTTCGACAGCGGGAACGGGCGAGCGCAATCTGTACGTAAGCTACATCAGCGAAGTACCTGTCTGGAAAACAACTTACCGGATCGTGTTGCCGTCAAAAGGGGAGAAAAAGCCGCTCTTGCAAGGATGGGCGATCGTAGACAACACAGTAGGCGAAGATTGGGATGGCGTGGAATTATCGCTGGTGGCAGGTGCGCCACACTCATTTATTCAGCAACTCTCGGAACCATTTTATGGAAGGCGGCCGGTGGTGCCACTGCCAGAAAGCGTACAGCTTTCTCCGCAGACCCATGCAGCGACGCTGCTGCGGGGAAACGGACGGTTGAGCGGCATGGTAACGGATCCTTCCGGGGCTGCGGTTTCCGGAGCCAATGTGCGGCTGCTGGATGAAAACAACTCAGTGATCGCGCAGACGACAACCGAGAGCGACGGACAGTATTCGTTTTCGGGGGTGTCCACGGGAAACTATCGAGTTGAAGTTGAACAACAAGGTTTTCAGAAAAATGTGATTTCCGGCCTCAACGTCACGCCGGGTGAGAACCAGTTCAATACACAATTGCGAATGGGGTCAAACACGCAAACCGTGGAGGTTACCGCGGAAGCTTCCAAGTTGAATTCGACGTCTTCCTCGCTCGTGGTACTTAACAAGTTAAGTACCGTAGCGAACCGGCCGCATGTTGGAATCGGTTCTGGGAGCGGAGGAGGCATGTTTACGATGGCTCCAGCGCCCCCTCCGCCAATGCCTGGCAGTCTCGACGAGGCTCGTTCGAGGAGCGAAGCGACGGCGAGCGGCCAGGAACTGGGTGACCTGTTCGAATACAAACTGAAGGATCGAGTAACGCTGAAAAAAAATCAGTCGGCGTTGGTCCCCATCGCGCAAACTGAGATCGAAGCGGACAAAGTTTCGCTCTGGAGCGGAACTACCGGATCCGGACGCCCCTTGCGCGGGTTATGGCTGAAGAACACGAGTCCTCTGACGTTTGATGGCGGGAGCTTCAGCGTGCTTGAAAACGAAGTGTTTGCAGGTGAAGGCCTGACGGACCCGATCAAGCCAGGAGAGCGGCGGGTCATTTCATACGCAACAGACCTGGGGCTCCTGGTCGAAGCGTCGCAAAACAGCCAGCCTCAACACGTGACGCGGGCGAAGATTTCGAAAGGCGTGTTGACGCAGGTGAGCGAACTGCACGAACGAACGCTTTATGTTGCGCGGAACCAGGACAGCGGCACACGCACGCTGGTAATCGAGCATCCGGCGCGGGCGGAATGGCAGCTTGCCAAAGGTGCCAAGGAGCCAGAGGAGAGAGCGCCGGGAGTGTTCCGATTTCGCGTCGACGTTCCTTCCAAGGCCAGCGCTTCCCTGCCAGTCGAGGAGGTGCGCACACTGGCAACAACTTATGAGCTTTCAAATTTGGATGAGGACCAGATCGGCGTGTTCGTGAAACAGGGGACCATCACCGGTGAGATGGCCGAGGCGCTGAAGAAAATCACTGCGCAGAAGGCCGTGGTCGCCAAGCTGGAAGAGGAAATGGAAAACCGGCAGAAAGACATCGACCGTATCGTCGAAGACCAGGGGCGCTTGCGGGAAAACATGAAGGCGCTGCGGGGCAGCGCGGAGGAAAAGGCACTGTTGCAACGCTATACCAAACAACTGGACGATCAGGAAACCCAACTCGACTCGTTGAGAAAAAAGATCAAAGACACCGAAGCACAGCGTGACAGAGCCAACGAGCAGCTCGAAAAAATGATCGACGAGCTTCAAATCGAGGCGACGCTCTAGGAAGCGTGCGCTTCTCAGATGTATTTCAGCGCGCGATAACCCTTGAAGCCGGCGGCGGTGAGTTCCGCGAGCTGACGGAAGAGTGCGGGATCGATTTCGCTGAAATTAAAACAGGCTTTGCCCTGCATGCGTTTCTTCAGTTCGGGCGGGATGCGTTTTTGCATGGGGGCATGAATGTACACAGGCATGAAGTGGTAGCTGACGTAGCTCTTGCCCATCCGAATGGCGGCAAACCAGAACGGCTTGCCCCTGTGAACGGGCTTGTGGGTAACGAGTGCGTAGAATTCTGGCTTGTACGGGAGCACTTGAAGATGTTTTTCGTAAGGCTCGAGAATCTTCTTGAGCGCGGCGAACACCGGTGCAAAGTTCTTGGCCGGCTTGGCAGCAGTTCGTTTCTTTGAAGTGGAAGTTGGCTTTTTCTTCGGCACCGAGAGCACCCCACGAAGACGAGTCGAACCGCGTCAGTATAAGGCTCTCCGGCGCCCGCCCAAAAGAAGATTCAACGGGAAACATTTGGCGAGCTCCGCCGTCTTGTAAGTCATGAACCTCTTCGCAAACCTGCGCTACACGCTTCGCCAGATGACCAAAAGTCCCGGGTTTTTCGTTATTGCTATCGCGGCGCTGGCGCTGGGGATCGGTGCCAACACCGCCATTTTCAGCGCGGTAGAGGCAGTGTTGCTGAAGCCATTGCCCTTTGCCCAACCCGACCGGCTGGCTATCGTGTGGGAAGACATGTCATTCCTGGGCTTCGCCAACAACACCCCTGCGCCGGCCAATTACCTGGACTGGCGGGCGCAAAACCACGTGTTCACGGATATGGCGGCAACGAGGTTTGTCACGGCGAGCCTCACTGGCGATGGCCAGCCGGAACAACTTTCTGGCAAGAAGGTGACGCCCAACTTTTTTGATGTACTCGGCGTGCAACCGGTAGTAGGGCGCCCATTTACTGTCGAAGAGGACAAAGCGCAGAGCCCGGTCGCGGTGTTGGGTTACAACCTCTGGCGAAGGCGCTTCGGCGGTGATGAGTCCATCATCGGCCGCGCCATCCTGATGAACGGGATTCAGACGAAGGTAGTCGGCGTCATGCCCCAGAATTTTTTCTTCGGCGACCGCAAGAACAGCGACTACTGGGTGCCCATGGCGTTCACTCCAGAACAATGGGCGCGGAGACAATCGCACTTCTTGACGGTGGTCGCACGATTGAAACCTGGTGTAAGCAAACAGCAAGCGCAAAAGGACATGGAACGGGTGGCCGCGGATTTGCAGAAACAATATCCGGAGTCGAATTCCAAGCTGGGGGCAGTGGTCGTTCCGCTGCGGCAAGATTACGCCGGAGATGCTCGCAGCGGCCTGCTCGTGCTGCAAGTGGCGTCGGTCTTCGTGTTGCTGATTGCCTGTTCGAACCTGGCGAATCTACTTCTGGCACGCTCGACCGGCAGGAGAAGAGAAATTGCCGTGCGGCTCGCGCTCGGAGCGTCCCGCTGGCAGATTGCATCGCAGTTGCTGACGGAAAGCCTCGTGCTGTCGGCCGCGGGAGGATTGCTGGGGCTGTGGGTCGGCAAGACTTGCTGGAGCCTCTTCGGAAGCTTGGTGCCAGAGCAGGCCGGCGGCGGATTCGAATGGAACACGCACGTGCTGATCTTCACTGCAGGGATTTCGATTGCGGCTGGAATGCTATTTGGATTCGCGCCGGCACTGCAGGCGACACATGTGCCACTGCAGGAATCGCTGAAGGAAGGCGGCCGCGGAGGAGAGTCGCGCGGCGGCTTGCGGCTGCGGGATACGCTCGTGGTCGGGCAATTTGCGCTGGCGTTTGCGCTATTGGTCTGTGCCGGACTGATGATTCAGACTATGTGGAATTTGCGGAAACAAGAACTCGGATTTCACGCCGATCACCTCTTGACCATGGGAGTGCCTTTACCAGAAAAGAAGTACGACACGGACGAGAAAGTCCGTGGATTCTTCCACGCTGTGGTGGAAGACGTGCGCGCGCTTCCTGGCGTGAAGGGAGCGGGCTTTGGGTCCGATGCGCCTTTCATGACCTATGGAGACACCGAAGGCTACACCGTCGAAGGTGAAGCGCCCCTGCCCACGGGCGAATTTAATGACGCTCTCTACCGCGAAGTGACGCCGGGCTACCTGGAGATGCTGGGAGCGAACGTGAAGGAAGGCCGGCTACTGGAAGAAAGCGACCACGAGGGCGGATCCCTCGTGGTCGTCGTCAATGAGTTTCTTGCCAAACGTCACTGGCCCAACCGGAGTGCGGTGGGCAAGCGCATTCGGTTCGGTAACAACGAAGACGAAACAAAAAATCCGTGGTGGACGGTTGCGGGGGTAGTTCGCGACATTCGCGAGCGTGGGCTCCTTTACGAAATGAAACCGGCGGTATACGTACCGGTGACGCAGGTGAAGAAGCCGCAGGGGTTTTCGATGTTGGTTGTGCGGACATCGAACGATCCCGAAAGCACGATCAAAATGGTCGAAGGCGCGGTGTGGTCCGTGGATTCGCAGCAGCCGGTGTCTTACGTACGCACGATGGATCAATTGATGGAGGCGGATGTCGCGGACCGGACGCGGCCCATGATTTTGCTGGGAGTGTTCGCAGGACTCGCGTTGGTGCTCGCGTGCCTCGGTGTCTACGGCGTGCTGGCTTACGCCGTGGCACAACGCACGCGGGAAATCGGAGTGCGCATGGCCCTCGGTGCAAAACCAATGGATGTGACGCGCATGATCCTGGGGCGCGGAATGAAACTCAGTGCGATCGGTTTGTTGGCAGGTGGAGCGCTGGCCGCCGGACTTGCCCTTTTGCTTCGAACACTCTTGTATGGAGTGACTTTGGTTGCGCCGGGGATTTATTTGGGGACGGCTGCGGCGCTGGTCTTGGTAGCCACGCTGGCGTGCGTGATTCCCGCGCAACGCGCTGCGCGCGTGGATCCCGCCGTGGCTTTGCGAAACGAATAAGACAACTAAGAAACTGAGGACCTGTCCGATGTGGCAGGTTGGTTGTGCAGCACATTTCCACTTGTAGCAACTTTATCCTGCCAGACGCGCTTTACACTCAAGAATGTAGTGGACGGAGCAGCCTCAGGTTTGGGTTGAGGAGCAATCCTTCCACAGTGTCCTGTGCGTGGGACAACTGCCGAGGTTGAAAAAATGAGACGCGCATTTGTATTCATGGCGATTCTTCTACTTGCGCTCGTGGCGGTTCGCGGCGTATCCGCCGCGCCACAAAGCAGAGCATCGTCTACGTTGGGCGGAGTTGTGCTGGGCCCGGACGATAAGCCGGTGGCAAACGCAAGCGTGTCCTATCAGTTGTCGAGCGGCAGCGCGCCGCACGCCGTGCACACGGATTCGCATGGGCGTTTCACGATTTCGAAACTGAAGGCCGACAACTACGACCTCCGGGCGTCTGGAAAAGGTGTTTTTTCGGAGTGGGAGAAAAACATCACGCTGCGCTCGGGAGAGACGAAAAACCTGACGGTGCGGCTGGTGTATGCAAAACAAGTTCCGAAGGCTTACGTGAAGAGCAAGTCTAAGCAGTAGGCTGCGCCCTGGCAAGATCTGCCACGCAGCAAAATTTCAGAGATCAGAAACCCCAGAAAAAAGTTTCTTATTGATAGAGGAGCTGAGCGAGCTCGTACAAGTCGGAATCGGAAACGTCCGAGACAGCGCAATACTCCATCCCCTGATGACGCCAGTGCCGCCATTGATAACCTTGCCGTAGGCCAGGTGGATGAATATTCGTGTCCGGTTCCTTGGTGGGCAGAACAAAAACATTGATGATGTGCTTGCGGCGTGAATAGACGAGAGCGGCGACATTCTGTCCAGCGAGAACGTCGAGACGCCCGCCGATGAGCGGAAAACCCTCATCTGCAAAATCCTTCACCGGCGGAACAAAAGCAAGCTTGCCGTTAAACCACGGCTTGACGGTGTGCTGGTCCGTGGAAGCGACGTCCGTAAGGTGACCCGGTTGGAGCGAACGGATATGTGCATCAATGACCTCGGCAGCCGTGAAAGGGGAAGACGAGGCACTATTCTGAATTCGCGGCCAGGCATACCAAGAAACCGAAGCAACAATCAGCATTGCGGCGGCAACCGAAATCCACTGCCAAGCGGGAATCCGGAGGGACGGAGCAGGAGCGGTTGCGGCGTCGAGCCCCGCACGAATTTTCTTGCGGAGCGCAATGGGAGCGCTTTCGTACAGCCCGCTGTGCTGCAGAGACGAGCGCAGAGATTCCTCGCCTCCCAGAGCGACAGCGCATTCGCGGCAGGATTCCAAATGGCGTTCAAATTCCGCGGCGCGCGTGGCATCCAATTCGCCATCGACGTAGCCGTGGAGCACGGTCCGTGTGTAATCGCAGCTCAACGGGAAGCCTCCTGAGCAGCGGAGTGCGTAAGCGTGCGCTGTAGTCGCTGGCGCGCGCGGGCCAACGCGGACATAACCGTACCGATCGGTATCGCAGTAATGGTTGCAATCTCCTTGTAAGAGCATCCTTCTAGTTCGCGAAGCACGAGAACTTCACGGAAGCGTGGCGGAAGGGTTTCCAATGCACGGGTCAAACGCTCTCGATTTTCTCCAGCAATGGCTAGAGATTCGGGAGAGGTGCTGGGCTGAGGATGCAATTCCTCGTCAAATTCTGTCATAAGTTCCACGGGGCGGTTCTTCTCCAACCATGTATAACAAGTATTGCGCACAATCTGCAAAAGCCAGGCGCGCGCGTCCCCGCCGTGAAACCCCCGAAAAAAACGGTAGGCGCGGAGCATCGCTTCCTGTGCGACGTCTTCGGAATCCGCGCGGCTCCTTAACAGCCACCGCGCGAGGTTAAAAGCGGCGTCGAGATGCGGCAGAACGAGCTGCTCGAAGCGCGCCCGGTCCTGCGTATCCAACACGTCCGAGCCTTTCCCCTGGTCAAATCCACTCATGGGCAGGAACCGCCTAACCATCTATTTTATTCCCAATTGGTCCTTAGATGTGACGAATAAGACAAAGGGTTGGTAAGCAGCTCCGGCGGGAATAACTGGCGGCTTTGCATAGTCTGCACAAATGAAACACGTCCCATATGCGGCGCGGGCTCCCTGGACTCTCTCTCCCGCGCCGCCCTCCCAAGGCAATTGGCGAGAAAGGGCGACTCTAAATGGTTACTGGTACGGGTGTCTTCAGATGTCGAGGAGGAGAAAATGGCGGGTAAGTTGAAAGACGAGATTTTACATGACCACAACCACGACGGGATTGACCGGCGCGGTTTCTTGAAGTGCATGGCCTGGGCTGGTACCGGGGCTTTTTGCGTGATGACTGGTGGGGTACTGAAATCCTACAGCCTAAGCGGGCTCTCCGAACTCGACCCGAAGGCCGCGGCTGGAGAATTGAGCTTCGTACAAATCAGCGACAGCCATATGGGATTCAACAAGCCGGCCAATACGGACGTGGCCGGAACGTTGAAAGCCGCAGTGGACAAGATCAATGCTATGTCCGCAGCACCGGAGTTCATTCTGCATACCGGTGACGTCAGTCATCTCTCGAAACCGGAGGAGTTCGATACCGTCGATCAGATTTTGAAAAGCGCAAACCCCAAGGACGTTTTCTACGTCCCCGGCGAGCACGATGTATTGAACGACGACGGCAAACAATACCTCGAGCGCTACGGAAAAGGCAGCAAAGGAGCCGGTTGGTATAGTTTTGACAAGAAGGGCGTGCATTTCGTCGGGCTGGTCAACGTTTTGAATTTGAAAGCCGGCGGTCTCGGGACGCTCGGCCAGGAACAACTCAAATGGCTCGAGAACGACGTGAAGCACTTGAAGCACAGTACGCCCCTCGTGGTTTTCGCACACATTCCGCTCTGGTCGATTTATCCGGAGTGGGGCTGGGGCACAGAGGACAGCGCTCAGGCGCTAGCGTATCTGAAGAAGTTTGGCTCGGTGACCGTGCTGAACGGCCACATCCACCAAACCATGCAGAAGGTCGAAGGCAACGTAACGTTTCACACCGCTGCGTCAACAGCCTTTCCGCAACCGGGACCGGGCAAGGCCCCTTCGCCGGGTCCAATGAAAGTGCCAGATGAGCAGCTGAAGAGCGTCCTGGGAATCACCGATGTGAGCTACGTGCAAGGTCAACACGCGCTGGCGGTAGTCGATTCATCGCTTGCGTGACTGGCACGTAACTCAAATTAAGAAACCAATCTGATCGAAAATGAATAGAAAGGAAGAAAAATCATGAGGAGAAGTGTGTCTAAGGCAGTTCTAGCAGTGGCACTGATGTTTGGAATGGGAACCCTCGCCGCGAGCCAGAAAGATACCTTGGCAGGCGCTCAGCAGAAGCCGGAAACGATGGAGGTGAAGATTGACAACTTCAGCTTCGGCCCGGGAACGCTGACCGTGCCTGTGGGAACCACCATAGCGTGGACTAATCGCGACGATATTCCGCATACGGTCGTGAGTACGGACGGCGTCTTCAAATCAAAAGTTCTCGACACTGACGACAAATTCTCTTACACCTTCAGCAAAACGGGGACTTTCTCGTACTTCTGCTCGCTCCACCCAAAAATGACCGGCAAAGTCGTCGTGCAGTGACTGAGGAAAAACCTTGCATCCTTTCGACTTCAGGGCGGCGTTACTCGCAAAACACGCACAGCATGTGGTGCTCATCCATTTTCCGATCGCCCTGTTCATCGTGGGCGTGGCATTTGATTTCCTGGCGCAGTGGACAAAACAGCGATTTCTCGCTGCAGCCGCGTATTGTAATTTGCTGGCTGCGGCAGTGATCGCGGTGCCAACACTTATCACGGGAATTCTGGCCTGGCAGTGGCAGCTCGAAGGGCAGCGGCTCAAAGGCATTCTCCTACTGCACTTGATTCTTGGCTGCATTTCCAGTTTGTTGATGTGGGTCGTCTGTCTCGTGCATGTCCGAGCGCAGAGGAAGCTCGGAGGAGTGCTGTCCGGATACCGCTTGGCTATTGAGGCGTTTGGGGTGCTTCTTGTAGCCCTAACCGGGCATCTAGGCGGATTCCTCAGCGGCGTGAACGGATCGGGAAATTGAGGCGAGGCTCATTTCCCGAGCAAAGGAGTGCCTGACCGTCCGATGGTTTCGCTTGATAATTCCATGAAAAGAAATCAGGAAAGCGGAGACTTCCATTTATGGAGATGCGCAAAAGTAGCTGAAGCTGGAGCGAGCGTGGAGTAGTACTATTCGGCGGCTGAAGTCTTCAGCCTGAGGACGGATCTTCGCATATCTATCTGCAATTAAATGACTTAGTGAAATCACCAAAATGGCCGCCGGCCCAAAAGCGGGCTTCCTGTACTACTACCCGGGTACCCTCTCCAGTGGCCCTGCTGACCCATTGAGGCGCTCAGATCAGGCGCGTAGGCTCTGAAGAACGGGTTGGGGGCCGCGCGGGGACAGCGGCTCCGCAAGGGGTCGTGTGCGAGCTACCCAACCCGCCACTTTCTTTCTTGATTCCCAGAGAATAAAACTCAGTGCTTGGGAGGACGGGTTGCACCCCGGTCCTCCCTTTTTGTTTGCGTCCAGCGGACCTCGCCTTGCATCCTACCGTGACGGCGTGCGGAGACAGTCCCATGAACTGCTATGGAATGAATGGTTTGAGAATGGCAACGCGGGACAATCTGAGGGGTTCAGACGACAAGTGAAATCTGCAAACTACAGTGCCCCAAGGGTCAAAGCGTTCCTACTTGCCATGTTTCTGCTTTGCCCTATCCTTGCGCAATGCGCACTGGCCGGCGAACCGCCAAACCCAAAACTAAACATCCAAACGCTGGAAGCATTCGAACGCTATACAAGACTCGTGGAAGCGCGTTATGAAACTGAGTTGAAGCGCGGCACCGCCCTCCTATGGGTCGATGGGCTGGCCGAGCAGCAACGCGCCGAGGCATACGCCGCACTGAAGCAGGGCGAAGTGATGTTGAAAAAACAGGAAATCTTGGACAACGGCAAGCCCGTCCCGTGCCCGGGCGGCCTCATCCATCACTGGACCGGTTTGGTTTTCATTCCGGGAGCGAAGCTCGAAGAAGTCTTGAGCGTCCTCGAGGACTATGACCATCACGCAATGTATTACGCTCCGGATGTGGAGCGCTCGAGGATCGAATCGAGAGATGGCGATCATTTTCGCGTCTTCCTCCGTTTCCGTCGGCACAAAGTGATCACCGTGGTCCTGAACACCGAACATGAAGTGCAGTATTTCCACGATGGACCGGGAAAAGCCCACAGCCGCAGCTCTGCAGTGCGCATCGCGGAAGTCGAACATGCGGGGAAGAGCGATGAACGAGAGAAAACGCCCGGCGACGACGACGGTTTCATGTGGCGGATGGAAACCTGGTGGCGTATGGAAGAGCGTGACGGCGGCGTTTACGTGCAAAGCGAAGTGGCTTCACTTACGCGTGACATTCCCACGGGTCTTGGCTGGATGATTGGACCGTTCGTGACAGGCATCCCGAAAGAGACCCTCACCTTTACTCTCGAAGCCATGCGAAAGGCTGTGCAATCGCGCCGAGCCGCGCATTGATCTCTTCAAAAAGCGCTAGGGTTTGTTGCCGATCGCCGCCGATTTGCGTTGAACGGCATCCTGTAAGAGTCTCCAGACTGCAGTTGCGTTGTGATCCCAATCCCATTCGGGTGGGAGTTTCGAGGCGCTGTCTCCGACCCGCTTCCTTTGAGCGGGATCACGGCATAAATCTACAAGCAGGTGTGAGAGCTCCTCATGATCATTTGGATCCCTTACAACAAAGCCGTTTTCGCCCTGTCGGATCCACTCTGAAACCCCGGCTTGCGCCGATGTAATAACAGGCAGCCCACACGCCATGGCTTCCGCAACGGGCAATGCGAATGAATCCTCGTGGCTTGGGCTGACATAGAGATCGGCGGCTGCATAGAAGTCCAGCACATCCTCGCGAGACGGTTCAAAGCGGCACCGTGCCGAAATTCCAAGTGATCTGGCTATTTCAAGAAAAGTATTCGGAGAATCGTCGCCTGCCACGACGATCTGCATTGGCAATTCGCGAAGGCTACCCATGGCATGAAGGACGGTTTCGAGTCCCTTGACGCGCCAGTCGTTGCCCATCAGCAGTAGAACAAAATCGCTATCCTGAAAATGACGTCGGCTTCGTGCTTGCGGACGCAGTGCAAGCCGCGCCGAAACAGAAAACCGTGCCGCATCAACAGCGTTAGGAATGACGCAGACGTCCTGTCTATTGAAATACTTCGAAAGGCACGTTGCGGTGCGCCGGGAAACCGCGGCCAGCGTGACCCTTCGATCTGAATAGATGTGGCGTTCCAATGCCGCAAGTAGCCCGTAGTAGGCGCGCCGATGCAGGCTTCGAAGAAAACCAGTGCGGGCAGCTTCGCGTTCTTCCTCGCTCGCAAGTTCCTGCAGACGATGGAAAAGTGCGTGAACGATAATCACATCGGCGTCGAGACAATTGATCCCCGGGGAGAGCACCAACTCGAAACGAAGTCCGTTTACCGAGCGATCCCAGACGCGATGTAGGAAATTCAGGAACAGCCACGAGGGGAATTGCAGCAAGTGCGGACCCAGGACGGACGGAACTCGATGCCAGATGATTGCGCCCGATTGATTCGCCTTTGGAGGGAAAACTTGAGCAAGAGCAAGACCTTCCACACGCTGCGAATAGAGATGAATTTCGCAATGTTCCTTGTGCGCCAGACGTTCCAGCAATTCCGCGAGTGCGCGCTCCGTGCCATGGCATCGGTCAACGAAGGGTGAGACGACGGCGAGGCGCAAGTCAGCGCATCCAGCGGCGGTTCATTGGCGGAGCCGACTGCGCGGCCTCAAATTGTGAAGAAACGGCGAGGGTGGGCAGCCGGAATAGGATGCCCAGGAGAAGCCACAAATAAGCATTCAAGACAAAATCTTGGTAGGGCTGCATGCCTGTGAACGTCATGGGAACCAATAGAAGTCCCGCGTACCAAAAGATGACGAAGGCCAAGGAAAACCAGGGCGAACCCCTCAGTTTCTTCACAACTCGCCATGCCGAAAACAAGATTGCGAAGCTCATGACAAACCAGAGAACGAGGCCGCCGACACCCATCTCAACAACCAGAGTTCCGAAGCCACTCTCTACGCCCGTCACCGGAGGTTTTGAACCAAAAATGCGCGCGACGTATTGAGTTCCGAGCGAAGCTGTCCCGATGCCATAGCCATAGGGCCAGCGTTCGTAACTGAAAGCGCCAAGAAAATTGTTCAGGGGATAGTCCCAACTGCGGTTCTGGAGTGCGCCGACGCCACTACTGGGCAAAAGAGTTTCCCTGTAAAATGCAACGCGAGATAGAAGCGTCTCTGGAAAAACAAAAAACAACGCCCCGAGCCCTAGAGAAATTCCGAGAGCCGCGCGTTGCACTGTGCGCAAGACGCGGAGTACTTCCCCCTGACGCCAGGGAGCGCCCCAGACAAAGGCCACCGCGAAAACAGCTACGCTTCCGGCACTCCAGAGAAGAGTGCCTCGCGCAGCGCCAAGAACGATTGCACCAGAAACGATGGCCAGCGCGAAAAAGGTTAGATTTCTCCATTTCTTATGACGCAAAAGAAGATAGCCCAGGAAACCAACAATAAGCAGCAAGGAAACGAGCAAGAAGTTGCTAAAACGTCCAGTGCTGACGAATACGGAGGTTGGACGATACGACAGCAGTCCGGAGATCGGTGAAACACGATAATTCGTGCTCAGCTCCCGAATATCTTCAGCGGGCCTTTCAGGATTCAAAAACGTATGCCCCAAGACTGATTGCGCGATTCCGAGGGAAGCAATGATCATGACGAGCACGATGTTGACGAAAAAAAATCGACGTAACTGTTCTTCGGAATTGAGCAAGGCATATCCCACAAAGAGCAGGGGAACGTAGTAGAAGTAAAGCTTCAAACCCAAAACCCCGTAAATCAAGTGCGTGGAAGCAGGATTGAAGACCTGCATAACTCCAAACCAGACAAAAATAAGTAACGGCACGAAGAAGGGAGGGCGGAAGGAGCTGGCTTTTTTTCGCCGGTAGGCTATAAAAAAGGAAAGATAAACAACGGCAACTAAAATATCCTTGGCGAAATAGATCGCCATGTTATTGCCGAGGTATTTCCTCGCAAGATCTTCGAACAAAAGCCACGCCAGAAAAAAATAGAGGCCATTCCGCCAGTCATTGAGCATGGCGACGACAAGGGCAGCCCCGATGAACAACAACGTAACGTATGCGAGGCCAATCATATCGCCTGAAATGACATAACTGGCGGCCTTATAACTGGTGAAAACAAACAGCCCCATGAAGGCGAGAAGGGTAAGCGGCCTGCGGAGCTGAGCGTCCGGTGATGCTCGAGGCACAAGATTCATGAACCCGCTCCGGAAATAAAAATGCGATCGTCGATCATGGCGAAGCCGGCTTCACGCCTTCTATGCAAACTCCTGCCCCGTCCAGAATTCGGCTTTGGTCCTCTACTTCACGGATGCCTGTAATCCGGCTGTCATGGCATTCTTTCCGTTCAACTTGCACAAACCCGGTTGCTTTGAAGAGAGCACTGAGCGAATCCGCATCATACATCCATTTATGAGAATGAAAATCCTGCCAAGAGTCGTAAATCCGGTATAGCAGGTGAGAAGAGGAAGGCGTCGGCCAGCGCATAAGGAGCCGCTGGTTCATTTGATCGGCGGCCCGGAGAGATTCCGAGCCAGATTTCTGGCCTTTGGACGCACCATTTCCCAGATATTCTTCGACAATCCACATTCAAACGAATAGGGTCTTTGATGCGTGACACAAGCATCTCGCTCTCTTGGCCACGCGTGGCGCATCGAACGGCGGGCAAGAAGTATCTTCTGCGGTAGGCATTGCCGAAGCGCAAGTATACCCTAGCGGAGATGACCTGCGTGTTTTGGACGGCTCGCAGAGGGCCTTCGTTCTAACTGCATTACCATCGAGCCTGCAAACACTTGGTGAGGACGTCCGCGACGTGGCTCCTGGAGAATTCCTATCTGCTTTCCCCGAGAGTGCGACGGACCCAGTCCCGCGCAACGTGCGTTTTGTTTTCTGTGAAACCTGAAACAAGCCACGCAAAACTCAGCACTACCGCACCAATTAAGATGGCCAGACCACAATTTGCAGCAGTGGGCTGCCACCTCTGCGGGGGAACAAGCCATGCCCTCAGAAAAAGAAGCAGTGGAAAATGCAGGACGTAAAGACTGTACGAAAATCCGGCAAAGAAACGCGTGGTATTCGTGTAGGTGAGAGAGCTCGCTCCGGCTTCGAACTGCAGAATACCGAATAAGAAAAGTGTGAACGCAACTCCAACAGCCAGATCGCTGCCTAGTGCCGATCCATTCGCCGCGCGCGCCGATAGGAGGCAACCGCCCAGAATCACAGTGGCGGCCAACAGATAAGCTATCACCCCGCTCTTCGCTTGCAGACGCATCCTGGAGTATGCAAACACCAGCACGCACCCGGAGATCCAGATCAGAAAGCCCACGAGTTTGTCCAACCCGAGGAAAAAACTCAGACAAAAAGCCAAAGCCGTCAGCGGGATTGCGGCCAGCGATGATCGTCTGGCCCAGGCAAACACCGCGGCAAGCGCCACGGGAAAGAGCGCGTAATACCAGAATTCGTTGGCCAGGCTCCACAAAGGCCCGTTTGATCCGAACGTTGAACAGAAAATTGTTTGCAGATAGAACAGATTGCCGAAAAAATTGCCTACGGTAAGGTTGTCCATGGCGATCGCCGGGCCAAGGTCGGTAACGGGATGCGTGTAAATCCCTTTGGTGGCAAACAGAGAGCTGCCCAAGACATCCCACAACAATCCGAAAAGGAGCCCGGGGATCAGAACGACGTACAATCGGGTCGCACGATTGATCCCGTAGTCAAGCCAGGACCAGGTTCCTGCCAGACGACTTTTGATCACCGTCGAGGAGATTAGGAATCCACTTAGAACGAAAAAGACCATGACCGCCTGGTGGCCAAATCCTGTCAGGAGATAAATGGCTTTGAGTATCCAACTGGGTTGCGTCAAGTGTTGAAAGTCAACGAAAAACAAAGTTCGCAGGTGGCCCCACATGACCGCCCAAGCCGCAGCAGCGCGAATCAAATCCAAATGGGCAGAAGCTGCCGCCCCGAGCTTGCGCGGTTCTAATCCAGATAAGTTCATTCTTGAAATCCCTGCCGTCCAGCCGGGGCGACAGGATCTGCAGGGTAGTTGATTTCCCGTCGCCCAATCCTGGAAACCGCTATTCGAACGGCTTCGGTCGTACTAGCGATGTTTCGCTCCGGAGACCACTTCTGGATTTGTGCCAACCCAGCCCGCGCAATCGATTTCAGACGTGTTTGGTCGGCAGCGGTAGCTCTTAGGATTTTCGCGAGGGCTCCGATATCGCCGCACGGAAATACAAATTCTGGATCTACAGGGGCGACGAGGTCTCTCGCAGCGCCGCAGCGATTGCTCACCGCGACTGCGCAACCGCAACACATGGCCTCGTTTACCACTAGTCCAAACGGTTCAAATTCGGACGGCAGCACCAGAAGATCGGCCGCTGTGTAAAAGGCAGGAAGTTGCGATTGGTTAAGAAATCCGAGGAAACGGACGCGGGAAGCAACACCGAGGCTTGCAGCTTCGGACTCGAGCTGAGGAAGAAGAGGCCCCGTGCCCGCGAAAAGGAGAACGGTGTTGGGAACGTTAGCTTCTGCGAAGGCCCGAATCAGGTCGAGCGGGCGCTTCCACGGCTGGAGCTTGGCAGAGAAAACTATGACGGTATCGTTCGGGGAAACACCCCATGACGCTCGGACGGCCGCGTGATCGACTAGTGTCGATTGCTGCATCCACCAGTCGTTATCGACGACAAAAGGCGTCAGAGTAATCCGCTCCGGTGGAATCCGAAGTGAGCGCATCAGGTCGGCTCCACCGCTCGAAAGTACGATCACTTGATCGGCAAGACGAAAAAGTCGTGGCCATAGATGCTTCTTCGCCTTTGACTTCCATGAACGGCCATCGCGAGGAATCAGAGACGTGGCATCCGTGCCGAAGAGGAAGGCTGCCTTCGAAAGTTTGGCGGCAACGAGAGCCACCCAAAAGCTGGCGCGAACATAACCGATGTAAGAAATAACCGCGTCAAAGTTTCCGCCGCGAATAAGCCCCCACAGGCCCGGGTTGAACAATCCAAAGAACGATTCGGCACCGGAACCGCGATTCGACACGTGCGTCCAGGAGTAGCCATCCAGAAGAGGCACGTCCCATTTAAT
Source organism: Candidatus Acidiferrum sp. (assembly GCA_041482215.1). Taxonomy (GTDB): domain Bacteria; phylum Acidobacteriota; class Terriglobia; order Acidiferrales; family UBA7541; genus Acidiferrum. Next base: position 40,471 of record JBGPDI010000010.1, on the reverse strand, counting down.
GTTGGCGCCAAAATCCGGATCGTGGGCGGCTTCCGCGCCGCGAAGCGTGCAATAGGAGACCTGGAGATCAATCGAAGATTGCTGGGACATGCGGCGGAAAAGCGGCGCCTGGTACTGGACCGGATGGGATGCAATGGACAATACGCGGTAACGGCGCTCAGGCACGGCAGCCCTCTGAGTTTTTGACGCGGCACGCAGCAACCATGCGGAAGTCCGTAGAACTCAACGAGATGCCCCGCCGTGGAGTATAACCCGTTTCCCGCGATGCGCGGCTGTGCTAAACTACCGCCGTTCCGCAGGGGTTTGCGGTTCACCGTAAGTCTCCGCACTGGTGTCGTTTTTCTCGGCGACGTACATCGGCCAGAGTTTTCCGCAGCTGACTGCTGCGATTTATCTCTGAAACCGTTCTACGGCGCAAAAATTCACCCATCGATGACCCCGGCTCGGCTGCGGTCACGTGAAACAAACGAGGATGTGTCATGTCCGGGCATTCAAAATGGGCCACGATTAAACACAAGAAGGGTGCTACCGACGCGAAGCGTGGCCGCGTTTTCACGCGAATCATCCGCGAAATCAGCATCGCGGCGCGCATCGGCGGAGGAGAGCCAGGTTCCAATCCCCGGCTGCGAACTGCGATTCTGGCGGCCAAAGCCGCTAACATGCCGGGCGATAACGTCGAGCGCGCCATTCTCCGCGGTACCGGTCAGCTCGAAGGCGAGCAATACGAAGAAGCCACCTTCGAAGGCTACGGCCCGGGTGGCGTCGGCATGCTCATAGAAGTTGTCACCACGAATCGCAATCGCATCGTCGGCGAATTCCGCCACTTGATGAGCAAGAACGGTGGCAACATGGCCGAAGCCGGCGCGGTAGGTTGGATGTTTAGCCGCAAGGGCGAAATCAGCGTTCCCAAAGAAGCCGCCAGCGAAGACAAGATGCTGGACATCGTGCTCGAAGCTGGCGCGGACGATCTGAAAGATGATGGCTCCGCGTGGTACATCGTGACCCCGCCGGAAGCTCTGGAGAAAGTAAAAGAAGCATTGGCCAAAGCGGGGATAACTCCGGAATCCGCGGAAATCGCCATGGTCCCGCAAAATTACATCAAACTGACCGGCCCGCAGGCCACGCAGATGGTGCGCCTCGTCGAAGCACTCGAAGAACACGATGACGTGCAGCATGTCTACGCCAACTTCGACATCGATGAATCCGAAATTCAGGCCGCCGTCAACGCCAATTAATTTCGCCATATAGTTTTTTACGGCCAGTCCGCGACTTGGGTTGGCCGTTTTTGTTTGAGCGCTGGCGTTTCCATCAGGCACACATCGTACAAAGCGCTGGCAGGGATGCGCGGAAGGCCGTAGACTTGGGGCCATGGCAGGGACAAATTCTTCGGGCAGGCAGAGTGAAAAGAACGCGTGCAGGCGCGTTTTGGGTGTGGACCCCGCGGCAACTGGGCCGACGGGCTATGGAATCGTTGAGAGTGACGGGCGCCGCTGCCATATGCTGCATTACGGTGCACTGAAAGTTGCTGCCAAGCGGCAAAAAGATTTTGCCGGCGCAGTTCTTCAGGATGTGCACGTCTTGCTCTGCCAGCTAATCGAGAGATTTTCTCCCGACGCCATGGCAGTAGAGAGTGTCTTTACCGCGCTGAACATGCGCACGGCGCTGCGGCTCGCGGAAGTGCGTGGAGTCGTTCTGTTGGCCGCCGCGCAACACGGTTTGGAAGTGCATAGCTACGCACCGCGCGAAGTAAAGGCTAACATCGCGGGCCACGGGCACGCTGACAAACGGCAAATGCAAATGATGGTGCGTGCTTTGCTCTCCATGAACGAAACACCGGAGCCGTCAGACGCCGCTGATGCCTTGGCAGTGGCCCTGTGCCATTTGCAAACCGAGCAGGCGCGCCGCCGTTTCGGGCTACCGGATCCAAATTTATTGGCGAAGCCGTACGCGCGTCACGCCGCCTCTGCTTTCGGCGCTTTGCCGACGGAGATTCGAAGCGGCAGCGCAACGCGGAGTGTGCCGCCGCGCATCGTACTCACTCGATGAAGAATTCTTTCCTGCGCGTTCTCCTTGTTCTAGCCACGGCCTGCGTGATGGCTGGCCCTGCGCCTTCCGTCCCCGCGCCTTCCAGCGCCAAGCTCACGTTCCGGCGCGTCTTCAAAGGAAGTTCACCCGAATTCATCGAGATTTCCGTCCGAGAAGATTCCGATGCCGGCGCTTACGAAATTCGCCAACTCGACGAAGACCCGGGTTCTCTGCCCTTCCAGGTTAGCGCCACCTGGCGCACCAAGATGTTCGATCTGGCGGCGCAACTTAACCATTTTCAGGGACAAGACCTGGATGTTCACCGCAAGATCGCCAATTTAGGAGAGAAAACTTTTCGCTGGGAGTCCGGTGCGGAAGTCCATGAGACAAGGTTCAATTACACCTTGAATTCAGCCGCGACCCAGCTCTTGCAGATTTTCGAAGGCCTGGCGCGCCAGCAGCAGCACGTGGACCTGATTACCCGCCGAATGCGGTACGACCGGCTGGGAATCAACGATGCCCTTCTTCAATTCGAAACCGATCTCAACCGCAGCCTGATGCCCGAGCCGCAGCGCGTCCTACCCATGCTCGACCAGATTGCCGGAGACTCCCGCTTCGTGGACATCGCCCGCCAGCGCGCCCGCACCCTCGCTGAACGCATCCGCCACCAAGGCTGAGCAATTCGAGCAAAAAAGGCAAGCGTTTCCTGGCACATGGGCAATTCCAAGCTCCTTCCGCTTCGTGGACATCGCTCGCCAACGCGCCCCCTCTCTCACCGAACGCCTCGACCAAAGGGCAGATCCGAAGTTGGGGAGCGGTTGACGGATCCTGCCCTTCTGCTCTCGGTCAAACACACGACATCCATATTCCTGTGCCTACCCAAGGAGGATGAATTTTTTGATTGCCAGACAGACCGTTCCCAGAGTATAAGCCGCGTATAATTCTCCACCTGAATATCGTTGCATTAGGAAATTTACATTAGGCTTAGAGGAGTCTTATTCAAAATTTAGAACGACTCGAGTTCAGATTTGGGGAATGGAACGAAGCATCGAAATTATTCTCTATCGCTTTGAAAGCCACGCGCAGTTTTTCACATCGGAGTGCTCTTGAAAGGAGTCTTGGCAATGAAGAATCGGTCGGTCGTACTCATTCTGGCGCTCACCATGTGCGCCTTGTTTTCAATTTCGGCTCTGGCCCAAGAGACAACAGGCGGTTTACAGGGCGCAGTGAAGGACCCTTCTGGCGCCCTTGTGCCGCGCGCCCAAGTGATTGTGACAGGTACCTCGCTGGTAGGCAGTAAGGAAGCTGAGACCGATGGCAGCGGGTACTACCGCTTCGCCAATCTTCCCCCAGGCACTTACACCATCACGGTAACCGCCGCGGGCTTTAAGACCGTTAAGCGTGACGGCCTGGTCCTCGAAGTCGGTCACCTCCCAACAGTGGATATTTTGCTCGAAGTTGGCACCGCCTCGAGCGTCGTCGAGGTGACCAGTGCAGCGCCGCAAATCGATGTAACCACCTCGCGCACTATGACAAATATTACCGAGGACGTGATCAAGTTCATCCCACACGGCGAATCCTTCCAGTCGGTCATTCAGTTTGCTCCCTCGGCCCGCAACGAGCCCTTGCAGGGCGGAATGGGGGTCGGGACTCCGGGGACAGGCGGCTGCTCTCCCACAGGTTGTTCGAACGGCGGAGCCGCTGGATATCAAGTAGGCGGCGCAGCGGACTCGGAAAACGGATACCTTGTCGAGGGTCAGGATACGGCGAACCTCATCGGTGGTTACTCACACACTAATGTACCTTTTGATTTCATCGAGGAAGTGCAAGTTAAGACTTCTGGCATCGAGGCCGAACATGGCGGCGCTTTGGGTGGCGTGGCCAACGTCATTATGAAAAAAGGCGGCAATAAGTATCATGGTTCGGTCGTCGCTCAGTACAACACCTCGGGAATGAATGGTGCGCCTAACGATTACTCCCGGTACGACCCGGCGGGCCCGGGTGCGAGCCCATCCTGGGGATTGGTCGATCCCGTTCACCAGGATTATCAACCCAAAAAAGACAGCACGAAAGATTTTTTGCCCGGTTTCACACTTGGTGGACCTATCAAGAGGGATCGCCTCTGGTTCTTTGTTGGGTTCAATCCTGAACTCACCAAACTTCGCCGCACGGTGGATTTTAGCTCGCAAGGTTTGGGGCTGCAGAAATTCGATCAAAACCAGCAGACCTATTATACAAACGCACGGATAGACGCAAACGTCTCGAAGAAGATTCGCCTCTTCGCGTCTTGGCTCTATCAATATCAGCGCGAAAGCGGCCAGGCAATGCCGCGCGCCGACTCAACTACAGGGCTAGCTAACGTAAGCAGTACCTCCCCGTTGTTCGTGTTCGCCCATAGTCTCGGGTATTCCGCGCCCAATCAAACCACCAATGTCGGTGCGGACTTTACCCTGACTCCCCGGTTGGTTGCCACCACTCGTTTCGGTTATTTCTTTGAGAACTACAAGGACTTTGGTTTCCCGACGTCCGGTGACACTTATTTCTGGAATTCGGCAGGAACTGCAGCGACGCAGGATGTAAATGGAAATTGCTTCGGCAATCCCTCCACTCCTCCTCCTGGAGGTTGTGCATCTACAAATGTGGCGCCACAGCTGATCCAGTCCACCGGGTACTTCACGGCCGCCAATAACATCAACACGACCGTCCGGAACGCCAATAAGCATATCCAGTTCGACCAGGATCTTGCTTGGTTCAAGAGTGGATTGTGGGGCACTCACAATTTCAAATTCGGTTACCAGCTCAACCGGCTTTCCAACGATATCTTCCAGCGATGGAATCAACCCGCCGTCCTACTTTATCCCGCTCAACTTTACGCTGCCGGGGGTCAGACCGGTTTCGACAATTGCGCTGCGCTAGTGGCAGCCCACCAGACGCCATCCGATCCCACCGGTTCACGTTATGGAGATCCCGCTGGCTCAGCCTGCACCGGCACATATGGCTACGCATACGTACAGGACTATGGCTCCTACGGGTACGCGTCCAGTTTCAACCATGGTTTCTTTCTGCAGGACTCCTGGACCATCGGGAAGGGCGTGACCATCACTGCAGGTTTCCGCTTGGAAAAGGAGTATCTCCCTGGCGAGACAACCGCAAACGGCTTCCCGGCCAAGCCTATTCAGTTCGGTTGGGGAGACAAACTTGCTCCCCGACTCGGCCTTGCTTGGGATGTCCTAAGGAACGGAAAGCTGAAGGTGTTTGGTGGTTACGGCGTATTCAATGACGTCATGAAACTGAACTTGGCCATCAGCTCGTTCGGCGGCCAGTATTGGCACAACTGCGCCTACGCGATGATGAGTCCTGACCCCACTATTATCAATCCCACCTTCAACAGCAAGGGGCTTTATTGCGATGGCAGTAGCTCAACCGAGGCTAATTTCGCCGGCGGTTCAACGCCTGCAGGGTTGGTCTTTCTGGAGAATCAGAACTTCCGCGGCACGGAGGGGGTTAATCCGGGCCTTAAGCCCTATCGCCAGCACGAGTCCATGATCGGTATGGATTATCAACTCGGTAAGAACCTCGCGTTGGAAGCCCGCTGGGATCGCCGCCGTCTCGATCACGCGATCGAGGACGCTGCACTGTTCTTTCCAGACGGTAGCGAAAACTTTTTGATCGTCAACCCGGGCGAAGGTGCCAACGCCGTCAACTCTACTTGCAGCGCAAACGCTGCTCCACCGCTGCCCGCTGGTGTGCCAGTTTGTCCCCCGAACGTCAAGGCGGAACGCAGCTACGATGGCTTCGAACTGCGCTTGACCAAAGCGCACAGCCAGCACTGGTTTGGCATGTTCTCTTACACATACAGTCGGTTGTACGGCAATTACTCGGGCTTGACTAGTACGGACCTTGCCGACGCCGGTGGCGGTCGCAATTCGCCCAACAATAGCCGCTCTTTCGACGAAACGTACTTTCAATACAATGCCGACGGCAAATCTTCGAACGGTCCGCTGGCCACCGATCGTCCGCATGCATTCAAAGGCTATGCGTATTATGAGTTGGGAGAAGGCAAGCATAACTCCACTGATTTTGGTCTCTTTTCCTATGCTTACAGCGGCTCGCCGATGGGCAGCTACCTCGATGTGGGCTACAGCTACAACGGCGGCGCTTTCCCAGTTTACGTCGCAGGCCGCGGCAAGTGGGCGGACGTCACGCAAGACCTGACGACCGGGAATATCACGGTCGGAAACGTGTCTGATCGTCGGACATCGTGGTTTTCACAGTCGGATCTCAACGTCTCTCACAATTACAAAGTGTCCGAGACCAAGGCCATCAGCTTCTCGGCAACTTTCTCTAACCTGTTCAACCAGCGGGCTGTAACTGCTTACTACTCGCAGATTGACACCGCGAACTATTCGCACTTCATCGCACCCGGAGGCGTTCCGTTCTACTTCGGCGGCGAAGCCTACTCTGCATACGAGCATGCATATGACTGGAAGACCCTGATCAACACATCTTGCAACGGCGCTTGTTCATCGACCGGTACGGGCGCAATCACGATCAACAGCCAATACGGGCAGCCGTATTTGCACCAACTCAGCCGCAACATCCGTCTCGGTCTGCGTTTCACCTTCTAACTCCTTCCCGTTGCGCCCGACCGGCGCCACGGTAGTTTTCCAGGGCGCTCCGATGAAATCGGGGCGCCCTTTTTGTTTCTCAACAACAAGGAAGCCCTGCAACATTGAAAAGCCAGGGTTTAGACGCCCCCTGGCACGTTATTCCGGAACCCTCCCGCGCGTATGATACGATGTGGCCACTGTCGCCACTCCCATTTATGGCCCCCGTGTCTGCATCGACCCCGACCCGGTCGGGGTCACCTAGAACGATGAACCTCTCTGAGGCTGTGGCCATCTCCGCGTCCAGCCTCTGGGCGCACAAGCTCCGTAGCGTCCTGACGCTCATTGGCGTGGTCATCGGCGTCGCCGCGGTCATCGCCGTCGTCAGCCTCATCAACGGCGCAAATCAATACGTGGCTACCCGCGTCTTCCGCCTTGGCGCGGACGTGTTCGGCTTGTCCAAGCAGCCTTCTATCGTCACCAACGTGGACGAGTGGCTCGAATTCCAGAAACGCAAACGTATCACCTACGACGACTACGAAGCCGTCCGCGAGCTTTGCAAATCCTGCAAGGAAATCGGCGCCTCGCTCGGCGGCCGCGTCGAAGTGAAAAGCGGCGTGAACTCGCTGAAAGACACCAACCTTCGCGCGTGGACGTCTCAAATGGCTGAGCTCTACGACGTGGACCTTGTCTCCGGACGTCACATCACCGACGAAGATCTACGAGGCGCCGCGCCCGTTTGCGTGATTGGGAACGATTTGCTCGAGAATCTGATGCCCGGAGTCGACCCCGTCGGCAAAGAAGTGCGCTGGAACAACATTCCGTGCGAAGTTATTGGCGCCGGAAAAAAGCAAGGCTCCGCGCTGGGGACTTCGCTCGACAATTGGATCATCCTTCCACTGACAACCTATAAGAAGAACTTCGGCACTCAGCAGGATTCCTTGCGTGTGACCGCCCGTGCCGGCTCCGCCGAAAAAATCCAGGACACTGTCGACGAAGTCCGCCAGATCATGCGCGGCCGCCACCATCTGGCGTTTGCCAAACCCGATGACTTCGCCATCGAGACCAGCGATTCCTTTCTATCTCTCTGGAAAGACATCAGCGGCTCCTTTTTCGCCGTGACCATCGCCATCGCCTCCATTTCCCTCGTCGTCGGCGGCATCGTCATCATGAACATCATGCTGGTCTCCGTCACCGAGCGAACCCGCGAGATTGGCATTCGCAAGGCGCTGGGAGCGCGGCGTAGCGATATCCTGCTTCAATTCTTGATCGAGTCATCCACGGTTTCTGTGATCGGTGGCGCAGTCGGCGTATTGTGCGGTGTCCTGGTGGCCACGTTGGTGTCCTGGTTGTCGCCGCTGCCCAGTGCCGTAAAGCTTTGGTCCGTGATCGGCGGACTGCTCGTCGCTTTGAGTGTCGGCCTTTTCTTCGGAACTTATCCGGCGTCCAAGGCTGCGAAATTGGATCCTGTCGAAGCGTTGCGGTCCGAGTAAGAAAGAGCACGAATGTCCACGTTTGAAAAAATATTGCCGCAGCCGGTTGCTCTGCCGCTCCGCGCCCGCATTCGAAAGGAAAGCGCGCTCAAACTCCGGGAAGAAATCCTTCTCGCTCTCGATACCCTGCGGAAAAACACTCTGCGCTCGGCATTGACCATTCTCGGAATCGTCATCGGCATTACCACGGTCATCACCGTCACCGCGGTCATCAACGGCCTCAATGAAAACGTGCTTGGTGGCATTCGCGCGCTGGGTTCGGACACCATCATCGCTTACCGTTTCCCATGGGCCTCTCTCTCTCGCCCGCCCAGCGAATGGTTCAATCGCAAAGAGCTTCAGCCCGAATGGGCGGACGACATCGCTCGGCTCCCGCATGTCAAAGCCGCTTCCCCCTCGATGCGCATATTTCAACCGCAATTTGGTTCCGGTACCGCCGATGTCCGCCGTGGCGCCTACCGCGCCAAAAACGTGATTCTCCAGGGCAATCAACCGTCCATCGGAGAGATTTTCGATCTGAAGGTCGAGAATGGCCGGTTCTTCAACGAAACTGATGCGGAGCATCGAGCCGCAGTCGTTTTGCTCGGCTACGACACCACCCGCATTTTGTTTCCAGAATCCCCCGAGCACTGCCTCGGTCAGGAAGTCATCATCGACGGCCAGCTTTTCACCGTCATCGGCACGCTTGAAAAACAACGGCAAGGCATCTCCGGCGGCTCCAATCCCGAGGACAACTCCGCCTACATGCCCGTCACCACGCTCCGCAAACTTTATCCCAATCAAAAAGACTATGTGATATTCGCCAAAGCCGCCGATCCCGAAAACGTCGGCCAAGCCGTCGAGGAAATCCGCGATCTGCTCCGCCGCAAACGCCGCCTTTCGAATGACAAGCCTGATGATTTCGCGCTCTTCACTTCTGACTACTTCTTAGAGCTGTGGAACAAAATCAGCGGGCTGATTTTCATTTTGATGTTCGCGATCGCTTTAATCGGCTTGATCGTCGGCGGCATCGGTGTCATGAACATCATGCTCGTCAGCGTCACCGAGCGCACGCGCGAGATCGGCCTTCGAAAAGCCATCGGGGCAAAACGCAGCAACATCCTTGCTCAATTTTTAATCGAAGCCGTCACGCTGAGCGGCGTTGGCGGAATTATCGGCGTCATCTTCGGCTCAACCATCTCTCTGCTGATGCGTTACGCCCTGAAGATGCCCGCTCTCCTTTCCTTCTTCTGGGTCGCCACCGCCCTCATCATGTGCGCTCTGATCGGAATTGTTTTTGGTGTGTACCCCGCGTGGAAAGCTGCCCGCCTCGACCCCGTCGAAGCCCTTCGCTATGAATAGCGTTCCTTTCCCGCAGTTTCCCTGCCTTACCGCCACTCACGACAAGCCATGCTTGTCACTTTGGGCCATCCTGAATAAACTCCTCCCGAAGCGCCCATGCCAACGAAAGTGAAGCAGTAACATGAACGAAGAAAACCTTCTTCCCGGCGGCGACCGCTTCCCCCCGACACGCCGCTCCGTCATAGAAGCGGCCCGCAGCATTGATGCCGAGGAGCGCGAGCGCGCACTCGAATCGCTGTGTGCCGCCTACTGGAAGCCCGTCTATAAATACGTTCGCTGGCGATGGAATCGGCCCGCCGAAACGGCTCAAGACCTTACCCAAGGATTTTTTGCGGAACTTCTGGAACGCGAACTTCTCGACAAATTTGACCCAAAGAAAAGCCGCCTGCGAACCTACCTACGCGTTTGCGTGGACAGCTTTGTAATGAATGAAGACAAAGCCGGACGCCGCCTGAAGCGCGGTGGAAACATCCCGCACGTTGCGCTGGATTTCGCGGCCGCCGAAGATGAACTGAGCGCCATCGCCATCGACCCCGCAAAAATCGCCTCGCCGGAATCACTCGAACAGTTTTTTGAGAAAGAGTGGGTGCGAAGTCTTTTCGCTCTCGCAGTGGAAGATCTTCGCGAATTGTGCGTCGCGAGCGAACGGGAAAGAACCTTCCACCTCTTTGAAGCCTACGACCTCGAAGGCAACGACAAGATTTCCTACCAACAGCTTGCTCAAGAGTATGGAATCAGCGTGACAGACGTGACCAATGCACTGGCCTGGGCGCGGCGCGAGTTTCGAAAGATTGCCCTCGACCTCCTGCGCAAAATTTGCGGCAGCGACGAAGAATTCCAACGCGAAGCACGTGCCGCCTTCGGCTGGGATTCGAAATGAAGTTCCTTTCGAACGCCGCGCTCGAAAGATTGCGCGATGGCGCCGATTCTCCCGATCTCACTGGCACGCGCTACCGCTTGCTCGAGCGCATCGCCCGCGGCGGAATGGGCGTGGTCTACACCGCACAAGACGAAAACTTGCAGCGTCGCGTCGCCCTCAAAGTTCTGGATGTTCCGGGAGCAGATGGCGATCTCGCAAATCGCCTGATTCGCGAAGCTCGCGTCCTCGCCGCGCTCGAGCATCCCGGCATCGTCCCCGTCCACGATGTGGGAACTCTCGCCGATGGCCGCGTCTTTTACACCATGAAATTCGTGGAAGGCCAGCGCTTGGATGAATTTATTACCACCGTGAAATCGGTGCCCGACCGCCTGCGGCTCTTCCTGCGAATTTGCGACGCCGTCGGATTCGCGCATGCGCGCGGTGTACTCCACCGCGATCTGAAACCCGCCAATATCATGGTCGGACCATTCGGCGAAGTGCTGGTCATGGATTGGGGCCTTGCGAAAATTCTCCGTGGAGTGGATTCGAACACCGCGCGCGAACCGGATCCCCAAGCCACCGTATTCGAAACGCCACAGCCCGTCGCGGTCGAAAGCGACACCACAGAAATCTCGGTGATAACGGGCTACGGTACCGTGATGGGCACACCCGGATACATGTCTCCAGAACAAGCGCGCGGCGACGTTTTGCATCTGGACGTCCGCAGCGACATATTTGCACTCGGCGCTCTGCTACGATTTTTACTCACCGGAAAACCCGAAGTTGCGCCCGATTCGAACGCACCCCGCTTCGATAAATCCCTCGCTGCCATTTGCGCCAAAGCCACTGCAGAGTCCCCCGCTGCCCGCTATTCGAACGTCTCCGACCTTGCCCAGGACGTTTCGAAACACCTCGATGGCCTCGCCGTCGGCGCCCACCGCGAATCCATTCTTGAAAAAACTGCCCGCTTTTACCGCCGTTACCGTTTTTTTATCTTGTTGATTGCAGCCTACTTGGCGATGCGCGTCTTGATTTTACTTTTTATGCACAGATAGATTTAAAGGAATGTTCGAATTCGTTGTAAGTAACCTTAGAGAGACAAATCGCAGCGGAGGAATGTGATGAATAAAGTGCTTCTGGGACTTCTGATCGGGGCTCTGCTGGGCGCCATCGACGGCGGAACGGCGTTGTTCACACCTGCAGTGCGAGCGCAATTGGCTGGAATTATCGTTGGCTCGACCGTCAAGGGATTGATCGCGGGAGTAGCGGCAGGCATTTTTGCGCGCAAAGTGAATTCTGTTCCGCTCGGTATTTTGTTCGGCCTGGCGGTGGGATTTGTTCTCGCGTTTCTCGTCGCGTACTTGCAGCACGGATATTATTTTGAAATTATTTTGCCTGGCAGCGTCGTTGGGATGATTGTGGGCTACGCGACGCAGAAGTATGGCGCGGCTCCGGCTGCAGCGCCGGCGACGCACTAGTTCGGCCCGCGGAATAAAAACTTTGTTCGCATAAATCAGGAGGAGAATTATGTCTCGAGTCATCCATTTTGAAATACCGGCAAGCGATCCGGAGCGCGCTTCGGCGTTCTACAAAAAAGTGTTCGGCTGGAAGATAGAAAAATGGCCGGGGCCCATGGAGTACTGGATGGTGAACACGGGCGCGGAAGGAACGCCGGGAATCAATGGCGGGCTGATGAAAAATACCGACGTCAAAAACACGACCAATACGATCGGCGTGAAATCGGTGGACGGTGCGATTGAATCCGTGAACAAAGCCGGCGGAAAGTTGGTCATACCGAAGACCGCGATTCCCACGGTCGGCTACTTTGCGTATCTCGAGGACACGGAAGGAAATCTTTTTGGTGTGATGCAGCCCGATCCGAATGCCAAATAAGAGTGCAACAAATGCACTCGAGCTTTCACCGGAGGTGGCGATGAGTTTCACGAAACCAATGCTGGGGCTTGTGGTCGGAGGAACTCTTGGACTGCTGGATGGCCTGAGCGGTTTTTTCGAGCCGTCACTCGCGCCGCTGATGGGAAGCGTAATTACGTTTTCGCTGCTGAAGGGATTGCTTGCAGGAATCGCAACCGGATACGTTTCGCAGCGCGTGCACTCCATGCTACTGGGAATTCTGGCCGGGATTGCAATCGCCGCAGCGCTCAGTCTGCTCCTGATTCTGCATTCCGGGATGTCCCTTTTCTGGGACATCATGATTCCTGGCTTGCTGCTCGGGTTGATTGTGGGATTCGCGACGCAACGGTTTGGGCAAGCCGACACATCGTCAATAGCAGTGCAGTGAATCGCGAGTTTCGAGTGGTCCATTTTGCAGACAGATGTTGAGAGTATTTGAAAGGAGAAAGATCGATGAAAAACTTCGGAAAACTTCTCGGAGTGCTGGCGTTGTGTGTGGGAATCATGGCGGTGAGAACGAATGCGGCGCCCGGTGGCGGCGCGGAAGCATTTGAGAAATTGAAAGCACTGGTGGGCCACTGGGAAACCGACAAGACCAACATGAACAAAGCGACGCTGGACCTCGAGCTAACTTCCGGCGGCACGGCGGTCTTGGAAAAATTCCACATGGTAGAGAGCGGCAAACCGGTGGAGATGACCACGCTTTATTATCTCGACGGCGACCAGATTAAATTGACGCACTACTGCATGGCGGGAAATCAGCCGACGATGCGCGGTTCGTATGCGCCGGACGCCAAGACGATCACATTCGAGCTGGTCAGCGTCTCGAATCTGAAGAGTGCCGACGACGGGCACATGCATCATGCGGTTTACACGTTCATTGACAACGATCATTTCAAGACGACCTGGACATTCCGCAAAGAGCAAAAAGATTCTTTCACCGAGGATGTGACGTACGTTCGCGTAAAATAATGCGATACAATGCGCGTGACGCGAGAGGTTAGATTTCTCGGAGGGCACGAATGAAATACTTCTTTTTGGCAATTGCTTTGATGCTGGTGGCGGACAGCACCCAGACGCTGACGCAAGAAGAAAGGGACCACGCAGTAGCAGAACTGGAAGGGTCCAAGAAAGCTTTTCTGGACGCCACCAAGGGTTTGTCTCCCGCGCAGTGGAATTTCAAGTCCGCGCCGGAACGCTGGTCGGTGGCGGAATGCGCCGAACATATCGCGCTGGCGGAAGGCTACATTTTCGGTCTCGTCAGCGAAAAAATCGTAAAGGCCCCGGCGAATCCGGAGAAGCGCGACGCCGCGAAGGGCAAGGACGAAGTGCTCGTGAAAATGCTTCAGGACCGGAGCCATAAGGCGACAGCCCCTGAGCCTATCGATCCGGTAAAGCATGGAAGCATGACGCCGGAAGCATCGGTCAAACTTTTTCTGGACAACCGGGCGCATACCATCGAATACATCAAGACCACGCAAGAGGATTTGCGCGATCATCTCTTCGACCATCCCGTTCCCGCGATCGGGACGTTGGATGCCTATCAATGGATCCTGCTGATCTCCGGCCATTCGCGGAGACATACTTTGCAGATTCTCGAAGTGAAAGCCGACCTGAATTTCCCAAAGCAGTAGCGACTTCGGACGGCAGCGATCGGGCAGGCAGACGATTTGAAAGTGCAAGAAGGGGCGGACGAAATTGTCCGCCCCTTCTTGTTTTTGAGCCGCGCCGGATGCGAAGATCGCATGGCGGGAGCGATACTCGCCTGCTGGGGTGATGCGATGAACTTTGCGGCGTTTGCCGGGCACAAGTATCTGAATCTCGAAACATTCAAGAAGAGCGGCGACGGGGTGAAGACGCCGGTGTGGTTTGCGGCGGAGCCGACGGTGAGTCTGGATTCGAGCGGTGCGAAATTGTACCTGTACACCATCGGCGTTTCCGGAAAGGTGAAGCGCATGCGAAATAATCCGCGCGTGAAGATCGCGCCATGCGACATTCGCGGCAATGTCCTGGGCGATTGGGTCGAGGCCCGCGCAGAATTCCTGACGGGCGAAGACGCGGCCCACGCGATGCGATTGCTCAACACGAAATATTTTCCGTTGAAGCAGATCCTGGCAATCTTTGCGTGGTTCAGCCGGCGCGAACGGATCGTGTTTGTGCTTCGTTCGGCGTGATACGGAGAATTCGCGCCCTAAAGTGTCAACTCTTTCTTGTGTGGTCCTGCTCCTGGACTATTTTCGCAATGCTGAGCAGTCTTGAGCTGATCTTTAAGCCGGCGCGTTCGGCCGCAAACCGGTTGATTTCAAAATGAACCTTGTTCCCTTCGACGCTGAAGTTAATAATTCCACCCAGTACAGCGAATCCCTCGGATTCGCCAACCGTCAGAGCCCTTGATTCCCTTCAGCGCGTTCACAATCGTGTCGGCATAGCCCTTCTCTGTGGCCGGAACAAATACTATGTGGCACGCGCTCAGCTTGTCGTTTGGTCTCAGTGTCCTGACGTCCACGGGATGGCTCCCCACCGTACGGGTCCGTAACTCTCCCTCAAGATTTTGGCTAAATGGATCATGACCAACGACGCAGATCACCAGCGGCGCGCTCGGATCGCCATATGAATCAGGGGGCCATTCGACAAACTTGGTAAAATTGTACAGAAAAGCGAGTTTGACCAAGTATTCGGCACCTTCCGCATTCTGAGAGAGAGCCACGGGAGAAACACTCAATAAGAGCCAGCAGGCGATGATGCTGAATAGGGAAGTTTTCCGGATTCGGCGCGAATTTGCCTTGCGAACGATTCGCCGAGCCGATCCGCGGCTGTTGCGATTGTCCTGACGAGTATTCATCATCGGAATCTGTATCCGACTTTGATTCGAAAATTTCGGCCATCCTGAAAGAGAACGTTTTCCGGCAAGCCATTCCCGGCAGGGTCGGCATACTTGTAGCTAAACGCGTTATAGAGGCTCGCTGAGACTTCCCATCGATTTAGCACGTTTCGGCTGAATAGGGTGACGTTGGGGACGACATAGGCTCCCGCATATTGGCCGGTCAGGGTTGCTCTCTTGGAGACATATTGGAGATCCATGCTCGCGAAGAACTTTTGTCTGATGAGGGGTACGATCAGGCTCGCCTGGACGAGGTGCTTCGGAGAATTAGTGACAGGCATTTGAGTGCTTGGGTTAGAAACGTTTTGAAAGGAATAACTGACCCTACCTTCCAGACCATCCGGCAATTTTCTCCTCAATTCAAAGTCCAGACCTCGAAGATCCAGCGATCCGGCATTGGTAAAGAAAGCATTTCCATTTGTGGGGTCGATTTGCTCGCTGATCAGACTTCGGATGGGGTAGTAAAATGCCGAGACCGTCATTCGGAAATGGTTGGCATAGTATTGCTCCCATACCAACTCCGCGGTCTTTACGGTCTCGGGCCGGAGAGCTGGGTTGGCTTCGTTACCGGGGGCAACATAGAAAAGCTCAAACAGGTTGGGAGCCCGAAAGGACTGGCCGTAAAGGAATTTAAAGGTCGTTTTTTCCCACGGACTATAGATCAGAGCAGCACGCGGGTTCGTCGTACCGCCAAATGTCGAATAATGGTCGTAGCGAAGGCCCAGATTCAATACGAGATTTTTGCGAAGGTGAATTTCATCCTGAGCGTAAACGGAAAATATATCCGAGGTCTTGTATTCACTAGAATATTGAACGAAGGGTTGCAGGTCATAGTTGCCCTGATTTTGCTCAAAGTTGTTTCGGTATTCGAAACCGACGCTCAATCGTTGGGTCTCAAAGATCTGCTTGGAAAGGGTCACTTCATCGCCCCACCATTTGCCGTGGGCGTAGTTCTTGTTTAACACGCGGGAAGGCCCACCCGAGGCGGAATAATCGTAAACATAAGTGCCATCGTTATTGAACTGATCGAAGTACAGCCGATTGGTAAGACTCCACCCAAGGCCAAGCTTGCGATCGTATTGCAAATCAAGGTAGGCGCGATGGTCGATGGTGCGTGTCCCAGTGACGTTAAAAACAGTTCCGAAGGAAGCAGTCGGAATCCCCTTATCCCGCGAGCCAAATACTCCGTGCAACGTGAAATGACCCCAAGAGACATCGGTGAAAAACTGGTGAAACTGGTCATTGTCCGCATTCGTGGCAATGCCATTGTTGGTGGCTGGATTGTCGAATTCCTTGAAGAAAAGCTGGTCCTGCCCGTGGGAATCATAGAAGGAGCCGGAAAGAAGCACTTCCAAACCGTTCTTAAATTTATTGCCGTAGCTAACGCGGCCCTGGTATGTGCCGTAACTGGCGGCTTCGCCCGCAACGCTCACGGTTTGCAAATCACGCCCGCGCTTGGTGATGATGTTGATGACTCCCAGAAAGGCGCTGGCGACATAAAGAGAAGAATTAGGCCCGCGGATGACTTCGACACGGTCAATCAGATCAACATCAATTGGGAACTCCGTTCCAAGGAGAGCCGCATCGTAAATATCGTCGTTGAGCCGGTGGCCGTCAATCATCACCGCGATGCGACTATTGTAGTCTCCTGCAGGACCATAGCCGCGCACTCCCAGGTAGCTGTAATTTCGGTCATAGGTAACATAAAAGCCGCGGACGTTCCGTAAGATGTCGGCAAGAGTCCGGTAGCCATATTTTTGGATTTCGTCGGACGTAATGATGGTGACAGAGGCAGGCGCTTCGGTCACCTTCTGCTTGAATCCGGAGGCGCCGTAGACAGAATCAATCTCGACCGACATCAAGTCCTCAAGACTCATGTCCAGCAAGTCTCGCGTGTCGCCTCGGCTCTGAGCCAGAGTGCGCGCTGAGTTCAAGAGGGTTAAAAAAGAAAGTATGAGCAGTAAAAGTGCTCGTTGAACCGCAGGCCAGCTGGAAGAGCGCGACGAGCCTGTGCCAAGGTCCTCTGGTTTGCCCGCGCTTCCCGTGGGTGACCCACAGGACGCGATCCCCGCGACAATCGAGAACTTAAGCGACGAAGTGCCATTCTGCTTGCTATTCACCATTCTCCTAGGAGTAGTCCCGGCCCAGGACTCCAGACACCCCCTTAAGTCAAGTCGCGACCAATCAGTAGATGCGGGAATGCAAATGAGAGGCCGTCGAGCAGAACGGGGAGTCCTCCCGTAATTGGTTGATTTGATTAGGACAGAAGATCGCAACTTCGGTCTCTAGCATTCCCAAAAAAGCATTCTCCAGGATCCACAGACCTAAACTGGCTCTAGACCATCACTGGAGCGGCAGTCCTGAGGCGATCCCCCGCCAATCATAAAAGTGTCTAAATACAGCTCATGCTAGAACTGGAATAATGTTGCAATGGCAACACATATATGTTGTTATGGCAACATGGAGACTGGCCATGAGCGAGATACTGGAAGCGATTTTTGAGCGAAGGGCAATTAAGGAGTTTGAGGCGGTGGAGATACCGGGGGAGATGCGGGAGCGGATACTGGATGCCGCGCGGGTAGCTCCTTCGAGTTTTAACATACAACCGTACCGGTTTTACTGGGTGGAGACACCGGAAATGAAACGCGATGCGGCGCGGCTTTGCATGGGGCAGGCGCCAGCAAGGACGGCTTCGGCGCTGGTGGTGGCGGTGGCGGACATCGGGTCGTGGCAGACGACGAACGAAAGCTATCTGGAATGGATGCGGCAGCAAGGGTTCAGCGAGAAGAAGATTTCCGAGATGGCGAAGAGGGCGAAGCTGGCGAAATGGTTTTTCATCCAGGGATGGTTTGGAATTCTCGGGGTCGTGAAATGGGCGATCCTGAGGGTCGTCAATTTGTGGAAGGTGATTGGCACGGTGCCGGTGGCGCGGCAGGGACTATTTAAGTGGGCGACGAAGAGCACGGCGCTGGCTTGCGAAAACCTGATGATCGCGGCGGAAGCGCTGGGGCTGAACACCTGTCCGATGGAAGGATTTGACGGACGCAGGCTGAGCAAATTTCTGGGAATTTCCCCGAGAGTTCATGAGATCGTGATGGTGATTGCGATTGGAAAGAAGTCAGCGCGGCACGTGGATCAGCTGCAATGGAGAAGACCGCTTGAGGCCACGGTGAAAATTCTATGATCATTGTTGAGAAAAAACTGATTCCGCAAGAGATCCTGCAGGATTCCGTGCTGGTGCATCTCGCCGCGGCCTACTACTCGGTGGGAAAACAATTGGAACAGAGGACGCAGTGCTCGCAGACGCGCGGGTTCATTATGTCCATGCTGCGAGGCGGGGCGGCGCTCAATCAAAATCAGATTGCGACGATGCTGAGGTTTGACCGGACAGTGGTGCACCGCGCCGTCAAGACTATGATTCGCGAAGGGCTGCTCTCGGAACGGAAGGCGAAGACGGGAAGAGCGCTTCTGGTGCAGCTGACGGCAAAGGGTAACAAGTACAGGGAAAATCTGGTTAAGGAACGGCGGGCTGCAGAGGAGAAGCTTCGGGCAGAACTGACTCCGGAGGAAATTGCGACGATGTTACGACTTCTGAAAGTGATTGGCGAATTGAAATTCTGAGGAAGAGAATAGCTCGATACGAATCTGAGTGCGCGGGCGGACCGTACAAGTGACCAGAAGAGGGCACGATGTATCGTGCCCTACGCTGGCGAGATTAGTGGGGCGGGAAGTGTTTGGCGTATTCGATGAGGGGCATGCCGAAGAAATCGGTGATTTTGCCGGTGCGGCGGTATCTGTTTTTTTCGTAGAAGCGCATGGCGCGCTGAAGCGGCTCGGTGGTATCGAGCGTGATTCGCGCGCAGCCTTCGGTCTTCAAATGTTCTTCCATTGATTTCAGCAAAAGCTGGGCGATGCCGCGTCCGTGGAATTGCGACGGCACCGCCATTCCGCGGAGGTGGCCTTCCCCACCGGAGACCGTTGCGCCGCCGATTGTCCCGACAATATTTTCCCGCGTCTCCGTGACAACTAGTACGGTCATCGTGCGCAGGCGCTCGGTCAGAGTTTCCGGCGTCATGACAGTGTCAAAATAGGCTTGCGGGGTGTATTGGGCACGGTACGGCTCAAAGGCTAAGCGGAGACACTGCAGGATGGCGGGAGCGTCCTCGGGGCTGGCCGGGCGAATAGCGAAATCCTGGCGCGCTGCGTTCGCGGTTTGTGGGTTGGGGAGCTTTGGCATGCTTCCTCTGGAGAAGCGCCGGAAAAGCGGGCACCTATAAGAGGATCAAGCAGGTTCTGAGGTCAGTACAAAATCCAAAATGGAGTGGACGCGGAAGGCTCCGCTCAAGTGTTCAACGAATTGGCTTTAGCGCGGCCAGAGCCAGCCGAAGGTGCCGGCGGTCAACAGGGCAAAGATAAGGCCATCAAAAGATTCCTTTAGGACCATGCTCCAGGGCAGGCCCTTCCAGATGCCATTGCTCAGGGTTCCCAGGCCGTAGGCGAGAAACGCGGCGGTGCCGACAACACGGAATACGACCGGATAATGCGCGCCGGGAGCAACGCCGTGCCCGGCGAGATAGGCAACGAAGATGCCGATGATGAGGCAATAGGCAAACCACAGGCCGAGGAACTTCCCCATAGCGGGTGGGCCGCTGGGATACACAGTCACGGTGCCGACTGGTCCCTGGTTGAATTTTTCCAGGATGGCGGGGGACTTCATGTCCTTGTGGGTACAAAAAGGAAAAGTGTAAAAACCACGTTTCAAGCTAGTGGCGCGCAAAGCGGCGAGGAGCTTATCTTCATCGGGCAGCTGGTGGTATTCGCTGCGGTGATAGGGCAGCACCATGTGAATGATGGAGCTGGCCACGAACACGATGATGGCCGAAAGCAGAATGGGGAGCCAAAGAACTGTGAGCGAAACCATGAACAGCCTCCCTGAATGTTGAGATGGTTGCAGGAAATTTAGGCGTGAGGCTATCGCCGAACAGGCTTGCGGTCAAGGGCTTGATTTACGAGGGCGGCGAGGATCGGGAAGCGGAGTGGCAATGCTGGGTTAGTGCCAGCGGGGCAAAGGACGGCGGGCCAGGAGGGCTTCAGCAGCCCATTGGCCGAGGTAGACGGAGAGAGCTACGCCATGGCCGTTGAAGCCGGCGAGGATCATGACCTGTTTGCTGCTGGAATGAAGGCGGAAGATGGGGCGCATTTCTTCGGTAAAGAGAATTGGGCCACACCAGCGGTGGGTGATAGGAACGGTGGCAAGCGCAGGGTGCAAATGGCGTACACGGTTTTCGAGCAAGCGAAGACAGGCGGCGGATTCGCCTTTGCGAACATCGTAGCGATGTAGATCGTGGACGCGGTTTTTGGCTGAGGGGTCGCCGAGCGGAAAGCGAGAAGGCGCGTCTAAGTAGGGAGGGACAAGGCCGGCGCCAAAGATGACGCCGTTCGAATCGAGCAGTCGCCCCCACAAATAGGGAAAGTCGATGGTGTAAAACGGGTGGCGCGAGGACAGGCCGACGGCCTTGAGTTGCGCGGCGGAGAGCGGTGCGGTAGCCAGAGCAAAAGTGAGTTTTGGTGCGGCGGCATCGTGCAAGCTGGACAATTCGAGGGAGTAAGCGTTGGTGGCAAGAAGCACTTGGCCTACGCGAATTTCATTTTGGTGCATGCGGCCCCGGAGATTGCGGCGGACTTGCAGACGCAGCGGATTCGAGAATTCCAAGGCGCGAACCTCGGCGTGCTCGGCGATTTGCGCGCCAGCTTTTTCCGCGGCGCGCGCGAGGCCGGCGAGGACTTTGCCTGGGTCCACGGTGCCACCGGGCACGCTGCGGACGACTTTGAGATTGCCGGAGTCGGTCCAGGAGATTGGGGAATTTTTTGCGGGATTGGAGCGACCCAGTTCCCAGGCACCCGGAAGCGTCAATCGAGCGTCAATGCGGAGAGCGTGGAGAATCTTCTGGTACCTGGCGAGAACGTCGCCGAGGCCGGGGAGCTTGCCGGCGGCGGTTTCTGCGAGCGTCATGCCTCCGGTGCGGCCGCTGGTGCCTTCGCCGAGCGAAGCAGAATCGAGCACAAGGACAGAGCGTTTGGGAGCAAACTTGCGCAGCCACGCGGCAGCGGATAGGCCACTGAAGCCGGCGCCGACAATGGCGAAATCCACCTGGTCGGGCAGCGCGCGCGCGGTGGGATGGAAATCAACCGTCCAGGGCGGCGTGCCCCAGGGATGAGATTTGCCGGACATGTCAGCTCTTGGATGCAGTAGGGCTGCGGCAGGTGGCGAGAAGGTCCGCGATTCTTAAATGCTTTGTCGCCGGGCCGGAGGAGCGGAAGAGAAAGGGGAATCCGATGCTGGAGGTGATCCTAAAGCGATTTGAACAGCCGGACGAGATTCGGACCTTTGAGAAGGGCAAGTTCGAGCTGGTGCATCTAGGTGGGATGACCATTGGCCGCGCAACGTATGAACCAGGCTGGAAATGGTCGACGCATGTGGGACGCGCAGTGGGTGCGAAAAGCTGTGCCGTGGAGCACGTTGGGATGGTGCTCTCCGGGCGTGCGACGGCGGCTATGGATGACGGCAGGGTAATCGAAATGAAGGCTGGCGACCTGTTCTATATCGCCCCGGGACATGACAGCTGGGTCGTGGGAGAGGAACCCTACGTCTCGTTGCATTTTCTGGGAGCTGACTCTTACGCCAAAGCGAAGGGTGGATGACTGTAGGGGGGCCGTCTGACAGTTTGAGCTCGAAACCTTATGTCCTGGTATGCCGTAGAATAGACAGGGGTGATGCAGGCATGAAACGGCGGGTGATGCTCAAAGAGCCGATCGGGGTGGCGCTGGAGACGCTGCGGGCGCACAAGATGCGTTCGTTCCTGATGCTGCTGGGGATTATCTTGTCGGTTTCGACGCTAATCGTCGTGGTGGCGCTGATCTCCGGGGTGAACCGCTACATCTCGGAGCGTGTGGCCAACCTGGGATCGAACGTTTTTCTGCTGACGCGATTCCCCCTCATTACCGATGTGGAAGAGTTCGTGAAGGCAAACCGGCGGAACAAAAAAGTCACGTGGGAAGACTACGAAGCGCTGAGCGCGACCATGAAGCTGCCGCTAAGGCTCGGCGTTGAGCTGCGCACTGGCGGAAAAATCCGAATGGGATCGCAAAGCCTCGAGGACTGCAACATTCGAGGGGTGACCGCCAACATGGGGGAGATTGATGTCGTAGAACCAGCCGACGGCCGGTACATTTCCGATGGCGACGATCAGAGCCGCGCGCTAGTCACCATGATCGGGCGGGACGTGGCTGACAAATTGTTCCCCAATGTGGACGCCATCGGCCACGAGGTACTGATTGATGGGCGGCCGTTCCAGGTGGTGGGAATCGCAAAACCGATCGGCTCGGTGCTAGGGCAGTCGCAAGATAATTTTGCGTACATTCCAATCCAGACGTATTTCAAGATGTACGGCGCCTATGACGGGATTTGGATAAATATTCAAGCGCGCGGGGCGGATTGGATGGATCGCACGCAGGAGGAAGCGCGAGTGCTAATGCGCGCGCGACGGCATATTCCGTTCAACGAAAAGGATAATTTCGGGATTCTCGATTCCGCGACGCTTATGAATTTGTGGAAGAATCTAACGGGAGTGATTGCCACGGGGATGGTCGGAGTGGTCTCGGTGTTTCTGGTGATCGGCGGTGTGGTGATCATGAACGTGATGCTGGCAACGGTGACGGAGCGGACGCGCGAGATCGGAATCCGGAAAGCCCTGGGCGCACGCCCTGGCGACATCATGTTGCAATTTCTGATTGAGGCTACCGTGATGACAGCCATCGGCGGGGCGATCGGTGTAATTTTGGCTTACGCCATCGCAGGACTGGCGAAAGTAGCGACTTCCGTACCGATGAATGTGCCCTTCTCAGCAGTCGTGCTGGCTGAAGTTATCTCGGCGGCAGTTGGTGTTTTCTTTGGAGTTTATCCGGCGAAGAAAGCGGCGGCCCTGCAGCCTATTGAAGCACTGCGGCAGGAATCTTAGAAGAAGAGGAGCGCGCGAATCACATGCAAATCGGAGAAAACGCGCAAATGGCGCTCACGACGCTTCTTGAGAACAAGATGCGTTCGTTTCTGACAGTGATGGGCGTAGTTATCGGAATCACTGCATTGCTCTCAGTAGTCTCGATACTGATGGGTGTGTACAGCAGCATGAATGAATATCTGAGCGACTACGGGACGGAGACGCTGTTCATCTTTCGTTTCGATCCCGGGATTCACACGAGCCGGCTCACCCAGGATGAGCGCACGCGAAGGCCACTCACGCTGGAGGATGCGGAAGCCATCGAACAGTATTGCCCAGCGGTAAAAATCGTAACGGCGAGCGTTTTTCCGCGGATTCAGGAAGATGGCCCGCCGCGCGGAGTGGTGACGGCGCGCTATCTAAGCAAGGAAGTGGCGGGAATTGATTACAACGGGACGACGCCATCGAATGAAGAAGTGTTTAATTCGCGGCCGGCTCGCGGACGGTTTTTCAGCGAAGCGGAAAACAATCACCGCGCGGATGTCGCGGTGATTGGCTCAGATATTGCGAAGACTTTGTATCCGGATATGGAGCCGTTGGGAAAGCCGATCATGGTCGCCGGCGTTTCTTACGAAGTGATTGGCGTGCTTGAGCCGCGCAAGGGCGGCTTCATGAAAGATCAATCCGCGGACAGAGCAGTGATGGTGCCTTATCGGTCGTATCGAAAACACAATCCCGAAGATGACGAGCACTTCATCGGGGCGACGGCTTATCCCGGTCGCATGCCGGAAGCGGAAGATCAGATTCGCGGTGTGCTGCGGCGCAGGAGAAATGTTCCCTACAGCAAGCCCGATAATTTTGGCATCTCCAGTGCGCAGCAGATCGCCGATGAGTTTCGTCAGATCACTTCGTCAGTGGCGCTGCTGATTTCGGTTATCAGCTCGATTGGGCTGCTCGTAGGCGGCGTAGGTGTGATGAACATCATGCTGATGTCCGTAACGCAGCGAACACGCGAAATTGGCGTGCGCAAAGCCATTGGTGCGAGGCGCCGCGACGTCATCTGGCAGTTCCTCACCGAAGCAGTTGTGTTGACCGGTGCAGGAGGCGTGATAGGCGTGTTGCTCGGCGGCGGAATTAGCCTGCTGATTCGTGTGGCGATGCCGACTTTTCCCACATCAATTCCACTGTGGGCGATTCTGCTAGCAGTGGCAGTCTCCATGAGCGTGGGGCTGTTCTTTGGAATGTATCCGGCCATCAAAGCGGCGCGGCTCGATCCGGTGGAGGCCTTACGCTACGAATAGTCTAGGGCCGGGTTCCCGTGCCGATGACGATTTCGAGAGGCATGTTCAATTCTTTTCCATCCCAGAATTTTCCTAGCGCAGCGAGAATCTCCGCAACGGCTTGATCCTTTTTTTCGGGCGTAAGCTGCGCGAGCAGCGGGCGGAAGGGCGCCGCTACCTCGGTGAACTGCTCCCAGTATTCTTCCACCGACGATTGCCATCTGCCGGCGATTATGCGGTCTTCTTCGCGAACTTTGGTAAAGCCAGCGGCTTCCAACGCGCGGCGGAGCCGGCCGCGTTCACCAAACATGAACATGCTCGGTCCATCGGGATCTGGGGGAGGCGGAGGCACCGGAACATGTTTCAGTAGAATTCCGGCCGTAGTTGTAAAGAAGGGCTGTCCAGCTTTTCCCCAAGCAACGAACGTGGCGCGCCCGCCTGGTTTCAGCACGCGAAAACATTCGCCGAGCACCTTGGGAAGATCGGGAAAAAACATGATGCCGAATCGGCAGGTGAGAACGTCGTAGGATTCGTCGGCGAAAGGAAGTGACTCGGCGTTGGCTTCACGAAATTCGATGTTAGTGAGACCTTTTTTGCGCGCGAGTTCCTCAGCAAGCGACATCATTCCCGGGCCAAGGTCAGTAGCGGTCACGCGTCCTGAAGGTGCAACTTCCTCGGCAATCGAAAGTGCCGGATCGCCGACACCGCAGGCCAAATCCAGCACGCGCATACCGGGGCGAAGATATGCAGCCTCGAGAATGGCTTCGGTGGCGCCGCGCGTGAACGCGGCAATCTGCGCGTGCCATTTGCGCCACGCGACAACAGTCGCATCGCCGGTCCATTCCTGACGAAGATGCTCGCGAAACTTTTGGATTTTTGCCGGATCAGGCAAAGCGCTTGGTGAACTCACGGACGGCCTCCTTGGCGCAGGAAAACAGCTGAGAGATGGAATGTCTCTCAGCGTTTCCAGAATTTCATGACCGCGGAATAGTCGAGGTCTTCTTTTGCGGCACCTTTAACGGCGCTGTAAGTTTCGCGAGCGGCAGCCGTAGCAGGAAGCGCCACTCCGAGCTGGTTCGCCAGGTCCAGCGCGAGTCCAAGATCCTTATGCATGAGGCGCAAGGGGAAACTCGGCACGTATTCGCCCTTGAGCAAATTCGGAGCTTTAATATCAAGGACTCCAGAGCGGGCCATGCTGGATTGCATCACTTCGACAAGTTTTTCGCCTTGGATTCCGGCTCTAGTGACGAGGGCAAGCGCCTCTGCGAGAGCATCCACTTGTAGTGCGAGGATTAAGTTCATAGCGAGCTTGATGGTTTGGCCAGCGCCGTTTGGCCCAAGGTGAAATAGTTTTTTGCCCATTACATTCAAAATGGGTTCGGCGTCTTTCAACGTTTCCGCGTCACCGCCGATCATGAAGACCAGCTCGCCTTTCTTGGCACCCCAATCGCCTCCGGTAACTGGCGCGTCAAGAAAACGCGCGCCTCGCTCCGCGCACGCGCCAGCAATTTTTCGCGCGAGCGCAGGAGAGATCGTGCTGGAGTCCACGTAGATGGCCCCCCGCTTGAGCGCCTGCATAGCACCACCCGCTCCCCAGAGAATTTCTTCCAGGGCGGGCGGGTCGCTAACCATGGTGATCAGAAACTCGCAAGCAGCCGCAACTTCCTGCGGAAATTTTGCAAGCGTGGCGCCGGCAGCGACGAGTTCATCGGCGCGCGATGCGGTGCGGTTCCAAACTGTGAGAGAGTAGCCAGCCTTGATGAGATTCATCCCCATAGGGCGACCCATAAGGCCAAGACCAATCAAGCCAATGGCGGGTTTCAAGAAAGACCTCCTCGAAGGCGGAATGCGCAAAATGCGTTTCAATCTTGCTCAAAACGAGGAGATGATTGTAGCCGAATTGCTGAAAGGAAGCGCGGGCGATGCAGGTTAACGAGACACGATGATTGCACAATGGACGGTGGTTGAAGTTGTCGCCGTACTGTTTCTAGCAACCATCATTCGATCAGCGTTCGGCTTTGGTGAGGCCTTAGTTGCCGTGCCGCTCTTGGCACTGGTGCTGCCGGTGGAAGTTGCCGCTCCAGTAGCCGTGCTCGTCTCCATCACGATCGCATTTGTCGTTGTGGTGCAGGACTGGCGCCACGTGCACGTTCGCAGCGCTGGGTGGCTCCTGCTTTTCACGTTGGCAGGCATCCCCTTGGGGCTCCTGCTCCTGAAGGAAGTGGCTGCGCCGATCGTCAAGGCCTTACTTGCCGTGGTCATCGTAGCTTTTGCCATTTTTTCGTTGCTCGGGAGTGGGGATTATGGGCTGAAAAATGACCGTTGGGCCTGGCTTTTTGGATTCGTGGCAGGTGTGATGGGAGGGGCGTACGGGATGAATGGGCCGCCGCTGGCGATCTTTGGCTCGCTTCGCAAATGGTCGCCAGCGCACTTTCGGGCCACTTTGCAGGGATACTTTCTTCCCGCCAGCCTTGTCGGGATGTGCGGCTATTGGGTAGCCGGGCTGTGGACGCCGTTCGTGAGCCGGCTTTACCTAATGTCGTTGCCGGCCGTGATGCTGGGAATCTTTCTGGGGCGAATGATCAACCGGCGCGCGAATACGCGACAGTTCCATTTGGTCATCCAGGTGGGGTTGATTGTCATCGGGGCAATCTTGTTGTTGCAGGCAACGGGACAGAGTCGGCCAGTGGTTCACTAGCTGAATTCCGTAGCAGGAATCACGCGGTTTTGGGACGGAACGGGATTGGGAGTATGCCGGGCGCACCACCCCCAGAAGCAGCGGCGGCCGCGCTGCGAGGCTCATCGCCGGTTTCGGAAGCGACAGTTGCTTCAGCTGGAGCCTTGGAAGTCACAGCTGCAGATGTACTGTTTGCGGAAGCGCCGGAATCGGGTTTTTCTTCGATCTGAATCAGGTATTGATAGGGGATTTCCCACCGGAAGTGCTTGTGCTGTCCGCGCTGCTCGAAGCTCTGCTCGAGAAAAATGGAACGCCCGGAATCCGCCACAAAAATGCCCGACGCCGGCAAAAGTATATCTCCGGCGCGATATTGCACCTCCACGCGACGCCCCAGAAATGCGGAATAGCGAGCCATCCCATCCCCAGTTTCGACGGCGGGTAGTAACAGCGTCAATGGTACGGAAGGACCTCCCCCGTGTACGGCTGTGCAAAACCGGGCATGTCACCGGTGGGAGAGTTTGGCGGCGCCGTGGCTGGATTTCTCCAAGGCGCCGGACAGTAGGTAAGACTTTGCGCTGGCGTCGCCCTTCAGGTAAGCATTCCAGAAGGCGAGAGACGCCGAATTTGTGTAATCGAAGATGGCCCCGCCTTGTTCCGAGTGGTTTGGCAGCAGCGTTCGCGGGGTGATGAAGGACATATGGTTAGCGCCTTCGATATAGAGATGGTATTTGTCCCCAGGTTGGCTGCGCTCAAATGGGGTCTTATGCCACGCCGGGCTGGCAACCGGGCCTAGGCTGTCGAGCGATCCCGTTATGCCCATATAAGGCAGAGCCATTTGATCGAAGGAGTGCTCATTCAATCCGAATTGGCCGGGCCCCTGCGGCGATAGACAAAGAACAGCTTTCACGCGCGGGTCCTCAAAACTTCTGCCGGGATGGCCAGGCAGATCGATGAGTGCGCCAGCGATGGCTTCAGCCGTGTAGGAACCCATGGAATGGCCGCCGACGCCGATCCGGTCCGTATCGATCTTTCCGATGAGACCGGGGATGCGATTGCCCAGGTTGGGCAGCACATCCAGGACATACGAGATGTCCAGCGGGCGGCTCTCCCAATGTGCAGGATTTTTGAGCGCGTCCCGAACCGCTTTCGTGAACTGAATATTTTCTTCGCCGGCGTTGCGGCGCTGTATTGCAGAGTCATCGTGCGTCGGCTGGATCGTGACGTAGCCATAAGTGGCCCAGTGCCGCGTTAGGCCATCGCAACAATTCTGCGACCCTCCCGCGCCATGCGAAAAAACGATGACGGGGTATTTCCCCGAATCGTTGGGATAAAAAACTCGAATGTGCACGTCCTTGTTACGCTTCGCGTCGTGGAGAACGAGGGTTTCAACTTCCGTCACGATATGAGGACCAGACGCCAACCCGTAGCCGTTGGTCTCCATCAAGGAAGGAAGCGGATTGACAGATGCTCTGGGCCCTGCTGGATCGAATGCCGGAGATGGCACGGGAACGGGATCGGCGGCCAGATTCCGAGCGGGGAAACCGGTGCCACCCGAGGACCGTGTGATGACATAAGCAGCAGCCATGCTAAACAGCGCGATCATGAGGACATTCGTGATTCGGCGAACGGCGCGGCGGCGGCGGATATAGTCCCGCGGAAGAGAGGGAAAAAGTCTCCGAGCGTGTGCCAAGGGGGACATGAGCTTACTGAAATTTGACGAATTTGGAGCGGACCGGGTTACAAACCCAGCATGGATCTAGAAGTTGCGGGAACGATGGGACCGCTATCTTGCCGCATACTTGCTGAGATAGTTTTTTACAGATAGTTTGCGCGCCGTGTTTTCTGAGCTCATGTAGCGAATGTGCCCAAAAATCGGCCGCTCCGGCCCCCAGGAACGGTCGTAACGTCCGAGAACCCAGAAGATCCCGCTGTACGAATTGGGGTCACGGCCGTCAATGGCGTACTTATTGTTCAGATGAATCATGATTCTCGCGGCCTCTCGCGGCGTACGGGACCATTCGAGGATTTTCTTGCCCCACAGCATGCGCAAATAGTTCTGTATGCGCCCTTCGCGGACGAGTTGGACCTGCGCTGCATTCCATAGCGAATCGTGAGTTTCTGCGAATTCGAATTCTTTCAGAGAATAAGCATATTCGCGTTCGTCTTTCGAATGCTCTTGTAGCGTCTTCCGCGCCCACGGTGGGAGCGATTCGAACCGGTGGCTATCGTCGCGGTGAGAACTGAAATTGTAGCCGAGTTCACGCCAAGTGATCAGCTGATCGAGAAAGACCTCGGCAGCGGCGCTCATGTTCCACCAGCCTTCACGGCTGCCATTGGAGCGCAAGGCGAGCTTCGTGGGATTCCATTTTTCGCGGCGTGTGATTTTGGCAAAAATCTCATGCGCGGAAATGTGGCCAAAATGCAGGAAGGGTGAGAGCCCGCTGGCGGCGTCGATATCCGGTTTGTTTCGCTGTTCGCCATAGGCCTCGAATTTGTTCTTGAGGAATTCCCTTAATTGGCACCGGGCTGACGCGGAACCTCCACGTAGATTCGAGGGAGCGACGCGGTGGTCAATGGGCAGATGGTCGAGCGAACCCGGCATTCCTTCAAGTAGAACGGAAGGAGCAGCCGGCCATCGGGAAATGATTTTTTTCGGCAGCGGCGGAGCGGCGGCACGTTTCGCTTTCGAAAGCGGGTCGGAAGCGGGTGAATCGAGGAGATGCGCGGGAAGGGTTTTCTGCAGGAAACGCCGAAAATCGAAGGCGCGCGCGAAAGCTTGTTCGGTGGCACGGAGGGGGAGCAAGCCGTTCGAATCAATGGCCTCGAGACGCACGGAAAGTTTTTTTGCAGCCGTGCCAATCATTCGGGGAAGAAAAAAACACGGAGACTCATCGGTCACGACAATGCATGCATGGGCGGCAAGCGCTTCGAGCAGGCCTTTGCCGGCGTTGGGAGCGGGCTCGACGTACGGGTAATAGAAAATGCCACGCTTGGCACAGTTGCGGGCGTTATCGGCCATGCCATCAAGGACGAAGCGGTGGAAACGGTCGCTGACCCACGGATAATCGCATCGCAACGCTTCGAGAATAACGAGCGGCTTTCCTCCAAGAGCGCAGCAATGCTCAAGGGCGCGGTCGAGCGCAAAATTATGGTTGAGCCGACGGCTGGCGATCATCCAATAAAGAACAAACCGCCCCGCAGGTTTCACTGGGGCGCCATTGCACGATCGCACGCGAACAGCGGGAACCACGGATAAGAAATTCTCCTTGAGTTCCTGGACGGTGAAGGGATTCGGGGCTGGCAACGCAATAAGGATAGCGGAGGCTGTGGCAAGTCACAAAACGGCTAAGCGAATCCTTGACTTTTCTGCGAGGAAGGCTATTGTCGGCGTTCCGGGTTCTGGAACAAGGTCGGCGACCGCGAGATTAGTCCGGTAATTTCGGAAAGGGATACGAAGGGGCAAGTCTCATGGAGGAAATAAACGAGACGGTAAGCGCGGGGCTGGCGGCGTATTACGAATACATTGCGGCGCAGTTGCATAAATGGGTGGACCCGCTTTCGAACGAACAGTTCTGGCGCAAGCCATATCCATACGGCAATAGCGCGGGGCACCTGGTCTTGCACTTGACGGGCAATTTGAACTATTACATTGGAGCGCGTATTGCGGAAACGGGTTACGTGCGCGACCGGGACCGCGAGTTTACGGACAAGCAGCCTCCTGCGAAAGAAGCGGCGTTGCAGGCATTTGACCGCACGATCGCCATGGTGGTGGCGACGATTCGAAAGCAGACGGCAGCGGACTGGGGAAAACCGTACAACGCCGAACGGGAACCGGAAGCCGGGAACCGTTTCCAGATTTTCGTGCTCAGTGCGGGGCACGCGTATCACCATGTGGGACAGATTTTGTACCTGACCCGAGAGTTGGCGAGAACTTAAGGGCGGGAAAAACGCTGGCGCGTTGCAGAGTGGGCATCGCCAAGGCGAGAAGTGAAAAGCGAGTGGTCGAGCAGAAGCAACTAACGAAGGGCAAGGCTGCCCTGTTGCTGATACTTTCCGCCTTGGGCGCGATTGTGTCTGCAACGCGGCTGCATGGATGGCACATCTACCTGGGATTTGCCATTGTGGGTGTTGGCCTGTTCATCGGTTTCACTCGCTGGAACCGCAAGTATTGAGATCACGTCTTTTTCAAAATATAGGGGGATGTTGCGATGCGAAAGGTGTCTTTGATTCCCGCTGCACCCATGGTGTTGGCTGCGTGCGCATGGCTGGCCCTTTCTGCCGGAGCGCAGGAGGCGGGAAAAGCCGCGCCCGCAGCGGCTTCCGGCACACCGACGATTGACCAGTCGCTCGAATGGAAGAGCGCGTTCAACCCGAAGATTTCGCCGGATGGAAAACGCGTCGTTTACGAAATTCAAAAAACAAATTGGGAAGATAACACCTTCGAACGCAATTTGTGGATCGCGGACGGCGCCACCAGCGAATCGCATGCTCTGACGTCGGCGAAGAAGTCCAGCACCAGTCCAGCATGGTCCGCGGATGGGAAATGGATTGCGTTTCTATCTGACCGGCCGGGACAAATCACTGGAACGCCGGAAGGAAAGAAACAGCTCTATGTGATTTCAGCGGACGGCGGCGAAGCTCAGCAGCTCACCAAGACGGAAAGTGACGTGGATAATTTCGAATGGGCGCCGGATTCGAAACGAATTGCGTACTCGATCTCGGATGTCGAACCAAAAACTCTGAAAGACCGCAAAGAGAAGTACGGCGAGTACTTCGTGGTCCACGCCGAGTACCAGATGACCCACATTTGGACAATCGAAATTCCCGCTGGAGGCGCGCCCTCCGCGGAACCGAAGCGGCTAACCGACGGCGATAAATTTAGCGTGGGAGAATTTTCCTGGTCACCGGACGGCACGCGCATCGCCTTCAGCGGACAGAGAGATCCCGACTTGATTTCGTCGGAGACCGCAGACATTTACGTCGCAACGGTGAACGACGGAGCGGTTAAGAAAATCGTGAGCACACCCGGGCCGGATCGCAATCCGCAATGGTCGCCCGATGGGAAGAACATCGCCTTCGAAACGACGGCAGGCTCGAAATATTTTTTTTACACGAACGTCAAGATTGCCGTGGTTCCCGCCGACGGCGGGACACCGCAAATTTTGTCGGAGGCGTTCGACGAAGATCCCGGCTTGATCGGCTGGGGACCAGATGGCATCTATTTTGCCGCCGAGCAGAAAACCTACGCGCATCTTTTTCGCCTGAATCCCACAACAAAGACGGTTGAGAAACTGAGCGCTCCGGATCATATGTCTGCATTTTCTTTTTCATTCTCGAAAGACTACAAACAAGCCGCGTATCGGGCGGCTTTCGAAAACCAATATGCGGACTTGTACACCTCCAGCGTTGCACCGTGGCAAGGCAGGAAGTTGACGGCGATGAGCGATCAGCTCAAGGGATTTACGCTGGCGCACCGCGAAGTGATTTCCTGGAAATCCGCGGACGGGGCAGCGATTGAAGGGGTGCTTTACACCCCTGCGGACTTTAGTGCGAAGAAAAAATACCCGCTGTTGGTGGTAATCCATGGAGGGCCGACTGGAGTAGATCAGCCAATCGTCAATGCGGACCGCTACTATCCCATCGAGCGGTTTGTGGCCAAGGGCGCGCTGGTGCTGCGGCCGAATTACCGTGGTTCGGCAGGCTACGGCGAAAAATTCCGTGCTCTGAATGTGCGCAATCTGGGCGTCGGAGATTATGCCGATGTGATTTCCGGCGTGGACGCCCTCATCGCAAGGGGCTTCGTGGACAAAGATCGCGTCGGCTCGATGGGCTGGAGCCAGGGTGGCTACATTTCCGCATTCATAACCGCGTCGAGCGACCGCTTCAAGGCTGTTTCGGTAGGCGCGGGAATTTCCGACTGGATGACATACTACGCGAATACGGACATCACACCGTTTACGCCGCAATACCTGCATGCCACTCCGTGGGACGATCCGGAAATATACAAAAAGACTTCGCCAATCAGCTACATCGCGAAAGCCAAAACGCCAACTCTGATTCAGCACGGAGAAAATGACCGCCGCGTGCCCATCCCGAATGCCTACGAACTGCGGCAAGCGCTCGAGGACCACGGTGTGCCCGTGAAAATGGTCGTCTATAAGGGCTTCGGCCACGGCATTAACAAACCGAAACAACAACGCGCGGTGATGGAAGAAAACGAAAGATGGTTCGCGCAATACATCTGGGGCGAAAAACCCCAGGAACCAAAGCCGGCCGAGAAGAACTAAGTGCTATTGAAGTCTGTCCCGTGGCGCCTAGTCGGCTGACTTCTCCAATGCCTGCGAAACTTCGATGACCGGCTTAAGTTGTTGTCCAGTTAAGCCTCCGGAAACACTCTCCTCGACCTACGCCAATTCTCGATGCATCCGGGCGGCAACGGCATTGCTCTTTTTCGATACACGCACAGGCTTCCAAGTGTCCGACCACTCGTCCAGAAAGCCTACCCTGCTCACCAATGGAAGCAGGGTTTCCTCCACCAGCCCTGCCTCTGATGAGAGCGATCGTCTACGCCACCGTACTAGCCGTTGAGGTTCAAGGTCACCTTGGCGTTCTCCAAAACTTTGTTCCATCTAGGGTCGACCGAGGCGTCGACGGCGTATTGGTCGTGCCAGTTCCACCACTTGTACGGTGGAGTCTGCGGGTAGCCCTCCGGCGAGTCCTCCCACTCCTCCTGGCGTCCGAGCGCAGTCATGTCCAGGTAACTCCAGGTGCTCCCCATCGCCTCGTCGCCGCGGTTGTTGATGAAGTAGGTGCGAACCACACGGTCGCCGTCGCGGAAGAACGCGTTCGTGCCGTGCCACTCGTCCACACCGAAGTCTTTGTCGAAGCTGTCCGTGATGGTGCACCACGGCATCTCCCAGCCCATTCGTGCCTTCAGGCGCTCGATGTCCTTTTGTGGCGCACGCGAGGCGTAAGCGAGCGTGGTGTCGCGAGCATTCAGATGGGCGAGATGGCCGACCTGGTCGGCTCCAAAGGAGCAGCCGCGGCAAGCATGATCGGGCCAACCGAACACGCCGGGCTCGAAGAAGGCTCGGTAGACGACCAGCTGACGGCGGCCCTCGAACAAATCGAGCAGGCTCACCTTGCCCTTGGGTCCGTCGAACTCGTACTTTTTCTCCACGGCCAGCCACGGCATCCGCCTGCGCTCAGCGGCCAGTGCGTCACGAGAGCGGGTCATGGCCTTCTCCTTCACGAGGAGCTGCTGGCGTGCAGCCTCCCATTCCTGCGACGACACGATCGGTGATGTGTTCATTGCGAGATGCCTTTCCTGGTGCTCCATCTTTCTTTCCTTGCTTGTTGCCATTTTATTTCTCCTTGATTTTCTGAAACAGAAAGAGACCACTCGCTCTGAAAAAGTTTCTGAATTTGCCGATGCACACGGCCAGAATTCCTCCCGTGGATCCCGCTCCGACGGCCATCACTGCTGCGCTTGCGACGCATGCTGGGCACATATTTCCCTCCTCTGAACTTCTAGGTCGTCCGTGCCTCGGCCCGTTCCTTGATTCGCAGCAGCTGGTGTTTCCACAGTCGCTCGAACGTGCTCGTCCATTCGTGCAACGGCCGGATCGCCAGGGCATTCACCTTGTAAAGCATCTGCCGGCCATCCCTGCGGACCTCTACCAGGCCAACGCCTTTCAAGACTTTCAGGTGCTTCGAAACCGACGGCTGCTCCATCTCCATTGCGTCCACAATCTCGCTGACCGACCTCTCTTGCATCGCTAGATAGTTCAAGATGTCCCGCCGCCGCGGTTCCGCCACGGCATTGAACGCGTCCGAGGTTGTCGCCGCTCTTGCCATGCCGTTAATATATTCCTATATAGGCATATGTCAAGCTTTTTTTGCGCCGCCCCTTTTCCTCTGCTGCGTGCCGCTCAAAGTGGGTTAGTCACAGGTGACGGGCTAGCCGGAAACTGACAATAACCAAGCTTTAGAGAAAGGGGCAGGCAAGCGTGAATGAAGGCTGCAAATAGAAATTACGACTCGAGCTTAAAGCGAGAAGAGGCGAGACGGTAAAGGCGGCGCCAAAGCAGGCGATTGATGAGCACTACGACCGTCGCCATGATCAGCGTTGAAGCGAGCAACACGTCGAAGCGGCCGGAATCGCTGGCGCTGCTGATCGAGCTGCCGAGGCCTGCGGTCGAAACAATCCTTCCCTGGAAATGAAAATACTCCGCGACGATGCTGGCGTTCCACGCGCCGCCAGATGCGGTCACCATGCCCGTCACCAGATACGGAAAAATTCCTGGCAGAATCAGGTGGCGCCAACGATCCCAGGTTCTGAAGCGGTAGATTTGAGCGGCTTCCTTGAGGTCCGTGGGAATGGCCATGGCGCCGGCGATAACGTTGAAGAGGATGTACCACTGCGTGCCGAGCAACATCAGGAGCATGGCGGCGATTTCAAGGCCGCCTCGTAAGCGAAGCAAAAAAAGAAGAATGATTGGAAAGAGCGCGGTGGCCGGAATGGACGCGGCCATCTGCACCAGCGGCTGCGCGATGCGGGACAAGCGCGGATTCGAACCAATGGCCACGCCGACGGGAATGGTCCACAGTGCGCCCAGAATGAGCGCGGTGTTGACGCGAAGAAAAGTCAACGCGGCACTCTGCAGTAGCTCGATGTAGTCCTCGCGATGAAGACCGGAGAGTTCGCGCGCCGCGTGGAAAACCGCGAAACCCAAACCAACCAGCACCGCAGCGGCAAGCAGGTAGCCAATCCAGCGGCGCACGTTGCTTTTCTTCGTAGCAGAAAAAGTGGCCGCGGCGCGGCGGGCGCCCAGCGTGAAAGTGAGATTCAGCCAGTTGAAAATGGGCCGAATCAAAAGCCGATACAAGCGGAGAACGATGGAAGCACGGCCGAGGAGTTGGAGCAAAGTGGTTTGCGCAGCGCCGGAACTCTCAACCTGTTCGAATTTAAATTTATCCGCCCAAACAATGATGGGCCGCCACACAAGCTGATCGAGCATCACAATCACGGCAATCATGGCGGCAACGCCCCAGAGAATAGCGCGGGTGTTGCCGCTGCTCGCGGCGGTCTGAAGAAAAGAACCAAGCCCGGGAAGGCGAAAATCGCGATTGCCGAGAACAAACATTTCGCAAGCCATCAGAAAGAACCAGCCGCCGGCCACGGACATCATGGAATTCCAGACCAAGCCGATGGTGGAAAAAGGAAGGTCGAGCTCAGCAAAGCGCTGCCAGCGGCTGAACCGATAAATGACCGCGGCTTCGTGTAGCTCACGCGGAACTGTTTTCAGTGAGGAATAAAAACTGAAGGCGATGTTCCAGACCTGGCCAGTAAAGATGAGCAGGATAGAACCGAGTTCCACGCCAAACTGGCTGTGCGGAAAAATCGCCACCATCGCGAGCATGACTCCCGGCAGAAAACTGAGCACGGGAATGGACTGGAGAATGTCCAGCAGCGGAACCATGATGATTTCCGCGCGCCGCGAACTCGCAGCGACGTAACCGTAAGCGAGAGCGAAGACCAGGCTCAGCAGATAAGCCACGCTGATTCGAACCAACGAATACAGCGCGTAGAGAGGAAGCACGCGCGGATTCTGCGAAATCTCGACGTGCGCATGAACGGGGCCGAGCCACGAACGACCGATGGCATAGACGCCAAAGATCGCGGCAAAGACAAAAAGAAAAACAGCAATATCAATCAGGAAACCCCAACTCCAGCGCGAGCCCGCGGGGCGCTTCACCGCGGGAGGGATCGGCGTGGACTGCGCATTCGAAAGAGTGAGATCCGGCACTGGAGCGTCAGACCTCAGTGAGCGTTAACTTGCCGGTGGCGGCGTCGTAATCAAAGATTTCGGCGTAGCGACCCCACTGAATCGCGGTTTCGAGCTGGCGTCGGGATTCGTCCTCGCCAAAATGTTCGTCGAGCAAATCGCGGAAAAATTCGTCGTTAAGCGTGCGATTGGATTTGGCCTTGAGCGCCTGTTCCATCTGGCGGAGCAGCGGAACATTGGCGAGCGCAGCCTTTCGAAAGATGGATTTGCGCGCCTGAATGTCCGCTTGAGCAAACGCCTGGCCTTCCAGCGTAATTATGGCGTCGCCCTCTTCGACGCGTAGCAATCCGAGGAGAACTGCCGTATCCACCGTGGGAAGAAGCGCGTCAACTTCGAGACTTAGTTCATCCGCGAGATGGTGCAGATTCGAACGGCCACCCTGGTCGGCGAGAATTTCCAGTAGACCGGCCATGCCGCCCGGGCGCGTGTGCGGCAGCATGACGGTCTTCGGCGGCGAGGGAACTCCGAGAGCGTAAGTGCGGGGCGGAGCTGCTTCGTCTTTGTGATCCGGCCGCGTGAGCACGCGGTAAATGGAATCGACGAGCTCTACAAATCTCGGAGCTTTGCGGTCGCGCGGGTGCGGGATTTCGACGGTAAAGTCCGCGTGAATGTGCGCGGGATTGCGGCCAAGAACAATGATGCGATCGGCAAGGACAACGGCTTCTTCGATATTGTGAGTGACGATAAAAATCGCGCGTGTGGGAATTTTGTGGCCAAGCCAAAGCTCGAGTAGTTCGCCGCGCAGAGTTTCCGCGGTGAGGACGTCGAGTGCGGAAAATGGTTCGTCCATGAACAGAACTTCAGGCTCGACGACGAGTGCACGGGCGACGCCGACGCGCTGCTTCATGCCGCCGGAAAGTTCCTTGGGATAAGCGGTTTCGAAACCGTCTAGACCGACCGCGTCAATGATGCGCAGAGCGCGTTTGTGGCGCTCGATGGGAGGCATGCCGCGGGCTTCGAGTGGAGCTTCGACGTTTTCGAGAACGGTGAGCCAAGGGAAGAGCGCAAAACTTTGAAAGACGATGGAAACGTTTGGGGATTCGTCACCCACCGGGTGGTCATGCCAATATACAGAGCCGGAACTGGCCGGAGAAAGACCGGTCAGCATGCGGAGCAGAGTGGATTTGCCGCAGCCCGAGGCGCCTAGCAGCGCGATAATCTGGCCGGGATAAACGGCGAGATCAGTGGCAGCAATGACCTGGATGCGGCTGCCGTCGGGCTGGGGGTAGGATTTCTCCAGCTTGCGCGCTTCGATGATTGGAGCAGTTGCGATGTTTGCGGTGCTCATAAGCGCGTGTATTATCGCTCAACTGACCGGTGGGAGCACACAACTGGGTGAGGGGAACGGCAGATTTTCCGAGAAGTTACAATTGCATGAACACCGCATGACATCTCCTGTCGAACCATCAAACAAAATGAACTTGGCCGCCACACTTCGCGAGTGGCTACCCGCCCTGGCTGTTTCTCTGGGAACGGCGCTGCTGGTGGTTGCGCCATTTTTCTGGCTGGGAAGCGCGTCGGGGCATGACTTTGGATTTCACGCGGCTTCGTGGCTAGACGCTTCGGGGCAGTGGAGGGAGGGGATTGTTTTTCCGCGGTGGGCGGAGTTGGCGAACCATGGATTTGGCGAACCACGATTTATTTTTTATCCGCCGCTGTCGTGGATGCTGGGGGCGGGGCTGAGCTTTGTGGCTCCGTGGAGGGCGGTGCCGGGAGTTTACATTGTCATGGTGCAGACAATTGCGGGACTTTGTTTGTTTGCGCTGGCGCGACGAGTTCTTACGGTGCGCGCGGCATTATTCGGAGCGGCGTGTTATGCGGCGAATCCTTATGCGCTGGTCGTCGTATACATGCGCAGCGATTTTGCAGAGCAACTAGGGTGCGCGCTGATGCCGCTGGTGGTGGTGACGGCGTTGCAATTATGCGGGCTGGTGGAGAATCGCCAACGTTCGCAGGCACGAGCGATGGCGTTTTTCGCGGTTGCATTCGCGTCAGTGTGGCTCTCGAATGCTCCTGCAGGCGTAATGGCGAGCTACAGCGCGGCGCTTATTTTCACATACGCTGCGCTTCAGGAAAAATCCTGGGGGACGCTGCGGCGCGGTGGGGGTGGATTGGCGCTGGGATTGGGATTGGCGGGCTTTTATCTTGTGCCGGCGGCGTTCGAGCAGCGATGGGTAAATATCGGTCAGGCACTTTCGACAGGCTTGCAGCCTGCCGACAATTTTCTGTACACGATGATCGGCGATCCAGAACATAACTTGTTCAATTGGATCGCGTCGAGTGCAGCGATCCTGTTAATGGTGATGACGGGGATCGCGGCGATTGCCGCGCACCGCAGAGAAGTACAAGTTGCAGAAACGGTGGACGCAAGAAATTTATGGCGCGTCCTTTTGCTGCTTTCCGCGGCAACGACGATCTTGATGCTGCGTCCGAGTTCTTTTCTTTGGGTGGAACTCCCAAAGTTGAAATTCGTGCAATTTCCGTGGCGGTGGATGGCGATTCTTGCCGTGCCGTACGCCTATTTTCTGGCGGCTGCGATCTCACGGCGACGCGGAAGATTGATCTGGATTACAGCAGTGTTGCTGGTGACCGGTGGATCGGGAACATTTCTCGTTCTGCACGGCTGGTGGGATTCCGAGGACATTCCGGTTTTGCGGCAAGCGATTGCCAGCGACCAGGGCTACGAAGGCACGGACGAATACGATCCAGTGGGAGACGATCATTACAATTTGCCCGAAAAAGCACCGCGCGTGGAGATTCTGCCAGCGGAGGCGACCGGGCAACACACGCCGGAAGCGGAAGTGCGCATCCTCCGATGGACGGCAGAGGAGAGAGATCTGCAAGTGACATCGGGCGAACCGCTGCGAGTGGCGCTGCGATTGATGGATTATCCGGCCTGGCGAGTGGAGGTGAACGGCAAGCTAGTGACGCCACAACGCGCGGA
This sequence comes from Candidatus Acidiferrum sp., assembly GCA_041482215.1. GTDB lineage: Bacteria > Acidobacteriota > Terriglobia > Acidiferrales > UBA7541 > Acidiferrum. Next base: position 608 of record JBGPDI010000010.1, on the reverse strand, counting down.
GGGCACGGCACAGATGATCTTGCCGCTGGCACCGGGAGCCCAACGGGTCACGGCCAGGTTTGTACGAACACCGGACCGAACGATTGGGATTGCGATTTCCGTGCTGGTGCTGCTCACGCTTCTGGCGCTGCTTAACGCCGGGGGTGCGCGGTTGCTATCGGCAAGCCCCTAAGTGAAGCAGCTCCGAAGGCCGCAAAGTTTAGACCAAGGGAAGGCCCCCTATGTTTTCTAATAGGGCTAGCGGCGGTCGACCACGTTATGGCGAATGTCCTGGCCCTGGACGAGGTAGATGACGTCTTCGGCGATGTTGGTGGCGTGGTCACCGATACGTTCGAGATTTTTGGCGACGAGAATTAATTCGAACGCGGGAAAGACGACGCTGGAATCGCCCATCATGTAGGTGAGCAGTTCGCGGAAAATCTGGTCGCGGTAGTGGTCCACCTGATCGTCGGTGGCGAGGACGTTTTGCGCGAGTTCGACGTCGCGGCGAACGACGGCGTTGAGGGCGTTGCGAACCATTTCCTCGACGAGTTCGCTCATACGCGGGAGGTCCACGTAGGGCTTCACGCGTGGGTGGCGGAGGACGCGCAAGGCTCCCTGGGCAATGT
>JBGPDI010000009.1:0-80555 GCA_041482215.1 Candidatus Acidiferrum sp. | reverse complement strand
CTTAAGACCGCAGAGCAAAGGATGGAGTCTTTGGAATGAGCGAATGCGCTTGCAAAGCAGGTGCTCTCCCAGCTGAGCTACACGCCCATTTCTCTGCTAATTCATTCTAAGACATTTTGTAGGTTCCTTCACCTGCTACCTGATCGATCTGTGCCAGAACTGTGCCAGAATCCTTCTTTCTCGTTTTCAATGGATTGCAAGCCCCTTTGATGTCGGCACGACCAGGCTCATGACGATTGAATGTGTTGTTAAATCGGGTGACATTGTCGGAGAAGGACCGGTGTGGCACCCCGAGCACGAGTGCGTCTACTGGACCGACATAAATGGATTCAAGATCCATCGATATGTCCCCAGAACTCGGGAGCTGAAAACATGGCGGTTCGACCGCCCTGTCTGCACGCTCTCCCTGACAACCGATGCTGAGTGGTTACTCGTGGCTACCGGGCCGTATTTGATTCTTTGGTCGCCAGCGAAAGACGAACGAAAGGCATTTGCTCAACCGGAACGCGATTGGCCATACAACCGATTGAATGACGGCGCCACCGACCCCTGCGGAGTCTTTTGGGTTGGCAGCATGCGGAACAATGTCGGAACCGACGGAAATCATTTGGACGTCGAAGGCTTCACGGGCTCACTATACCGAGTCGCTTCCGATGGAGTTATAACGGTGGCGGACACCGGTTACGGCATTACCAATACAATGGTTTGGAGTCCAGACCGCTCCACGTTCTACTGTGCCTGCTCAATCCGGAATATTATCTACGCCTACGACTACAACGATGTGAATCAATCGCTCAGTAACCGGCGTGTGTTTGCGCAGGATCTTACGCCAGGAGTTCCAGATGGATCAGCGATGGATGAAGAGGGTTGTCTCTGGAATTGCCGATTCTCCGGTAGCTGCATCTTGAGAATTTCGCCAGCTGGCAAAGTTCTGGAACAGATTAGAATGCCAGTCACTAACATTACGAACTGCGTCTTTGGAGACAGCGATCTGCAAACTCTGTACATCACGACCGCTTCGCTGCATGCCCCTGCAGGCGAACGCTTGGCAGGCAGTTTGTTCGCACTTCATACTAACGTGCGCGGTCTGGCTCCCGCGCGCTTTCATCTTCTTAGTAAGATGTCAGGGCGCTAAGGCTCTTAGAAAAATGCACTCGGCTTTGCCGGAGGTTTATGAACCGAATTGATCTAGCAGGACGCTGTGCCGTCATCACCGGTGGCGCGCAGGGAATTGGACGAGCGATCGCCGAGCGCTTTCTGGAGTCTGGCGCAGCCGTTTCCGTGTGGGATCGAAATCAGGCTGCGACCGACTCCACCGTCCAGGAACTCTCTGCGCGGGGCACGATTCACGGATTGGCCGTGGACGTAACCGATGCCGAAGGTGTTGGCGAGGCTGCGACGGCAACCGCCAAGAAATTTGGCGGCATCGACATTCTCGTCGCCAATGCCGGTATCACTGGCCCAAACACGGAATGTTGGAATTACCCGCCCGAGGCCTGGCGCCAAGTGATCGACATCAACCTGACTGGAATATTCCTTAGCTGCCGCGCCGTCGTGCCGCACATGATCGAGAAAAAATATGGCCGCATCGTGAATGTGGCATCCATCGCGGGCAAAGAGGGGAATCCAAACGCCTGCGCTTACAGCGCGTCCAAAGCTGGCGTTATCGCACTAACCAAGTCTCTCGGCAAGGAACTCGCGAAATTTGATATCGCGGTGAACTGCATCACTCCCGCCGCTGCCCGCACCGGACTCTTCTCGCAAATGACCGAATCACACATCAATTACATGCTGTCGAAGATTCCACGGGAGAGATTCGTCGAGGTGGATGAAATCGCCTCTCTGGTCGCTTGGCTCGTCTCGGCTGAAAACTCGTTCACCACTGGCGCGGTTTTTGATATCAGCGGTGGGCGCGCAACCTACTAAATCAGCCTTCTCATTGCTTAGACCGCCGGAATCAGATTCTAAAGGGGATTTCGAATGACAGAAGACGGACAGGCAAACGCGGGCAAACCAACGGAGTTTGCTTCCTACCCCAGCCTGCGCGGCCGGGTAGTGGTGGTGACGGGCGGGGCGAGTGGAATTGGAGAACAAATCGTCGAGCAGTTTGCGAAACAGGGTACGCATGTAGCGTTTCTAGACATCCAAAACGAATTGGGAATACAACTTGTAAGGAAGATTGTTGCAAGCGGCGATCCAGAACCCTTGTTCCTGCAGTGTGATCTCACCGATGTTACCGCTCTGCGAGAATGCATTCAGAGCATCATTGCGAGATTCAAAACGGTGGATGTGCTGGTCAACAATGCGGGAAACGATGCTCGCCACTCCATCGACGAAGTCACTCCTGAGTATTGGGACCGCACGATAGCGGTAAACCTCCGGCATCAGTTCTTTGTAAGTCAGGCCGTGATTCCCTCAATGAAGAAAGCGGGGCACGGGTCAATCATAAATCTGAGTTCCATCAGCTGGATCATTCCATCAACAGGGTTGCCAGTATATGTCACGGCAAAGGCTGCGATCGTAGGACTCACGCGCACGCTTGCTCACGAACTGGGGGCGGACAACATTCGCGTAAATTGCGTTCTTCCCGGCGCCATCCTGACGGAACGCCAAAAACAATTGTGGTTCACGGAGGAATACAAAGCTGAAATTCTGCGCAACCAGGCATTGAAGAGAATGATCTTGCCGGATGAGGTAGCTCGACTGGTACTTTTTCTGGCGGCGGATGACAGCAGCGCAATCACAAGTCAAAGCTACATTATCGATGGTGGTTGGGTCTAAGGCTTTAGAAACGCTAGGTCAGTGCGCGGTCTAGATGCACGTATCCGCCGTCCACGAACAAGTGCTGCCCTGTGATGTGGCTCGCTTGCTCCGAAATCAGAAACAGCACCATCGCTGCGATCTCTTCCGCTTTCGTCATTCGCTTCTCGAGCGGAATCTTTGAAATAATCTGCTTCAGCTTTTGCTGCGGATCAGGAAAAGTTGCAAGCCACTGCTGGTAAAGCGGCGTCATCACTTCCGCGGGAACGACAGCGTTTACGCGAATGCCGTGCGGCAGCAGCTCCGCCGCCCACTCGCGCGTAAGCCCCAGGATGGCTCCCTTCGATGCCACGTATCCCGAAGTCCCTCCCTGCCCAGTCACCGCGGTTTTCGAACTGATGTTTACTATCGAGCCGCGCGCTTTTTTCAGCGCATTCAGCGCATGGTGCGCCATCGCGTAGTAATGAATCAGATTGCGCTCCAGCGAAGCCACAAATTTTTCTGGAGTGCCCTGTTCCAGTCCCACGCCGTCGTTGACTCCCGCGTTGTTCACCAACGCGTCCAGCCGTCCTAATTTTTGGATGGTTCCTTCCACCGCGCTAGCGCAGGCTTCCGGCAAAGAGAGATCTGCAATGATGAGCCCGCTTTCAATCCTGCTCGCTCGCAGCTCCGCTTGTAACTCTTCTCCTGCTCTTTCATCGCGGTCCACGATCACTGGAATCGCGCCTTCCGCGCCGCAACCGCGCACAATGGCCGCGCCGATTCCTTTTGCGCCACCGGTAATCAGAACCACTTTCCCTTTTATTCTCAGATCCATGATTTACCCGCGCAAGTTAAAGAAACCACCATCGAGAGGATAATCTGTGCCGGTAATGAAAGAAGCTTGGTCGGAGCAAAGAAAGAGAGCTAGGGCAGCCACTTCGTGTGGCTCCCCCATTCTTCCGATCGGCTGTGATTTCGCCAGTTTCTCGAACATCTCTTGCTCGCGCCCGGGATAATTCTTCCGCAGGTAATCATCCACGAACGGTGTGTGCACCCGCGCCGGAGAAATACAGTTGCACCGGATGTTGTGCTGCAAATAATCCTTGGCCACCGAATACGTCATCGCCACAACGGCGCCTTTGCTCATCGAGTACGCAAACCGGTCGGCAAGCGCTGCAGTCCCCGCGATAGACGCCATATTCAGAATTACGCCGCCGCCGTTCAATTTCATGTGCCCGACGCACGCCTGCATGCAGTTGTACATGCCCTTCACATTCACGCGAAATATCTTTTCAAAGTCCGCTTCCGTCGTGCTTTCCAGTGTACCGATATGCGAGATCCCCGCGTTGTTCACCAGAATTTCGACGCGCTCTTTCGCAAAGATCTCCTCGAACGTTTCCCTGACTTGTTTTTGGTCCGTAATGTCGCAGGCAAACGCGGTCCCCTTCCCGCCTGCATCAGCGATCTGCTTTACGGTAGCTTTCGCCTGCTCCAAGTTGACGTCGGCGATGCGCACCGCGGCGCCATTCGCCGCGAAGCGCAACGCAATCGCTTGCCCAATGCCGCTGCCACCACCGGTCACTATGGCAACTTTGCCGTCCAGCCTGAAATCCTTCGCTCCAGCGCTAGTTTTTTTCAGAGTGAGATTCCTCTTTTCCAGGGAATAAAATCTTCCTGGCCTTTCCCTTCGGCTTTGGTGCGCGCCTCTCCACTAGCCGTTCGAATCACGAATTCCAAAACATCTTCTCCCATCTGAGCGATGGTTTTTTCTCCGGAAATAATCCCGCCGGTATCAATGTCGATGACGTCGCCCATCCGCTGCGCCAACGCCGAATTCGTCGCCAGTTTCACCACCGGCGCGATGGGATTTCCCGTCGGCGTTCCCAAACCAGTAGTGAACAGCACGAGGTTTGCGCCCGCACCGACTTGGGCCGTCACGCACTCCACGTCGTTGCCAGGAGTGCACTGCAAATTCAGCCCCGGCTCGCTCGAATACTCCGGATAATCCAGCACCGCTTGCACGGGAGAGTTCCCGCCTTTTTTCGCCGCGCCAGCGGACTTCATCGCGTCCGTCAACAATCCGTCGCGCATGTTCCCTGGGCTGGGATTCATTTCGAATCCCGACCCAACTGCCTTGGCCCGCGCGCCATAACTTCTCATCAGTTGCATGAACCGGTCCGCGACATCTTTGTTTTTGCTCCGGTTGATAAGTTCCTGTTCCACACCGCACAATTCTGGAAATTCCGAAAGTATGGTTCTACCACCAAGCCCCGCCAGAATATCCGCCGTGTGCCCGATGGCCGGGTTCGCCGAGAGGCCAGAGAAACCATCCGAGCCTCCGCATTTCAATCCGATGCACAGATTCGAAAGCGACGCAGGCGTTCGTTGGCACCGATTCGCCTCCATCAAGCCCAGAAATGTTTTTCGAATCGCCTCCGTCAGCATTGCTACTTCCGTTCCGCTTTGCTGCTGTTCCACGATTACCAGCGGCTTGTCTAATTTCGGACTCCGCTTACGCAACTCTTCCCGCAGAATTCCGATCTGCGCATTTTGGCAACCTAGGCTCAACACCGTCGCGCCCGCCACATTCGGATGATGGATGTATCCCGCGATCAGCCCGCAAAGATTCCTGGCATCTTCCCGCGTTCCACCGCATCCACCTTCATGCGACAAAAACCGGATGCCATCCACATTTTCAAAAACTTTCGAACGCTGCGGCCCTGCCTCGCCTTCGGTCAATTCACGCGTCTTGATCTCCTCGCTTCGACCCTCCTGATACAGCCGCGCCAGCTCTGCCACCTGCCGACGATAAACTTGCGGCACGGCGAAACCCAACTCCTCTTCAAACGCCTGCTTCAGCACCCCAATATTTCTGTTTTCGCAAAATACCAACGGCACCACAATCCAATAATTTCGGGTGCCAACCTGGCCATCCGATCGGCGGTACCCCATAAACTCCCGCTGCTTCCATCGCGTCACATCCAGCGGCGTCCAGCGGTACTCCGCCGTCTTTTCCTGAAACGCCGCGGCTTCATGGTGAATGTTGCGCGTTGTCAGCAGTCCGCCGCGCCGAATCGGCTCGACAGCTTTCCCCACCAGCACGCCATACATAATGACGCTCGCGCCAGCCCCAAGGTCTTCCATGGCAAATTTGTGTTTCGCTGGAACGTCCGATTCCAGTGCGTAAGTCTGCGAATCAAAAGAAATCTGCTCCCCACGGCGCAGATCAGCCAACGCAATCAGCACATTGTCTTTCGAATCGAGTTTGAGCACCTTGTTCTGCATTTCCGCCAGACCGACACTTCCTTTTTGGTGTGCGTTATAACTAATGCCAGTATTTCCTCGGCATTGTAGAACACGCCGTACGATTAGTCTTCCGCGTGATTCTCAGGCGTTTTCAATCTCCAGAATTTTGCGGCATTCTCGCCCAGCACCGCATCTTTTTCCGCCGCTGAGCGCTTGCCAATATAATTCTTCACCAAATCCATCACCCGCGAATACGACCCGGCCACCGTGCACACCGGCCAATCGGACCCAATCATCAATCGGCTCGTCCCGAAGCAGTCGAACACCACGTCCAGATACGGCCGCATGTCCGCGGGCTTCTGGGCTCGCCAGTCCGCTTCCGTCACCATACCCGAGACTTTGCAATAAACATTCGGCAACGCTGCCAGCGCGCGGATGTCGCGTGTCCATGGCTCCAGCGCGCCGCTCTTGATCGGCGGCTTCGCCAGATGGTCCAGAACAAAACGCTGCCGCGGAAATCGCTTCACGAACTCCGCCGCCACCGGAAGATGCTTGGTGTAAATCAGAATGTCGTAGGCCAGATCGAATTCTTCCAGCATCGCGATGCCGCGAAGAAAATCTGGTTGCAGCAGGAAACGTTCATCCGGCTCGTCTTGGACTACGTGGCGGACGCCCACCAGCTTGGTTTTTCCCTTAAACGACTCTAGTTCGGATCGCAATTGCGGCGAACGCAGATCCACCCAACCCACAACTCCCAGAATGAACGGCGTCCGTTCGGCCAAATCCAGAAGCCATCGCGTCTCTTCCACCGTCGACCGCGCTTGCACCGCAACGCATCCCTGAAATCCGTTTCGCTCTAGCTCCGGCTTCAGATCAGCCGGAAGAAAATCTCGCCGCAGCGCCGCCATCGAGTCGTCAATCCAGCCGTACTCTTTCGGTTCATACCTCCAAAAATGTTGGTGAGCATCAATGTGCATCGCTCTCGCCTTGCTCTAGAAAATGGTGCCACGCACAAGTCGGAGCCGAACCCACTTTCATCGGTACTCCACGACTTGCTGCCTCGATTCTCCTAAACCGTCAATCCCCAACTCCACCACATCACCCGCCTTCAGGTACTGCGGAGGTTTCATTCCCATACCCACGCCCGCCGGCGTCCCCGTGCTGATCAGGTCTCCGGGCAGCAACGTCATGAACTGGCTCACATAGGCAACCAGCCCCGGAACATCACAAATCATGTTAGCCGTAGACCCTCGCTGGCGGGACGCTCCATTCACTTTCAACCACATCCCCAACTGATTGAAATCCCGAATCTCATCCTTCGTCGCGAGAAACGGTCCCAGCGGCGCAAACGTATCCGCACTCTTTCCTTTCACCCACTGTCCGCCACGCTCCAGTTGAAAGCTGCGCTCCGAATAATCATTGTGCAGCGCAAAGCCTGCCACATAGTCCATGGCGTTCTCTTTGCTGACGTAGCCCGCCTTCTTTCCGATCACAATCGACAGCTCCACTTCCCAGTCCACCTTCGTCGCGTTTTTTGGAATCATCAACGCATCATTTGGCCCCACCAGCGAAGTAGTCGCCTTGAAGAAGATCACCGGCTCCTTGGGAATCTCCATGCCGCTCTCCTGGGCGTGGTCACGGAAATTCAGGCCGATGCAAACTATCTTGCTCGGCCGGCAAATCGGTGCACCCAAACGTCCCGAAGCAGACGCACGCGGCGCAGAACCCCCATGCTGAGCCAGCCAATTCCGCAGCTTGCCGATTCCGTCACCGGCAAAAAATTCTTCGTCATAATCCGCGCCAAATCCCGAAACGTCCAACCGTGTACCATCCTCCAGCAACACACCCGGCTTTTCCTTCCCAACCTCACCCATTCGAATCAGTTTCATATCGGCAACACTCCAATCTGAAGAAAAGTCTAGCAATGCTTGAAGAAAAAGAAACTCAGCTTCTAAAAATAAACTCGTCCGTTCACTCGTCTTGCATTCGTTGCTTGTTGCGGTACTTAAGGCTGGCGATGCGCTGCGGTTTCAACCAGTCCGAGCATCTTATCGAGATCGGCGCGCCGGTAGTATCGCCCGTTCGTGATGACAGCTGCAATCTTCTGCGTGTTGGCAATGTCGTCGAGTGGGTTGGCCGAAAGCAGCACGAGGTCAGCGAACTTACCCTTTTCCACCGTTCCGGTCTGTTCCTCGATTCCGAAAAAGCGGGCGGGATTGATCGTCGCCGTTTGCAGCGCTTCCAGCGGAGTGAATCCCGCGGCTACAAAACGCTGCAATTCCTCGTGCAAGCTGTAGCCCGGGAAAATATGGACGCCCGCAGGCGTATCGGTTCCCGCAAGAAACGGCACTCCGGCCTTGTGCAACATCCCCACAACTTCCAGTTCCTTCTCGATGAATTTCCTGCGCGTTTCGAGATCATCTGTCCCGTAGCCCTGCGTAATCTCATCGGTGAAGCGCTTCCACGTTTTGTTTTTCCACGATGCCGGCACGTATTTCACGCGCTCGTCTTTGCTGAAATCAGTCGCATCAATCAGGTTTCCGCCGCGTTCCCAAACTAGCGTTGGGCATTGCCACGTCTGGTTCTTTGCCAAGATTGCAGCCAGCGAAGCGGCACGCGCGGAGTCGTACGTGGCCAGAAATTTCCCCTCCGTCTTGCTTCCTTTCAAGAACTCGTCCTCCGCCGGCGAACTCCCTTCAAAAATTCCGATCAAATGCTCGAAGCTTTTCATGCCGGCTTCAGACATCTCGCTCGCACGCACTGCATCCGGCACGTGCCCTTCGAAAGGGATCTCCTGCTTCTTGGCCTCTTCCGCGATGGCAAAAACCGCCTCGCGCGGTATCAACGATTGCAGCTTAATGAAGTCCGCGCCCTTGCGCTTGAGGTCCTCGACGGCGCGACGTGCATCTTCGGGCGTAGCGATCGCCACCGAGCTCGGAAAACGCGGCTTCGGCCCATCCAGCATGGGTCCCGAAGTGTAAATGCGCGGCCCGATCAGCCGGCCCGCTTCAATTTCATTGCGCCATCCCTGCACCACATCCAGTTCGCTGCCCATGTCACGCACGCCTGTCACGCCATTGGCGACAAAGAGCGGGAGCGAAATATCTTGCGCACCGGGAAACCAGTCCCCGAAAACCAGATGCACGTGCATGTCCCAAAGTCCGGGAATCAGGAAAAGGCCATGGCAGTTCAGGCTCGTCGAGTTCCGCGGATACTTCACTGTCTTGCTCGGACCCACTGACAGAATATGATCGCGTTCCAGAATTACTGTTTGCTCCGGTTGCAGCGTGCCCGTTCGAACGTCAACCACCGTGACGTTGCTGAGCACCAGCAGTTCGCTGGTCGCGGGTTTTTGCGCGTGGGTGGCCCCAGAGAAAAACAAACAAACCAGGGTGAGAACGCCAAAGGAAAGTACAAAGGGTTCGCGTGTCTTCATCGCTCCGCATACTATCTGCTTTATGTCCGGAGTTCACCTGTAAGCGTTCCACGCACTCAGAATCTGCGCTTGACACTATGGCGTCAAACGATATAGCGTAGTGCGTCATAAGGGGCGGGAGCCCCGCAAGGACACTATATGAATCATTCAATGAAAAAACTTCTGTTTTTCGTTGCGCTTCTCGCTCTTCTGCTCGCGGGAAGCCATTCGAATGTTCGGGCTAAAGCCGAGCCCAGCGCCGCGCGCGAACCCATGCTGGTTACCGTCGATTGGCTTGGCGACCACCTCAATGATCCTTCCCTCATCCTGCTCCAAATCGGCGACAAAAAAGATTACGACAGTGGCCACATTCCCGGCGCCCAGTTCCTCGAATACCAAAGCATTTCGACACCTCATGGCCAGGGACTGATGCTGGAGCTCCTTCCCGTCGAACAACTCGTCTCCGTGTTCGAGGGCCTCGGCGTTTCGAATCGCTCGCACATCATTCTGTATTTCGGAACAAACTGGGTCACTCCCACCACTCGCGTGTATTGGACGCTCGATTATTTGGGTCTCGGGGACCGCACATCGATTTTGAATGGGGGACTGGTGGCGTGGCAGGCCACCCATCATCGCGTGTCCACGGAAGTCAAACAGCCAGCGAAAGGTTCGATTACGCCTGCCGTTCGAAAGGAAATCGTAGCCGACGCACCGTGGGTCAGCGGCCATCTCCACCAGCCTGCCGTCACCATCATTGACGCACGCACTCACGAGTTCTATAACGGTTCTCAAAGCGATGGAAATCCGCGCAGTGGACACATTCCGGGCGCAACAAGTCTTTCCTACCTCGACGTCGTCGATCAGGATAACAACAAATTCAAAAGTCCCGACACCCTGAAAGATTTATTCCGCGCGGCGGGCCTGAAACCGGGAAATCTGATGGTGAGTTACTGCCACATCGGACAGCGCGCCACGGTTCTTTACTTCACCGCGAAAATGCTGGGCTACGACGCGAAAATGTACGACGGCTCATGGGAAGACTGGAGTCACCGCAAGGATTTGCCTATCGTCGCCGGCGAATCTCCGAACCAGCAGTAGCCAACGATCTCCTAATGGCCACTTGGGAGGCAGCAGTGTGCCCCGGCCTTTGCCGGGGCTGCCGCATTTCCTCTTTCGAATCGCCAACTGAGTTGCCCCTTTCTCCTTGAGAGTATGATGGTACTTTCACACGACCTAGCAGCACTGTCGCATGATGACGGAAAGTACGCCTCGCATGATTCGCACTATTTCCCCACACGCGAAAATGTGGAAACACAAACTGAGCGGCTTGGTTGCTGTTCTTACGCTTGGCATTTTGCCGGTTCTGGTGACTAGCACAAATGCGGGCTGGCAAACTCTTGCGCCCGGAATGGAGCTCCGTTACGTCGCGGCCGCCAAACCGAGCGCAACCGGCGATTCGCGAATTGTTGTCTTGCGCATGGACACCGCAGATTGGGAGTTGACAGCCGTGGGTGTCAGCCAGACCGGCGAACCAGGGGGACATACCGCGCGCAGTTGGTGTGCGAACCATGGACTCACCGCCGCAATCAACGCCGGGATGTTCGAAACGGACCAGAAGACTCATCTCGGCTATATGCGTTGCGGCGAGCACATGTTCAACAGCCATTCGAACAAATACCAATCCGTAGCCGCATTTGGTCCGCGCGATGAAAAGAGTCTTCCGCGCTTTCGAATTTTTGATCTCGACGCTCCCGGAGTCACGTTTGAAACCATCAAGCAGGATTACGATTCCGCAGTACAGAACTTGCGGCTGGTAAAGCGGTCCGGTTCGAACCAGTGGCCACAACAAGAAAAGAAATGGAGCGAGGCAGCTTTAGGCGAGGACGACTCGGGCCGCATCTTGTTTATTTTCTCGCGCTCGCCATTTTCGATGCACGATCTAAATCAAGAACTGCTCGCAGCGGGCATTGGCCTTGTGGCTGCACAACATCTGGAAGGCGGCCCGGAAGCACAGCTTTATTTGCACACTGGCGGAGTGGAAATGGAAATGTTCGGCAGCTATGAGACTTCGTTCATTGAGAACGATACAAATTCGATTCCATGGCCGATTCCAAATGTTCTTGGCGTCCGGCCTCGTTCTATCGCAGCCCACTAGCAATCAAACAGGAAGGGCAAGAATTCATGCTCTACAAAATCACGTATCGCAGCTAGGGCGTGACGCGAATCATGACTACACCGTGGGAAGGAACTTTCGCGCTAAAGGTTCCGATGGATTTGCCGAGATCCTTTTTGGCCCAAAGATCGCGGACTCCCGCGGAGAGATGGGCGGGGTAGCCGAGGCCTTCCCACGAGACGGAAATATCGGCGTCGGCAGGGCCGCGATTCAGCAAAATCACGGCGCGGCTCCCATCTTTCAATTGCTTGGACCAGACTTCGGAGTCGCCATTTTTCTGGACGCGGCGGCCCTGCACTCCGAGGGGATCCTGATTGACCGCAATGACTTCCTTATTGGTGAGGATTTCCTTGATCTCGGGAGTCATGTTCGCCAAATCGTTTCCAGCCATCAGCGGAGCGGCGAGAAGGCACCAGAAACTAAAATGGGAGCGGTATTCGGTGGTGGTCATGCCACCGTTGCCGACTTCGAGCATGTCGGGATCATTCCAATGGCCGGGGCCGGCGTAGACTTCCAGACCAACCTGCATGTCCAGAATCTGTGTCCAGCTCAATTGGCCTTTTTTGCAGTCCCAGCAATCGGAGATGTCCCCAGTGGTGCGCCAGAGGTTACCAATGTCACGCGCCCAGAGCCACGGCTTGTTGGTGCCCCATTCACAAAGACTGAAGACAATTGGGCGGCCCGCAGTACTCAAAGCGTCACGCATAATGGCGTAGGTGGACTGGGCGTTTGCAGTGCCGGTGTTGCACCAATCGTATTTTAGATAGTCGACGCCCCACGCAGCGTATTGAATGGCATCTTGGTATTCGTGGCCGCGACCGCCGGGACGGCCAGCGCATGTTTTTGTGCCCGCATCGGAGTAGATGCCGAATTTCAGCCCCTTGGAATGGACGTAGTCGGCAAGGGCCTTGATGCCGTTTGGAAAACTCTTCTGGTCAACCACGATGTTGGCAGCAGCATCGCGGCTGACTTGCCAACAATCATCGATCACGACGTATTCATAGTCGGCGTCCTTCATGCCACTGCTGACTAGAGCGTCAGCTGCGGACTTGACGAGGTCTTCCGTGACGTTGCAGCCGAAACGATTCCAACTGTTCCAGCCCATCGGAGGAGTGAGAGCCAATCCGTTTTCAAGAGCGAGCGCGGGCTGAGCATAATAAAGAAATGAAAAGCAGAGGAATAGCGCCAGACAAAATATTCTGTTCATAAGAATGTTCATGAAAACCTCTCGGCATACGTTAGTTTCAATTCTTTCATGCCCAGCGAACTGGTGTTCTGGCGGAGGATTATACGCCGCTCAAATCCAAGCTGACGAAAGAAAGAGGCAAACACCTGACCCACCTTCGCGCGACTCAGATTTGCTGGAGCTTCCAGCGGCCACGCTTGAAGAGAACTATGCCGGCGGCGGCGATAGCGGCCTCCGAAATAACGATGGCATAGAAGGCACCGTTGGATTGCATGTGGGCAGGGATGGCCAGGAAGTAGGCGAGAGGAATCTCCAGAAACCAGAATCCGACGAGATTCACCAGCGTGGGCGTGAGAGTGTCGCCGGCTCCGTTGAAGGCCTGGAGCATGACCATGCCGTACGCGAAAGCGATATTGCCGTAGCTGAGGATGCGCAGGCAGGAAGCGGCCAGCGGGACGACGAGCGGGTCACTGGTGAAAAGGCGAACCACGGGCACGGAGAAAAAGATGAAGACGATGCCGATGGCGCCGAGGAACACCATGTTGTAAAAGCCGGTGCGCCAAACGGAAATTTCGGCGCGCGCGGGTTGCTTTGCGCCAAGGTTTTGTCCGACGAGAGTGGCGGCCGCATTGCTCAACCCCCAACTGGGGAGAATCACGAAAATGACGATGCGAATAGCGATGGTGTAGCCGGCAAGAGCGGCGGAGCCGAAGACGCTAACGATGCGAACCAGTCCGATCCAACTGACATCGGCGATGGCAAATTGCAAAATGCCGGTGACCGAGACGCGGAGCAATCGAAAAAATACATTGAAATCAAGATGGACCTGGCGGCGGAGGATGCGGATGCGCTCCGAGCCTCGCAAAAGACGATAGAACTGGTAGAGGACCCCAATGCTGCGGCCGGTGAGCGTGGCGAGGGCAGCGCCGGTGACGCCGAGCTTTGGGAAGGGTCCCCAGCCAAAGATTAGGCAGGGGTCCAGGATGAGATTGATAATGTTGGAAACCCAGAGCAAACGCATTGCGATGGCAGCGTCACCCGCACCGCGAAAGATGGCGTTGTTGAGAAAAAGCATCATGATGGCGCCACTGCCGCCGAGGGCAATGCGCGTGTAGCCGGTACCGAGGGTAACGATCTGCGGAGAAGCTCCCATCAACTGAAGCAGACGAGGGGCGTAGAAGTAGCACGGAATCCCGATGAGTGCGGAAGACAGGATTCCGATGGCGATGGCCTGGACTCCGGCGACTGCGGCTCCCTCTGGATCTTTTTCGCCGATGCGGCGAGCGACCATGGCGGTGGTCGAAAGGCTAAGGCCGAGGCCGACCGCGAATACCAGACTCAGGAGCGATTCGGTGAGGCCAACGGTAGCGATGGCGTCCGCGCCGAGGCGGCCAACCCAGAAGACGTCGACGACAGCGAAGAGCGACTCGAGCACCATCTCGAGAACCATGGGGATGGCGAGCAGGAGAATGGCACGATTGAGGCTGCCAGTGGTGAAGTCCTGCTGCGAGCCGCGAAGCGCTTCGCGAATGGAACTCCACAGCGTGGGCGGTGGCGCCACGACAACAGTTTGTTCCAGCGACATATATACCTTTACGATCTGCGTGGGCGCGGGCCGGAAAATCAGGCGCGCGTACGCGGCTGCGAAAATGAAATGGCTAAGACGAGTGGGAGAATCAGTTCCGCGTTAATGGCGGATTAGAGTCGTACAGCGACTTGGGGGACGAACATGGGCGTTGTCCTTGGCGCTGCCTCTTCGAAATGACTGCGCCGGAAAATCGAACTACAAAAACCTTAATTCACTGGGTGAATTGTACCTTGAGAGTAGTGCGCTGGCTAGAGAAAATCGGCGAGAGCGAAAAGAATTGAAAAGAAAATATGACGCAGAGGCGCAGAGAGCACAGAGGTAGCGCAGAGAGGACTGGGTAGAGAACTAGGCGGCGGCGATGCGGCGGATTAGGTCTTCCTGCTCGGAGCGGGATTCGGCGCCGATGGTGAACGCATCGAGGAGATTGAATCCGAGCGCGAAATTGAGGGCTTCGTCCTGGCGATTGCGCATGCTTCCCTGGCCAAGGATTTTCATGCCGATGATGCCTTTGCCGGCGGCGCGCATTTCTTTGATGACGCTGACGACGGTGTCGGGATCAGCGTCCATCATGGAGCCGAGGGGATTAATACGAACGAGATGGACTTCGACCCAGGGAGATTTCGTGGCGATGCGCAGTGCATCGATGCTGTGGCACGAGCAGCCATGGGCGCGAATGATGCCTTTCTCTTTTGCTTCGGAGAGAACGTCCATGACGCCTTTGTAGCGATCAGTCCAATCGCCTTCAGTGAGGCAATGCATGAGGCAGACGTCAATGTGATCGACGCCGAGCTCGCGGCGAAAACGGTCGAGATCGGCGCGAGCGGTGGCGGGATCACGCGCCCAGGTTTTTGTAAGCACGGTGACTTTATCGCGCGGCACGTGTTTCAAGGCTTCAGCGACATGCGGGTGGCTGCCATAAGAATCAGCGGAGTCGAAGAAACGAAGACCATGGTCGTAGCCGTTGAGAAGCAAGTCGGAGAGACCTTTGAGGCCGAGTGCAGTCTGATTTGAATGGTGGCCAGACCCGACGGTGCCCGTGCCCATGGCGAGGCGGCTGGTTTGGATGCCGGTCTTGCCTAGGGTGACGGTGTCCGTTGCGCTGAATTTGCGCGCGAGCGGAGGGAGCGCGAAGGCACGATTAGCGAATGCGGAGCGATGAAACGAGGCCGCACCGGCGGCGCAAGCGGTGCGATGAATAAATTCACGGCGATTCATAGGGCCTCCTGCGGCGGACGTTCGAGGCGATGGGCCGAGTATAACTCTATTGACGTTTGGTAGAGAGCTCAGGTTATCAGGAGACGAGGAACTAAATCAGATTTGGGAAAGGCCAGCGGGAACGTGGGAGTGCTTCTTTTCAGGTGCGTCATGATGGGCCCACCATTCGCGCCAGGCGTCGGGGTCCCGGCCAAAGGAAGCACCTGTGATGGTTTGCAAGGAGGCGTAGACCAAATCCTGCGTCCCGCCGTCCAGCGAATCGTCGTCGAGGAGATTGAGAAGCTGGGGAACGGCCGCGAGGCGCTGTTCACCAGTAAGCATGCCGGATTGAGCGAGCCCGGCGGCGGCGCGTTCGCGAATTTGCTTCGCGGGATCGTGCGCCAGAATAGAGAGAAGCGGGTCGATAGACTCCTCGGTACCGAGCATCGCTATACCTTCGACGGCCCAGAAACGCGTGAGCTGGTTCGCATCGCGAGTGTAGTGAATGAGCGTGCTCAAGACCGTGGCGGGCTGAACGCCCCGATTGCCAAGGGCGCCAAGTCTCCAAAGCGCGAGATAGCGACCGCTGGGGTCGGTCTCAATTTGATGGCGAAGCTTTGCGAGACTCTGCGGGGACTTCCTCAGATTATTTGCGACCAAATCTATTTCGACGGCGGCAACCCGCACGCGTGGATCGTTGCAGTCCATGGCGGCGAGCACGATATGGAAAAGTTGATCCGTGTCTTCCAAATGGCCGCGCCATCCATCCAGTTTCTTTTGGATTAGACCGAGAGATTCATCAGGACGTTCGATGGCAAGTTGCAGCAAGCGCTCCGCCTGCTGCTGGGGCGCAAGCTGGCTGATGGCTTCGAGATCGGTGTTGCTGGCTCGAGTATTGGAAGCGGGCAAGAGGACGGGCGCCTGATTCTGAGCAGGTGCTGGAGTAACGTCCGAACTTCCTGCCCCACCAAAATTGATTCGCGCAAATTGATAACCGGAGAGAGTGGAGATGGCGGCAAGCAAGAAACAGTAGGAAACGTAGCGCAGTAGCAAGCGATTCGAAATGGTCGACTCTCGGCGAGCGGCTTGCTCCAGTTGTGGAGCGGGTTGAGAAATCCCGGAGATGTTGTTCAGCGAATCGCTCATGGATCGGTCGTAGGGGCGCTGACTTCGTCGCCCGCTATTGGGCAAATTAGGGGGTGGGGGCGAGGCCAGCAATGGTACGGGCGGACATGGACCCACAGTTTTTGCTGCAAACCCTGTGTGTTCAACACATTGGGAGGCGTTACTGGTAAGCGACGCAACCGCGAATCCCGTACGAGAGAACAGTGGGGCAGGCTAGAGCCATTGGGCTCGAAAAAGAGGTGCAGCCCAACCATCCTGGATGTTAAAGGCTCTTCCCGTAACTACTTCCGGGATGCAAACGACGCGCTTTCCCGAGGGTGGACTGTCTGCTAGAATAAGGAGCTTGGTTTTGCGACTTTTCTAAGCAATGAATCCAGGCTCAAATAAAAGATTGAGTGGGAAGAAAAATGGCACTGAAGTGTGATTTCTGCGGCAAAGGGCCGCACTACGGAAACGTGGTTAGCCACGCAAACAACACCCGGCGGCGCCGGTGGAATCCAAACTTGAAGCGCGTGCGCGCGGTCGTGGCGGGCGTGAGGAAGCAAGTCCGGATTTGCACGTCGTGCATCCGCGCCGGCAAGGTAAAGAAAGCTGCCTGAGCCTCCAACCTTGAAATTCACAGTTGCGAACCTGCGATTCGTGGGGCATCCGATGGAGCACTCAAAAAGAGTGAAGCGTGCCGTAGCATTTTTGCCGATGGCGGCGATTGTGCTACTGGCAGCGGCCGGCTGCGACAAGCCAGTGCAGCATGCGCCCGACGTGTGGGCGGTCGTGAACGGGAAAGAGCTCAAGCGCGCGGAAGTGGACAAGTACTATCGCACACGCGTTAACCCTGAGGGGCAAGAGCCTTCGCAGGAAGAAGCACTCTCTTTGAAACTGAACGTACTGGATGAGTTGATCAACAACGAGATCCTGCTCGAAAAAGCAAAAAAGCTGAACCTGGAAGCCAGCGACGGCGAAGTGGAAGACAAATTCACCGAGTTGAAGAGCCCCTACACTGAAGACGAATTCCAGCGGCAGCTCAAGGATCGCGGAGTTTCAGTGGATGACCTAAAGGGCGACTTGCGGCGGCAGCTTTCGATCCAGAAACTGCTGAACCGCGAAGTCGTGGCGAAGATTGCCATCACCGACCAGGACGTCACGGATTTTTACAATTCGAACAAAGCGCAGTTCAACGTAGCAGAGCCGCAGTACCGCATCGCGCAAATTGTCGTCACGCCAAGAAAAGAACCTCAGATTCGCAATCGCAAGAACGACGACGCCACCAACGAAGCTGAAGCCCAGCGCAAGATCAAAATGTTGATGGACCGGCTGAATAGCGGCGCGGACTTCGGACAATTGGCGATGGATTATTCCGAAGACATGAATACCGCGGGCACGGGCGGCGATCTGGGATACGTGCCGGAATCGGCGCTGAACCAATCGGATCCCGCGCTGAAAAAGGTTGTGGTCGGATTGAAAGCGGGACAGGTTAGCCCGCCTATTCAATTGAAGGAAGGCTATCGAATCCTCAAGTTGATCACTCGCGAGTCACCTGGGCTGCGCGGAATCAGCGACCCTCAGGTGCAGCAAACCATCCGCGACACGCTGCGCAACCGCAAGGAACAACTGCTGCGGTCTTCGTATTTGGCGATAGCGCGCGATGGCGCGCGGGTGTCCAACTACCTCGCCGAGCAGGTGATGGAAGCCGCAGGAAAATTGCCGGACGCCGCAAAGACGGTCATGCCGCAACGTTCCATCGGGCACTGACGAAGTTTCTTCCCGCTGCAATTCCAAACCGCTTATTTTATTTCAGACCGAAATTCTTCAAACGAATTAAGGCCTAGACAACCACGCAGAGGATTTCGCCGGCGTTGACGGGCTGGCCTTCTCTGGCGAGGACGCGTTCGACAGTGCCGCTCTTAGGCGAGCGGATTTCGTTCTGCATCTTCATCGCTTCAACAACCAACAGCCCCTGTCCGGCTTCGACGTGGTCTCCTGCTTTGACGAGTAGGCGCACTACTTTGCCGGGCATGGGCGCGAGGATTTGTTGGCGGCCTTCTGTTTCGACGTGACCGTGACGGCGGCCGCTCCATGCGCGCGGGTCAATGACTTCGGCGGTGAATTCCTGTCCGCCAGTCTGGAGGTTCAGTTTTCCGTCAGCGGACTGCATCACGCTGAATTCGAAGTTCCGGCCGTCAAGTAAGATGGAAATTGTGTGGGGAGCGATTTCGACGGTATCTGCGTTGATGGGCCGGCCATCCAAACTGATAAGCCATCCGGCACCATCCCGTTCGAGTTCAACGACGCGTGTTTTTTCTCCGACAGCAGATGTGAGTTGGACTTCGAATTTCATGGTTTGCGGTCCAATTGTTCGCGGCGGCCTTCGAGCTTCCAGCGAGCAGGTTGATCTGCGGAAGACGCTGGCTGTGAAGAGTGTTTGTTCGTGTGGCTGGCTTGCCAGATTGCGACGGCGATAGCGGCGGCATCGGAGGCAGAGCTACTCGAGTGGTTTTCGCCCTCTGGAGAGTCTGAAGAGCGCCGGCGGTGAAGCAGTTCGTCCAGCCACTTGGTGTGAATCTCGCCGCGGAGAAAATCGGGCTCAAGAAGGATGCGGCGAAAAAGACCGACGTTGGTCTTGATGCCGGTGACGGTGTACTCCTCGAGGGCGCGACGAAGGCGGGCGATGGTTTCCTCGCGGCTGTTGCCCCAGGCGATGAGCTTACTGAGAAGCGGGTCGTAATCGTTTGGGACAGTCCAGCCTTCGTAGACGCCGTCGTCGAGGCGAATCCCCGGACCGCTCGGAACGTTGCGCGAAATTATTTTTCCGGGTGATGGAAAGAAATTATTGTCGGGGTCTTCCGCGTAGAGACGAACCTCCATGGCATGTCCACGTGGCGTAATGGATTCCCACGCGAATGGCAACCTATGGCCAGCGGCGATGGCGATTTGAAGTTTCACCAAGTCGAGCCCGGTAACCTGCTCGGTGACGGGATGCTCGACTTGCAATCGGGTATTCACTTCCAGGAAGTAAAAATTGAGGTCGGTATCAACTAGAAATTCCACCGTGCCGGCATTGACGTAGCCGCCAGATCGCGCAAGCCGCACCGCCGCTTCACCCATCTTCTTGCGCAGGTCAGGTGTAACGATTGGCGAAGGAGCTTCCTCGATCACTTTTTGATGGCGCCGCTGCACCGAACATTCGCGTTCGCCAAGAGAAACGACGCGGCCGTGAGCATCCGCAAAAATCTGAATTTCCACGTGATGAGGGCGGTCCAGATATTTTTCGAGGTAAAGGCGATCATCGCCGAAGGCATTCATGGCTTCGGAAGAAGCATCGCGAAACGCGGAATCGAATTCGGCGTCGCCGGGAACCAACCGCATACCCTTGCCGCCGCCACCGGAAACAGCTTTCAAAAGTACGGGATAACCCATGCGTTGCGCCAAGGCCTTCGCCTCGGCCGGTTTTTCGATGGGCTCGTTCGTCCCTGGAACTGTGGGAACATCCGCGCGCCGGGCAAGCTGACGGCCAGCAGTTTTGGAGCCCAGAGCCTCCATGGCTTCCGCCGAAGGCCCGATAAAGGTAATCCCCGCTTCGGTGCAAGCACGAGGCAACGCAGCGTTTTCCGCGAGAAATCCGTAGCCCGGATGTACAGCATCGCAGCCCGCGCGCCGCGCGACGTCCATGAGCTTGTCAATGCAGAGATAACTTTCGCGGGAGGGTGCCGGGCCGATGGGATACGCTTCATCGGCAAGTCGAACGTGCAATGATTTGCGGTCGACATCGCTGAAAACGGCAACCGAGCGGATGCCCAGCTCGCGGCAGGCGCGCAGGATGCGCACGGCGATCTCACCGCGATTGGCGATCAGGATTTTCCGGAACATGCTTGGTTTGCGTGCAGCGGAATTTTAGCATGTGCCACAGCGGGCCGACGCTTACGCTTCGGCTTGCGTGTCTAATCGTTTGCGGTGTAAGAATAAACGGCAAATTCGCGGGTGAGGGAAAATGATGACCAAGGAATTGATTCTAATCCTTTCTGGGATGCTGCTCTTTCCTGCTGGCGCACCGGCTCAAGAAACTGTCATTGCGCCCGCGGACAATCTGATTGTCGATGGCGTTCCGAAAATTCCTTCGTCGCTGGCCGAGACAGCAGGGCGATATGGATGGTATCGCGGCGCCAGTCTGGCGGATTGGCATCCCATTAGGCGCGAGATGCTAATTGCAACGCGATTTGCGGAGACACCGCAACTTCATCTCGTGAAAACGCCGGGTGGAGCGCGCCAGCAATTAACGTTTTTCGCGGACTCCGTTGGCGGCGGACGGTTTCATCCGAATGGCGGCGACTACATCGTGTTTGCGAAAGATATCGGCGGTGGAGAGTGGTTTCAGCTCTACCGCTACGACGTGGCCACCGGAGACGTGACGCTGCTGACAGATGGGAAATCGCGGAACTTGGCGGGACCGTGGTCATCGAGTGGCGACCAAATAGCCTATATGTCCACGCGGCGCACGGGAAAAGATACTGATTTGTGGGTGATGAATCCAAGTGATCCGAAGAGCGATCATCTGCTCACAAAGCTGGATGGCGGAGGTTGGGGTCCCGAGGACTGGTCGCCGGATGACACCAAGATTCTGCTCAAAGAAGAAATCTCAA
Source organism: Candidatus Acidiferrum sp. (assembly GCA_041482215.1). Taxonomy (GTDB): domain Bacteria; phylum Acidobacteriota; class Terriglobia; order Acidiferrales; family UBA7541; genus Acidiferrum. The sequence continues at coordinate 59,252 of JBGPDI010000009.1, read as the reverse complement.
TAAACGAAGCTTATTTGTGGCTGGTGGATACGAAGATCGGCGACAAATCGAGGTTGCAACCCGGCGGCATGTCTGGCGGCGAAAAAGTGGGCATTGGTGCAGCGCGCTTTGCCAGAGACGGCAAGGGCATTTACTTGGCAGAAGATGGCGGCTCCGAATACTTGAACTTGGCTTATTTGTCCCTGTCGGGCAACGAGGTTAAGTACTTACTTAGCGGCCCAGATTCAAGGTGGGATGTTGAGCAATTTGATCTTTCACATGACGGCCAACTCATTGCATACGTAAAGGACGAGGACGGACTTAGCGTCGTTCACGTCCGAAGAACTAAAGACAACGCGGAAACACCTCTTCCTAAGTTACCAGTAGGCGTGATTGGTGCTATCCGTTGGCATCAAAATGGACATGAGCTCGGGTTCTCGCTTAACAATGCGCGCGGACCCGGAGATGTATATTCGCTCGACGTCGCAACGGCAAAAGTGGAGCGGTGGACGACGAGCGAAACGGCGTTCAAGACCGAGGCGTTTCCGCAAGCCGAGTTAGTAAGATGGAAGAGTTTCGATGGGAAGATGATTTCAGGGTTTTTGTACAAGCCACCCGCACAATTCTCCGGGAAACGGCCGGTGCTGGTAGTAATTCACGGCGGGCCAGAAGGACAATCGCAACCCACGTTTCTCGGGCGCAGCAACTATCTGCTGAATGAACTGGGAATCGCGCTGATTTATCCGAACGTACGCGGGTCCACGGGCTATGGGAAGACTTTCTCACTACTCGATAACGGATTCAAACGTGAGGACACCTACAAGGACATCAACGCGCTGTTCGATTGGATTGCAGTGCAGCCAGGACTGGATAGCGATCGGATTGCCGTAACCGGCGGAAGTTACGGTGGGCACATGACGCTCGCGGTCTCGACGTTTTACAGTGACCGGATTCGCTGCTCGGTGGACATCGTGGGCATGTCAAATCTGGTAACGTTCCTCGAGCACACCGAGGCCTACCGGCGCGATTTGCGGCGAGTGGAATATGGCGACGAGCGCGACGCAAAGATGCGCGAATTCCTCGAGAAAATCGCGCCAATGAATAACATCGAAAAGATCAAGAAGCCCATGTTCGTGATCGCAGGAAAGAACGATCCACGCGTGCCAGTGAGCGAATCCCAGCAGATCGCCGATGCGCTTAAGAAACAGGGAACGCCAGTGTGGCTCTTGATTGCCAAGGACGAAGGCCACGGCTACCGCAAAAAGCCTAACCAGGATTTTCAGTTTTACGCCACCGTGGAGTTTTTGCAGGAGTATTTGCTGAAATAGTCTCGATCTAATTCCGATTGCCCTACAACTATAGCGGGATATTGCCGTGTTTTTTCTTTGGATTCGTGTCGCGTTTGTTTTCTAGAGCGCGAAGCGCCGTAATAATGCGCACCCGGGTATCGGCGGGCTCGATGACCGCATCAATGTAGCCACGTTCGGCGGCGACAAAAGGATTGGCAAAGCGTTCGCGGAACTCGGCGATTTTTTCCTGGCGGAGCTTTTCGCGTTCGGATTCGGGAGCTTTCGCCAACTCACGCTTGTAAACAATGTCCACCGCGCCCTCAGGCCCCATGACGGCAATTTCCGCGGTGGGCCAGGCAAAGTTGGCATCCGTTCGAATGTGTTTCGAAGCCATGACGCAGTACGCGCCTCCATAGGCCTTGCGCGTAATCACGGTAATTTTCGGAACGGTAGCCTCCGCAAATGCGAAGAGCAGTTTTGCGCCGTGCCGGATGATGCCGCCGAATTCCTGCTGCGTACCGGGAAGGAAACCAGGAACATCTTCAAACGTGATCAGCGGAATATTGAAGGCGTCGCAGAAACGCACGAAACGCGCGCCCTTTACGGAAGCATTGATATCGAGAACTCCAGCCAGAAACGCCGGCTGATTGCCGACAATGCCGACCGGGCGGCCGTCCATTCGCGCAAAGCCCACGACAAGATTCTTCGCGAAATGTTCGTGGACCTCGAAGAAGAAACCATCGTCCACAATCGAGTGAATGGCATCTTTGATGTCGTAAGGCGTCTGAGTATCGGTTGGAACGAGAGTATTGAGGGATTCCTCCCTGCGGCCGGGCGGGTCGGAGGTTGCGCGGCGCGGCGCATCTTCCAAATTGTTTGAGGGGAGAAAACTCATCAACTCACGAATCATGGCTAGGCAGTCGGCATCGTCGCGCGAGACGAAGTGAGCCACGCCGCTGGTGGCGTTGTGGGTCATCGCGCCGCCGAGTTCCTGCTTCGTGACTTCCTCGTGCGTGACGGTCTTGATGACATCAGGTCCGGTGACGAACATGTACGAAGTTTCGCGCGTCATGAAAATGAAATCGGTGATGGCCGGCGAATAGACCGCGCCACCCGCGCACGGCCCCATGATCGCGCTGATCTGCGGGATCACTCCGCTGGCCAGCGTGTTGCGCAAAAAAATATCCGCGTAACCCGCAAGCGAAGCGACGCCTTCCTGAATGCGCGCGCCTCCGGAATCGTTGAGGCCGATGACCGGGGCCCCCGAGCGCATCGCCAAATCCATGATTTTGCAGATTTTCAGCGCGTTGGTTTCCGATAGCGAACCGCCAAAAACGGTGAAGTCTTGCGCGAAAACATAAACTAATCGGCCATCGATGCGGCCAAATCCCGTAACAAAGCCATCTCCCGCGGGGCGCTGCTCTTGCATTCCAAAATCAACGCAGCGGTGACGGACAAACTTGTCCAGCTCCTCAAATGTGCCTTCGTCCAGCAAAAGATGGATGCGCTCGCGCGCTGTGAGTTTGCCAGCTTTGTGCTCGCGCTCGCGGCGCTCTGGCCCGCCGCCCGCTTCGGCTTCCTCGGAAATGCGGCGGAGCTCTTCCTTGCGATCGCGATGTCTGTCTTCGGGAACCAAACTGGGCTTGGTCTCAGACAACAGGTCCTCCCTCGGAAGGAGATTCCTTTGGGCTGAAAATGCGAACCGCCAGATGCGTGGCGATCCACACGGTTCCAAGCAGCAACACGACGCCGAGGAGTAATTCCGCGCCCATAGCCGCAGCGCGCTGGAGAGGATATTCGAGCGAAGTCACGTATTCCGTTGCCTGAACAAGGATGAACATAGCGCCAAGCGTTAACGCCACGATCAAGATGGTAGTCAGGACGGAAGCGACAATCATTTTCATGGGACTGGAATTGGGCCGCCCTGAAGCGGCTGGGAGAAGGATAGCGCAACCGGAGGGAAATCAGAACGATGAAGCTCTCCCCATTTGCCCCACAAAATCCTTGCAGACGTTTCGAAGCTCAGCGTAACCCGGACCAGTCGTCCGCGACCAAAATCGAATCGCTTGGATTGGAGGCATCGTATTTAATGCTCGCCGGTTGGCCTGCAACGAGGCGTTCCAGCCGAATCTGGCTTTCCAGACCCGTGATGTCCTGCGCGGTGTGATACGTAACGCCGGAAATCAAATAACTGTAGGAAACGAGATGTCGCGGACGCATGTCCGCAAGCGGGCGCGCTCCCGCACCGAACAATCCTTTGCGCGCCGCCTTCGATTCCGGCGGATGCTCGACAAGCTCGACTATTTGCCCTTCCGCAATCCGCCCGATCTGGTTCAGATGCAGCCGCCGCTTGCGTTCCTCTTCTTGAGGATCCACAGCCGGGCGAAAAAACGCGTAAGCAATCATCGCCAGCGCGGCAATCAGCGCGCCGCCCATGGCGAGCACCAGCTTCCAATCAGCAAACAAAGCGTTCAAGGAACAGACTCCGTAATAGTTTTAGATCGGTGGGATTGCGCACGGCGCGCGGAAGGACACATATCCGCCGATGCCCCACTTATGAGTATTCTACCGAATCCGTTTGGCTTGCGTGAAACTACGCTTGCGGAGCGTGCACCGGATTGCGCAACACGCCAACACCGGCAACGCTGACCTCCACCGTGTCGCCCGCGACCAGCGGGCCAACTCCAGCGGGCGTACCGGTGGCGATCACGTCGCCCGGCATCAGCGTCATCATGCGCGAAATCCAGCGGACCAGGAACGCAGGCGAGTAAATCATCAGCGAAGTAACGCCAGACTGGCGCAGCTCGCCATTGACGTGAGTCTCGACAAGCACGTCGGACGCGTCGAGTTCGGTTTCAATGTGCGGCCCAATAGCGCAGAACGTATCAAACCCCTTGGCACGTGTAAATTGAACATCGCTTTTCTGGAGGTCGCGCGCCGTAACGTCGTTGAGGCACGTGTAACCCATCACAAAGGACAATGCGTCGTCGCCGTCACGCAACTGCGAACAGCGCCGCCCGACTACCAGGGCAAGCTCTCCCTCGTGTTCCACGCGCTGCGAATATTTAGGCAAAACAATCCCTTCCTCCGGCCCGATGACGGAAGAAGGCGGCTTGAGAAACATCAGCGGCTCTTTCGGAACTTCGTTGCCAAGCTCCGCGGCGTGCGCCGCGTAATTACGCCCAATACAAACAATTTTCGTTGGCTCGACCGGCGCAATCAGCCGAACATCCGCTAGTCGCGAGGAATGCGCGGAGCGAGTCCACTGCCCCCAAGGTACGCCGGACATTTCGATAACACTCTCGCCCTCAATCACCCCATAGCGCGGCGAAGGAGCTTCCGCGGCTGCAGCTTTGTGCATCACATAGCGACAAATTTTCATCGTAAGTTAGCTCGCTTAGTGGTTGGCATGAGAAATATGCACCAGGACTTATGGCGATGGTTGCGTGACGTCCACGACGACGGGTGCGCCGGACGCGCTTTCATTTCCCGCGCGATCTACCGCGGTCACACTGTACCAATAGCGATGGCCAGGCTGTACAGACGTATCACGAACTGCAGGTGTGGGCAACAAATCCGGGGAGAGAAGCTGGCCTCGCGTGCCCTCCTGCTCACTTCTATAGACGCGATACCCCGCCAAATCCGTTTCAAGGTTGATGGACCACGAAAGATCGACAAGCACCGTGCCCGGAGCTGCCCCGGGAAGCAACGCGGCAACTAATCCTTGCGGAGCCGCTGGAGGAAAAGTGTCGCGCGGTGTAACCGTTACAGGCTGCGAGTCAGAAGACTCCAGCTCCTGGCCTTCGATTTGGATCACACTGCGCACGACATAAACATAGGTCTGGTCGAATACAAAGGAGGTGTCGCGGTAGTTGCTAGTCTCCGTCGAAGCAAGCGGCGCAGCATTTGATTCCAACTTGCCCTGCGGAGCAGCTTGCGGCGATGGAGTAGCAGCCGAAGCATGAATTTCCGCCCGATAGATTCGATAGCCCGTGATTGCAGAAGCCGGTTCCCCTGCTGCAGCGCTGGTCGGCGCCGGCCAGGTCAATTCGATCGCGGTCTCCGTGACGCGAGCCTCGACTGAGGCAATAGGAGCCGGAACTGGAAACAACCGCACCGAGATGGCATTCGAATCACCGGAAGCACGTTTCTGCGAAGCACGCGTTCGAACGATGTACGCGACCGCGCCGCCGGGGTGAGTCTTGGTTTCTTCCGGCGCGATAGGATCCGTGAATCGCACGCGCCCCTCCGCGCGGTAACTCTCCACGAGCGCGCCGGGAATGGTGTAAACGACCCTGAAAGATTTTGCGTCCGCCGAACCGTCGGCCTTCACCGCGCCTCGAACAATTTCCACCGCAGGAGTCGCCGCAAGTTTTTCGCCGGAGATGGACCGCGATGGAAGAGTGAAGGAAAGTTCGACGCCGTCGCCAGCTTGGCGCCCAGCGAGATCCCTAATTGCCACAGGAACTGGCGGCGAAGGCGGAGTCGGCTCGCCAGGAGCCCCACAGCCAATGGAAAGCAAGAAAACGTAAAAAAGAAAACCGGAAATGGTGGAGTATTGCGCGCGGCGTTTTTTACTGTGAAAGGCCGTCCCTTTTCTATGTTCCATTTTCCAATTTCAGCAACTACAGAATGTAGCGGCTCAGATCCTGGTTCTTCACGATGTCCGCAAGCTGCTTGGTGACATACGCGGCGTCCACCTTCACGTTCTTCTTTTTGAGGTCGGGCGCTTCAAACGAAATCTCGTCGAGAACTTTTTCGAGGATGGTGTGGAGCCGGCGCGCGCCGATGTTTTCGGTCTGCTCGTTTACGCTGGTGGCAAACCTGGCGACGGCCGCGACCGCATCTTCGGTGAAGTTAAGCTTGACGCCTTCCGTTTCCAGCAGCGCGACGTACTGCTTCAGGAGCGCATTCTTCGGCTCCGTCAGAATGCGAATGAAATCTTCTTCCTTCAGCGATTGGAGCTCCACGCGAATTGGCAACCGCCCTTGCAGCTCCGGTATCAAATCGGACGGTTTGGTCACGTGAAACGCGCCGGCCGCGATGAACAGGATGTGATCTGTTCGAATCATGCCGTAGCGCGTGTTGACGGTCGTGCCTTCGATAATCGGCAAAATGTCCCGCTGCACTCCTTCGCGCGAGACGTCCGGACCGTGGCCGGATTCGCGGCCCGCCACCTTATCAATTTCATCTATAAAGATAATGCCCATCTGCTCCGCGCGCTCCACCGCCACGCGCGTCACTTGGTCCATATCCAGCAGTTTGTTTTCTTCTTCTTGAATCAAGTATTCAAAAGCGTCGGCGACGCTCATCTTGCGCTTTTTCTTCTGCTGCCCAAACATGCCGGAGAGCATGTCCTTGATATTGACGTCCATCTCCTCGACGCCTTGATTGGAGATGATTTCGAACGGCGGCATTGCCCGCTCACGCACTTCCAAATCCACCATGCGCTGATCGAGCTTTCCCTCACGAAGCTGCAGCCGCAGCTTTTCGCGCGTACGCTGAGTCTGTTCGCGCTGCGCCGCAATCTCGGTCTCCGGAGTTCCTGGTACGGCAGGAGGCAATGGCGGGAGCAGGAGATCGAGCACGCGTTCTTCCGCGGCTTGCTCGGCGCGGTCCGCGACTTCGTCCAGTTTTTCCTCGCGGATCATGTCAATGGAAGTTTCCACGAGATCGCGTACCATCGATTCCACATCGCGACCCACATAGCCGACTTCCGTGTACTTCGAAGCTTCGACCTTGACGAACGGGCAACCAGCCAGCCGCGCCAGCCGCCGCGCAATCTCCGTTTTCCCCACGCCGGTAGGACCAATCATCAAAATATTCTTGGGCAGAACGTCTTCGGCGATTTCAGGAGGAAGCTTCTGCCGCCGGACGCGGTTGCGCAAGGCGACCGCAACAGCGCGCTTCGCCGCACCCTGCCCGACGATATATTTGTCGAGCTCGGCCACAATTTCCCGGGGCGTCATGTCATCAAGCGCGGGAAGAAGTTCTTGCCCCTCAACCGGCTCAGCGCCGTTGCCGCCCGGCAAATAGATCAAATCTTTTTCAGACTTACTCGTCATGGATTGCTCAATTCCTTTGATGCGCGAACCCACTATGGCGTGCTTTCACGCCCGACCCTTAGAGTTCCTCGACTGTAAAATTGGCGTTCGTGAAAATGCAAATCTCGCTGGCGATGCGCATGGCCTCCATAGCCAGTTCCTTCGCGGTAAGTTTCGAATGCTTTAAAAGCGCCCGCGCAGCCGCCAGGGCGTAAGTTCCACCCGAACCGATCGCCACTAGACCATCGTCCGGCTCAATCACATCCCCATTGCCGGACAAAATGAAAGTCCCCTTGGTATCGGCAACGATGAGCAGCGCTTCCAGATGGCGCAGCGCGCGATCCTTGCGCCACTCTTTTGCCAGCTCCACCGACGCCTTCTGCAAATTTCCAGAAAATTCCTGCAGCTTCCCTTCGAACCGTTCGAAAAGGGTAATCGCATCCGCTGTCGAGCCTGCGAAGCCAGCCACGACCTTGTCGTTGTAGAGTCGCCGCGTCTTCCGCGCGGTGTGCTTCATAACATGATCGCCCATGGTCACCTGGCCATCGGCAATGAGCACCACTTTGTTGTCCTTGCGCACGCATAGTACCGTGGTGCCGTGCATCTGCGTACTTTCCTGGTGATTCCGCATCCGCCCATTATAGCGCCCCGCGACTCCGAGCGCCAAAATCACAGTCCTGAGAGGGAGCTACTGAGTCGGGCCGTAGAGAGAATTGAGGAATTGGCGAAATTCTTTTTGCTGGAGGAGTTTCTGAAACGAATCATCCACGCGGGCGTCGGGAAACACCTCTCCCGGAATAACATTTTCACGGCGTTCGAATGCCAGCTTCAAATTCGTTTCCGTGCCCGCAACATCGCCTTTTTCAGCGGTCACACATGCCAGATTGTAATAGAAGTTCGGGTAATCAGGATCTTTGGACACGCCGTAGTTCAAGGTTTCCCGAGCTCGCTTCAAGTCGCCGGTAATTCCGTAAGCGATGCTGAGATTGTCGATCAGCGCCCGCCACTGATTTTTCTCCAATGTAGGCGTGCTCTTTTCGATTTCCATTGCCTGCTTGTACGGCAAGATCGCTTCCCGAAACTGATGTCCGAGGAAGTAACGGCTGCCCTCTCGAAACAGCACTATGCTGTTCCCGGTGAGCGCCGGCGCATCCGAGGCATCCTTCGGCACAATGTGGATCGACTGGAGCAGAGCATCGAACGAAGGCTGGTCGGAAGGCTTGAAGAACAGTTTCGAAATGTGGATGTACACGAAGACGTCGTCTTTGATCAAACATCCAAAAACATTCTTCTGATTCTTGGGAACGCCGTCGAATTCCGGCAGCACAAATTCAAGAATCTGCAGCTCCCCGCTGTCGCGATATTCGATTCCTCGCAAGCGAGCGGAAGCCAGCGACGCATTGCTCTTGGCCTTCTCTTCCAGAGAGTGTTTGCATTCCCCCGTTTGTGCCGGTTCTTTGGAAGCCTCCAGAAAGACGGATACGATGATCCGCGTCTTGGCATTCTCCGCAAGAAAGTAGCGCCGCCCATCCGGCTGAATTTCATTGTCGCGGGTAGTAAATCCGCTGCCGTCCAGCTCCAGTGCCCAAGTCTTGCCGGGAAGCCACACGTCGGTATTCTGCGTGGCAGCCGTGTCTTGCGCGTGAGCCGCTTCGATCGACAAAAATATCAGACATAAAACAGTAAGAAGAGAGCGTTTCATGTGCAAGTCCCCAAGAGCTTGCCTGCTATTCACTCTACGCTGCAATGAAGGGATGAGGCAGGGGCAAGAAACTTTCGCTTATCGAATCGAGAAACATCTTGGAGCCGGATGAATAGACACGGGCGAAGAATCTCTCACTGAGAGATTTCGTGAAAGGAAAGAACCTTGTAGCCACCTGGTGGAAGTGCAGCGTCAATCCAGCAGGTGCTGTAATAAAAACTGCTACCATTAGGATTATTGAAATCGATGTTGGAAGAACCCAAATTTGTTCCAGAAATGACCGTGCCGTCGGAGTGGCGCGATTTGGCCAAAACAACGGCGCCCCTGAATTTACCGCCATTGTCACTTGAACCAACTTCTTTTGCTGTTCCCAGGCCGATTACCAGGACAATTCCGTCCCAACTGGTGCCACCTGTGTACTGAAAATTGCCGGTTACGATAAGCATCCCGTATCCGGTGAACGACCCGCTCAGAGTCAGGTCCCCGTCAACCAGAATAGTCACCGGATTCGACACTGACATCGACGGTGCCGCCGCTGTCAGCGTCCCATTTGAGGCCGGGCCGCTAACACTCACCGTCGAGGGATCGGACCCGTATTGCTGAATGAATGCCTCCACTTGGGCTGGGGTCTGAAATGTCGGCGATAGCGTCGCGGTGTCATTGCCGATGCTCGGATTGGGGCCACTCCCGAGATAGCTCGAAGACGGCGCGATGAACGGACCATTGCTTCCGTAGGAAGGTTGGTGACTGTCGGTCCATCCCAGGCCGAGGACAGATGGATTCGCCGTTGGAAGACCGTTGCAATCAACGTCGGTCCCATCCACCTTGAAAGGATAGGAACCATTAGGAGGGCCGCCGTAATTCGGATAATCGAAGGTCACATTGGTGCCAGCCAAATTGAATGCCGCGCCAAAAGACAAGCTCTTCGTCGATGCGACTTGGTATTGGAGAATCTTTTGTGAGCCATTGGGCAGCATTGCAAACGCGGTGATCTCCAAGACCTGCGGGCCTGCAGACGAACTATTGCTGAAGTGGGTGCCGTCGTAGTACAGCGGAGTGGTCGAGTCCGCAAGAGAGTCTGCATCGACATCGATGTTCATGGATTTTTCCGATACCGCGTTGATACGCACCCATTTATAGAGAGGACCGGGGACGTTCAAAGCGTTCAGGGGGCTCCTGTTCCAGACTGAGTCGGTAGTCGTGACGGCCGCGCTTGCGAGGGCACCGGAACCGAACTCCGTGTCGTATTGCGTGTCCGCGTAAGTGGTGAGTAGGGTGCCAGAAGACTCCGTTGGACCAGGATTCAAAACATACGCGACTGAACCGATGGTCAGAGTGGCACCCGGTGCAGGCAGAAAGCTTCCGGCGGTGCTTTTGAAAGAACTGGGATTCTTCGGCAGCAGCCGTCCGCGTGCTTCTTCCAGGCCCGAGAGTGCTGCGTAGTAGACGCCGGTTGAGGAGCGATAGTTGCCAGCGAGGGCCGATTCCGTCCCAGAAGCAACTATCAAAGCTATTGCCACCACACTGATTAAGAGCAAAACGAAAATTGAGATGAGCAGGGCGATTCCCGTTTCCGTCCGCCGCCTTCTAAGTATGTTTCGTACTTTCATATCAATCCTTTGCACCTCTACTGATACTGATTGGGATTAATTCGCCGACCACGCCCGATGAGTTGTACGAGGCGAGGCTGGCCGGTGCTTGCGTCCGGAAGAGGAGCAGCAACGATGAGGGTCACCGTAACATCCCTGATATTTGCCGGTTTGTTGTCGGCTCCCGCCAAGAGACACGGGGGGGGCTGCGGTTGAGGGGCACTCGGCGTATCACAGGTGTACGAAAATATCGGCACGGGATTGCCACTCGGGAACATACCCGGATAGATTGCCTGGTATTGTGTAATCTGCCCTGAAGAAGCGTTATTTACAACGTTTTGGACGAGTGGCGCAAGGTTGAGTGCTGTATCCACGGCAGGGTCATGGCTAGGCAACCTGGGGGCCATTCCGCGCATGAGCGTTGTGCCTTGCAACTGGTAGCGAATCCATTCAACTTGCGGTGGGGAGTCCTGCGGATTGGGGTTAGTCTCGATGATGATGTCAAAATCGGCCGGCGTTATGCAAGTGATGCCGATTTGGCAGGTAGTCGGGATCGTATAGTTGGGACTCCAGGCAAAAGGAGTGCTCGCAAAATGCGCAGCGGCGCCATCGTTGAAAGAAGGCGGCGGATATCCGGAATCATTTACGTCACGCACGATTTGGTCCAGTGCGAGTCGGGCTTCCTGGAAAGAGGTCAGCACTTGGGATTCAGTCCGTGCCCGTTGTTGAGAAGAGCTTAGCAGGGCGAACGCCGCACCCGTGACAAGAAGAAAAATTCCCAAAGCGACCAGCAACTCGATCAGCGTAAAGCCCTCCTGCTTCCGGTTGCTCCAGGGCCGCTTCATTTCTGCACCATCGTATCGAGTGTGATGGGTTGAAAATAGCCGTTCCCGCCTTGCTGCCGCACCCCCAGAATGATGCGTTTGCTGTAAACGTTGGTGCCATTGACGGTAATGATGACCGCCCAACGCATGTCATATGTTGTGCCACTGGGATCCGTGGGGTCTTGATAGGTAAAACTGTAGCCGGCCTGAAGTCCGGCTGAGAAATCAATCAGCGCCTGATTATTGATGACCACGACCGGGCTACCCACGATTTGATTCGGCTGCGCCGGGTTTCCCAGATTGCAGGTGCTTGAAAGGGGACAGTAAACTCCGTACGGATCAGTGAAGGAACTTGCGCTCAGCGGCTGATCCAGCATCATGTCTAGTTCGCGTTGCGCAAAGACGAGTGCGGCGGAATCGTTGCGATTCCGATAGTTCATCAGGATGGAAGCCGGCACGAGCTGCGCGATTGCGACAAGGCCTACGAGCAAGATGATGGTTGCAAGCAACATCTCGAGGATGCTGAAGCCCTCTTCCCCTTCGCGAAGTTTTGTGCATGAGTGCTGCATCTTTGTCCCTGGCTTCGTGTCTCAGCTAAGTTGTTGCCACGTTCCCCCGCTTGGAGCGGTCCAGATCTGCGTACTGCCGGCGGGAAGCAAGATCACGGCGCGATATCCGAATTCCGGATCCGCCGCGCTACCCACGTAAAACACAAAAACGCTGGATGACACCGTGCCGCCGACGCGAATCGCGCCGCGCGCATCAAAGATAACCGACCCATTGCTGCCAGATTCAGTCGTAAGGCTGGCTCCGCTCAAGGCTGCACTTATGGCAGTGGGACTTGGCGCCGTACCCGCGGGCAAAAGCGTTGCGAAGCCCGCGATCACCTCCTGCCTCCGGTTCGCATCGAGTGTTCCTGTGCAGTTTGAGTCCGTCCCGATGATCCAAGTGGACCCGCTCTGTTGCATCAGGAAACACACCTGCTTGTTGCGGCGCACCGCTTCGAATCGCGTGAATTTCAACATGTCTGCCAAGCGTGATGCCGCGTCATTCAGCTGGTACGTTCGAAACGAACGCATCAGCGAAGGTATCGCGATCGCCGTCAAAATGAGCAATACCGCGAGGGAGACGATCAATTCGACCATGCTGAAGCCAGCGATGCGGCTGCAACGAGTGCGGGAGATGGGGGCACTCTTAGACACGATCGTAAACCTCATTCGAACGCGAAACCTGCGATCCAGCCTGTAAAGGCGGTCTAGTGACCTATTTGGTGCAGTTGCGATGCCAGGGACAACCGGCCGCAACTACCGTTAAACATAGTACTTTCTAAGACTAAACCGTTACATCATATTATGTACGTCAAGAAGTGGGTGGAAATGTAACAAGTTGAAACAGCACCTCCGGATCTCGTTTTTCCGAGTTATCTTTATTCTCAGTAATCATGTCATCCGCCAGACGGTAGTTTTCAGTTGCGTACTCATTCAATTTTTGCTTTTCTTGATAGCTTCGTCGGAGCCGTGCTTGGAGAGTGAGTCTTTGGTGAAGAGGGAATCGGGGAAGCCGGGGTTGAATTTGCAGCTATCGTTGAAAAACTGAGAAACGCGCCGGCCGTTGTGTTCGCGGCTGACCTGAAGCGGAACCCACACGCTGCTTTTCAACTGGTAGTTCGAATAAATGATGGCGTCCTGGTCGATCTCCTTGGTTTCTTCGTCCTTGGTGATAATCACCGCGCGCACGAGGAGATGAGTGGAATGATCGACGGCGAGACGGAAGGTGCGTTCACCGCTGTCGACCAACTCCACCCAATCCACCCGTTTAAGATCTACGGTGTCACTGCCACCGAAGCGGATGGACATTCCTGGCTCATTGAGGCGGAAGCGCAGCAGGTTATCTATGTTTCTTTTTACCTGCTCCTGAAAATCAGTGATGGAAGTAGCGGGGGCTTCCGTGACGCCACTGCGATCGTAGGTCCAGCCCTGGTTGCCATTGTACAGCGTGATGACGATACCTCCGTGGGAGAAGTCCAAACCGTCAATTCCAATTAACGAGGCAAGAATCGTGTTGCGCCCCTTGGAGATGTATTCCATGCGGACTTTGTCGGGGAGCCGCCGGTACTCGGCAAAATCGATGTAGCCAGTAAGTTGACCGTTGTGACCAAAAATCGCGCGGCGCCCTTGGCAGAGGCTCTCGCGTACTTCGGTGTAACCCGCGCCGCCGAAACCATTGATGAGATCGCGGAGAATCTCTTTGCCTTTGGCGGTGCTCGCCTCGGGCATCATCGTATCGGCCCGTTGCGCAAAGGCGCCCGGAACGAACAGCGAGATCGCCGAGAGAATGACAGCGGCAATTTGGACAGGCCTCAACCGCACAAGACAGAACCTCCATTTACATTGATGATTTCTCCGGTCATGAAGTTGGCCAGGTCTGAAGCAACAAAGAGGATCGGGCCAGCGATTTCTTCGGCGGTGGCGGCGCGGCCAAGTGGAATTACTGTGGAGGCCATTTTCTGGCCGGCTTTCGTCTCCAGCACCGGCATGGACATGTCGGTGGCGACCCAGCCGGGTGCGACCGAGTTTACGAGAATATTGTGGCGTGCTAGCTCGGTGGACAAACCCTTGGTGAGGCTGATGATGCCGCCTTTTGATGCTCCGTAGTGTGTGTGGAAGGATTCGCCACGCTGCCCGGCCGTGGAAGCAATAGGAATGATTTTGCCGGACTTTTGCTTGATCATCTGCGGAACGGCGAAGTGGATGATTGAATAGACGCTCTTGAGGTTAATGCGAATCATGTCGTCCCACTGCTTTTCGGTCATTTTCTCAATGGGAGCATCTTCGAGGTTCCAGACGCCGGCATTGGCGACGAGGATATCCAAACGCCCGAGCCGCGCGATGGTGTGTTCAACGAGTTTTTGATTGTCAGTGTGCTTGCTGACATCGGCTTTGAAGGCTTCCACGCGCGTGCCGTGCTTGCCCGCTTCCTGCTGGACCTGCAGCGCCGCGTCCTTGGCTTTGACGTAGTTGAAGACCACGTCCGCGCCGGCTTGGGCGAAAAGCTTTACCGATGCCGCGCCGATGCCGCGCGAACCTCCGGTGATGAGTGCCGCCTTACCTGCCAGTGAAATCATGAATCCCCCGTCATCGAAAAACTAGAAACTTGAAACTAGAAACGGAAATCAGAACTACGGCCGCCTTACGTCTTGTGCGCTACGGCCTCATGGGCGCGCGCTGCGGCGACAAATTGCTGAAACAGTCGCTGCGCGAAAGGATCATCCGGCATGCGCTCCGGATGCCACTGAACACCCACTACCCAGTTGGAATCGCCAGTCCATTCCACGGCTTCGATCGTGCCGTCCGGTGCGTACGCTGTGACGCGGAGCTTTTCTCCAGGTTGGTCGATGGCCTGGTGGTGGCTGCTGTTGATGTGCGCGATGGACGACTCGGCAAGCTGCTCGAGAACGCTTCCGGCGCTCAAAACCGCGTCGTGTTGCTGATCGCCACCCTGCGCTCCCGCCGCGAGATCGGTAGTTCCATGTGGAACGGCGAGAGGTCGATCGGGTCGTACATCTGCTATGTCTTGAATCAGCGAGCCTTTCTGGTGAACGTTAAGGATCTGGCAGCCATAACAGATGGCCAGCACCGGCTTAGCTGCTCTGAGTGCATGAGAGAGAATCGCCTCGTCGGTGGCATCTCGGTTCGGATCCAAAGTCTTTGTCTTGGGGTGCCGTGACGCGCCATATTTGCTGGGGTCCACGTCGGCAGGACTGCCGGGCAAAACAAAAGCATCCAGCTCTTCCATTTGGCGTACAAGCTGTTCCGGAGACTGTTCCAGAGAAACCTCCAGCGGATCCGCGCCAGCCTTTCTGACAGCCTGGAAATAGAGGTCCAGCTTGTCACGAGTGCCCTCGCGCTGCTCCTGGGCGGTACGCCAGGGGATACCCACACGGGGGCGATGGGCGCTGCTCAGTTGGGGGTTAGCAGAGGTCATGGAACACCAAATCGTAGCATCCGGCGAGGAGTGCGGCAACTCGGGGAAACCTGACCGTTAGGCCGGACCTCGCATGGCTCGGCCTCTAAGGGCGATGGAGCGAAGCTGGCACCGGATCAGGCGCGGAGGGGGGAGGAGGGGGCGAGGGCGATGTCGAGGCAGAAGTCGGGGCGGTGGAAGAAGGCGGGGAGTTCGGAGAGGCGGAGGGCGAGGCGTTCGGGTGAGGCGGCACGGAGGGTGATGTGGCCGAGCTTGCGGCCGGGGCGGGGAGATTTGCCGTAAAGGTGGAGGTGCGCGTCAGGAACGGCAAGGACTTCGGCGGAGTCGGGGAGGTCCCCGATGAGATTCAGCATGGCGCAGTGGCCGGCGGGTCCGGTGGAACCGAGCGGGAGGCCGAGGACAGCGCGCAAGTGGTTTTCAAACTGGCTGGTGACGGCGCCTTCGATGGTCCAGTGGCCGGAATTGTGGACGCGCGGAGCCATTTCGTTGGCGAGGAGTTCGCCCTGGTGTTCGAAGAATTCAATGGCAAGGACGCCGGCGTATTTCAGCGATTCGAGAATGCGATGGGCGGCTCTTTCGGCGACCCGCTGAATGTCGGGCTCGAGGCGCGGGGCGGGTGCGAGTGAGAGTCGGAGGATGCCGCTGCGGTGGTGGTTTTCTACGAGGGGGTAGATAGAGATTTCGCCGGTGCGCGAACGGACGGCGAGGACGGAGAGTTCGCGTGTGAAGGAGACGAATTTTTCGAGGATGAGCTGCGCGGCGGGCAATTCGGATTTGGCCTTCGCGACATCTTCGGCGGTGCGCAAAATCCACTGCCCTTTGCCGTCGTATCCCATGCGGCAAGTCTTCAAAACGGCGGGAAGGCCGATCGTCTTAATGGCGGCGTCGAGTTCTTTGGCGTTCGAAACGGGAGCGAATTCCGTAGTGGCGATGCCGAGTTTGCGGAAGAGTGCTTTTTCGGCGAGGCGATCCTGCGCGGCCTCGAGAGCCGCGGGCGGCGGATAAACGGGAACGCGCTCGGCAAGAAAGCGCGCGGCTTCGACGGGAACGTTTTCGAATTCGTAGGTGACTAGCTCGAGCCCGCTGGCGAATTTCTCCAACGCGGCTTGATCGGTGTAGTCGGCGGTAACGCGCTGGGCGATGCGGCCTACGGGAGCTTCGGGCGAGGGATCGAGAAAACGGAAATGCAAGCCGAGCGGGTAGCCCGCGAGAGCGAGCATGTAGCCGAGCTGTCCGCCGCCGAGGATGCCGATGGTCACGCGCGCTTTCCTTTTTTCTTTGGCGCCGCGGCTGTGGCGGGATCGGGATTCGCCAGGACGTGGCCGGTTTGCTCGGTGCGGTATTTGCGCAACTCTCTGCGGACAGCAGGAAACTTTACACCGAGAATGGCGGCGGCGAGGAGCGCAGCATTGACCGCGCCGGACATGCCGATGGCGAGTGTGCCGACCGGAACGCCGCGAGGCATTTGCGCGATGGATAGGAGCGAGTCGAGCCCTTTGAGGGCTTTGGATTCCACGGGAACGCCGAGGACGGGGAGCACAGTTTTGGAAGCCGTCATACCAGGAAGATGGGCGGCCCCGCCGGCACCTGCGATGATCACCTGAATACCGCGCTTTTCGGCGCCGGAAGCATAGCTAAAGAGCAGATCGGGCGTGCGGTGAGCGGAGACGACGCGCGTTTCATGTGGAACACCGAGGGCTTTGAGCGTCTGGGCGGCGAACTTCATGGTGTCCCAGTCAGAGCCGGAGCCCATGATGATGCCGACGAGCGGATGAGTGGGGGACGATTTGCGCTTTGATTTGGCAATCATTGTTTTCATAAACCGCAAAGGCACGATATATCGTGCCCCCACTGGTAGACAAGTCCGCAGCTTTTGATTTCGATCATCGAGTATGGACCTGAACGCGGCTTTTCCAATACTGGCGGAGCTGACCTACTAGATAAAGAGAGCCGGTGATGAATATGGCGTCTTGGGGCGCAGCTTGCGAGAGGACGTGTTCGAAGGCGCGCTCGGCATCGGGGATGACTGTGTAGTGCGCGGCGTGATGGCCGATAACTTCGGCGAGCTGCGCGGCAGAGATGGCACGCGAGGTGTTGGGCGCGGTCACGATGACTTCGGTGGCGTGGGGGAAGAGGAGTCCGGCGACTTCATCGACGGCTTTGTCGCGCAGTGCGGCGTAGAGCAGAAAGATTTTGCGGCCGGCGAAATTCACTTCAAGGAAATGGGCGAGCTCGCGCGCTGCACCGGGATTGTGCGCGCCGTCGAGATAAACGTCGGGATGGGATTGCAGTTTTTCTAGCCGGCCGGGCCAAACCGTATTGGCGATGCCTTGAGTGATGGCTTCATCAGAGATATTGAAGCCGCGCTTCTGGAGAAGACGAGCGGCGGCGAGGGCGTTCAGTGCGTTTTGAAACTGGAAGCGGCCGGGAAGACTTGGGGCGATTTCGAAGGTCTTGCCGGAGTCCACTTCGACCAGGCGAGCGCGGACGCTACCGTTATGCATCGACTCACGATCGACGCAAAAGATTTGCGCAGGCTCGATAACTGGGCAGGCAACTTCCTTGGCGCGAGCGAGAATTACTTCGCGGGCTTCCGGGTGCTGCTCGGCGACGACGGCGGGCACACCGGGCTTGAGGATTCCGGCTTTTTCGGCGGCGATTTCGCGCAGTGAGTGACCGAGAAAGTTTTCATGGTCGAAATCGATGCGCGTGATGATCGTAACGACCGGCGCAAGAATATTTGTGGCGTCAAGGCGGCCACCCAGACCGACTTCGAAGACGGCGAACTCTACGCGCTCGCGGGCGAAGCGTTCGAACGCCATGGCGGTCACACATTCGAAATAAGTGGGATGCGCACGCAGTTTGCCGGCAGCGAGGAGTTCTTCAATCAGGCCTTGAATGCGCGTGAGGGTATCCGCGAAGGCCTGGTCGCCAATCTCTTCACCATTGATGCGGATGCGCTCGTTGATTCTTTCAAGGTGCGGCGAGGTATTCAATCCCGTTCGAAAACCCGCGTGGCGGAGGATGGATTCAAGAAATGCTGCTGTCGAGCCTTTGCCGTTGGTGCCGGCGATGTGAGCGCTGGGATAGGCGCGCTGTGGTTGGCCGAGGCGTTCAGCGAGAACGGTAATGTTTTCGAGATCGAACTTCGCGGCGGCAGCCTGCGTGGGCGCGGCCAATTCGCGGCCGAGAGAAAGCAAGTAGCGGACCGAGGAATCGTAATTCATCTTAGCTCAGGAGCAAATCGAGGGAGCTGGCGATGAAAGATTTCAAGTCCTTGCGGTGGACGACAGCGTCAAGGAAGCCGTGCTCGAGCAGGAATTCGGAGCGCTGAAATCCTTCGGGAAGTTTTTGGCGGATGGTTTGCTCGATGACACGTGGGCCGGCGAAACCGATCAGCGCGCCGGGTTCTCCGATGTTTAAATCGCCGAGCATGGCGAAGCTGGCGGTAACGCCACCAGTCGTGGGATCGGTAAGTACGGAAATGTAAGGCAGCTTTTCGTCGTCGAGCCGCGCGAGCGCTGCGGAAACTTTCGCGAGCTGCATCAGGCTGATGGTGCCTTCCATCATGCGCGCGCCGCCGGAACAGGAAATCGCGATAAATGGCTGTCGCGTTTCCATAGCGAGCTCGATGCCACGCGTCACTTTTTCGCCGACCACCGCACCCATCGAGCCGCCGATGAAGCCAAACTCCATGGCGCACATCACGACGGGTCGGCCGCTAAGCTGTCCCTCAGCGGTGATCACCGCGTCGTTCATGCCGAGTTTTTTCTTGGCATCGCGCAGGCGCGTGGCGTAGGCCTTGGTGTCCACAAACTTGAGCGGGTCGGTGGAGGTCATACCCGCGTCGTGCTCCGTCCAGCGGCCATCGAGCAGCATTTCGAGGCGCTGCGTGGAATTCATTTTGAAATGGAACTGGCACTTGGGGCAGACGAAAAGATTGGCTTCGAGGTCTTTGCGGAAGACGATGGTGCGGCAAGACTCGCACTTGACCCACAGGCCTTCGGTGCGCACGCGGCGCTCCTCGGGCGGCGTCGTTTGCTCGATCGATTTTTTGTCGCGTTTGAACCAGGCCATAAAAGAAAGTTTTCAGCTATAAGTAATAAGTTCTAAGTGAAAGAAGGAATTTTGCCGGCCAGTAAAACTCGGCGTGGCAGCCATATTCACAGGGCTAATAGTCGATCCCCCGCTGGGCCAGTATACCCTTGGTGTAGGGGTGTTTCACCTCGCGCATCTCGGTGACGAGGTCGGCGAGCTCCACGAGCTGGGGATGGGCGTTGCGGCCGGTGCAGATCACATGGACGCGCTCGGGCCGATTTTTCAGGGCTTCGACAACTTCGGCGGCGTCTAGCATTTTGTAGCTGATGGTGTAGTTGATCTCGTCGAGGACGACGAGATCGTACTTGCCGCTGTAAATCGCGTCACGCCCTGCTTGCCAGCATTCCTGCGCCAGCTTGATATCCGCGGGATCGGTTTCCGCGCCGCCGATTTTTACGAAGCCGCGGCCCATAGGGCGAATTTCAAACTTATCGTCACCAAGCATCTTGGCCGCGTCGAGCTCGCCGTAATGCCAAGAGCCCTTGATGAATTGCACCATCAGTACGCGCAAGCCCTGGCCAACAGCACGAAATGCGGTGCCGAGAGCACAAGTCGTCTTGCCCTTGCCCGGCCCGGTGTAAACGATGAGCAGTCCTTTTTCTTCCGGCATGATCTTGCGACTTGATGAGCCTTTCGGGTGGCGGCGAAAAGACTAGAGTTTGCGGAGTCGCCGAGAAAAGGTCAAGTTTGCGCGAGATGCAATTTGTCGCGCGTGACTTGAAGCATGGCGCCTCACGCAAGCTGGAGGCGTTTGACGAGTTCGGCGGCGATGGTGGCGATGCGGTCCTGCGTTGCAGAAGGAAGAGAGTTCCCAAGCTTGGCGTGAGGGTCCTGGAGAACAATCCACAAGCCGGGGCGGTAGCTTTCGTCGCCGCCGGGGCAGATGGCGCCGGTTAACTGCGTGAGTTCGAGCGGCAGCGGCGTCGAATGAGTGAAATCGAGATTGGCGTGCTCGGGAGAGTTGGCTTGGTACGGAGGATGCGCAAGGAGGTCCATGAGGACACCGCGGGCGTCGTCAACCAGGTCCCGGAATCCCTGCGAGACCAGGACCGCGTCCACGTCTCGGGGCGTGGGCTGCTCGAGTTGGAGAAGGTCGTAATCGGGCAGAGGATTCTCGAGGGGGATTTCGATTGTGGCGGAGGGCCGGTTGGCGTCAGGTGAAATATGCACGGACATTGTTCTCCTAGTTTGCACCACGCGAGCTATTTCGGGTAGGGGCTTCCGGAGAGGATGGCGAAGGCGCGGTAAAGTTGCTCGGCGAGCATTACGCGGGCGAGTTCGTGGGAGAAAGTCATGGCGCTGAGAGAAAGCTTCTGCTGAGCGCGCTGGCGCAGACCGTCCGGAAAGCCGTCGGCATCGCCGCAGAGGAAGATGAGTTCGCGTGTGCCGCGATCACGAAGTTCGCCCAGCCACTTGGCGAGAGCGCTCGAATCGAGGTTTTTTCCGGCGGCATCGAGAAGGACGACGATGGCGGCGCGGTCGGCGTCGAGCTTCTTACCAGCGGCGGCGCCGTCGCGGACTTCGGTGATCTCGATCGGACAAGACCGGCTGATGCGCTTCACATAGTCGTCAAGGGCGGCGCGCATCTCGGGGCGCCGCGTTTTGCCGAGCATCAAGAGGTGAATTCTCATGACAGTTCTATATCGCTCAAAGAGAGATCCCTCGTCGCGATGCTCCTCGGGATGACCATCCTTATCGGATGGTCACTTCAAGCCGTATTTCTTGCGTTTTTCGAGAAGAGTTTTACGGCTGATGCCGAGCGCTTCGGCGGAGCGGCTGATCTGATAATGCGTGGCTTCGAGAGTGGCGGCGATGACCTCGCGCTCTACTTCCTCGAGAGAACGAAGTCCAGCGATGGGGCTGGCGGCACCCGGAGCAGCGGCTCGAACATTATCTGGAAAATTCTCCGGCTCGAGAAGGTCGGTCCTGGTCGCTGCTGTGCCGCGGCCGGGACGCGAGAAAACCACCGCGCGCTCGAGTGCATTGCGGAGTTCGCGAATATTGCCGGGCCAGGCGTAGGCGGCAAGCATACGGCGCGCGGAATCGCTCAGTTGGACACTCGGCCGCGCATGAATGGTGCGAAGAACAGCGAGAAGATGATCGGCTAGCGGCAGGATGTCAGGGAGGCGTTCGCGAAGTGGTGGAACTTCGAGAGTGAGCACGTTCAGCCGAAAATAAAGATCCTCGCGAAAGCTGCCGGACTTCACGGCGGTGGGAAGATCGACGTTGGTGAGGGCGATCAACCGCGCTTCAATGCGCAGAGTTTCCGTGCCGCCAAGACGTTCGAATGTGCGCTCCTGCAAAATGCGGAGCAACTTGCCCTGCGCTCCCGGTGAAAGCGCCGCAACTTCATCCAGTACGATCGTGCCGGTGCCCCCAAGCTCAAAACGGCCGAGTTTGCGCTCGACCGCGCCGGTAAACGCACCGCGCTCGTGGCCGAAGAGTTCGCTTTCGACAAGCTGCGGCGGAAGGCTGGCGCAATCGATTTTCAGAAATGGCGCGTCGCGGCGCGGGCCGAGTTCATGAACGAGCCGCGCAAGATGATCTTTACCGGTGCCGCTTTCGCCTGTGATTAGAAGAGTGGCCGGAGCGACGGCGACTTTTTCTGCAAGTTCAAAAAGACGAAGCGATGCGGGATCGGCAGTGATCCACGGCAATCGTTCCTCGGTCATGGACGAAAACGACCGCTCTGTGGCTGGCTGGAAACGGCATCGCCGGAAAAGTGTTCGTGCCTGAAAGAAGAATCAGCCAAGTCTCGCCCAGAATGCGGGCCATCCGGCTGATCGGGAAGATCAAGCTTGGGCGACTCGCGCCAGAGACGTTCGAGATCGTAGTAGCGCCGGGCCTGCTCGCTGAAAACGTGCACCACAAAGCCGCCGAAATCGAGCAGCGCCCATTCGGCGGAGCGATGCCCCTCGCGATGCTGCGGCGAACGGCGCAGATTCTTGTGGAGCTGCCCCTCGACCTCGGTGCAGATAGCCTGCACTTGTGGCGTGCTGAAGCCCGTGCACACCACGAAATAATCCGTGAAAGCACCCGCTCCCCGAAGATCGAGCACGGTGATGCCCGCGGCTTTCTTTTCTTGAGCAGCTTCGACAGCGAGGCGTACGCCTGGTGGCAAGTTTTCAAATTTCAACGGTATAGGCCTTGTTTGAGAATGTATTCCTCGACGCGTGCCGAAACAAGCCCATGGATGGACTGGCCTCGTTGCTGGCGGCGCCGAATATCAGTCGCGGAAACTTCGCTGGACACATTTTCGAGCAAATAAACGTTGGTCTTGTGCAGCTGCGCAACGATCGGGGAAGGCGGGTCAGTCTCTTTTTTCACATCCGCGCGGGCCATCAGGTCCGGTGGAATCACCAGGCGCAGGGCTTCCGTGCGGATGCCTGGGCGATTGGCGATGATGAAATCGCAGAGGCCGAGCAGCGATTCGTATTCCTTCCACATGGGGATGCCCAGAAACGCGTCAGCGCCGATGATGAAATAGAGGCGATCGCCGTGACCATGATAAACATGGCGAAAATACCGCACCGTGTCCACGGAATAGTGGAGTTGCGTGCCGCTGAAATCCTCGCCGGCTTCGGCGAGCGAAGGAACAAAGTGCGGATGCTCGGTGGAAGCAAGCGCGACCATGGCATAGCGATGCGGAAACGGAGCAAGGTGCTGCTTCAGCTTGTGCGGAGGCCGGCTCGCCGGGATGAAATGCATTTCGTCAAAATTGAAACGCCGGTCCGCGGCGCGCGCGGCGGAAAGATGCCCGTTATGGATGGGATCGAATGAACCGCCGAAAATTCCGATGCTGCGAGGCTGATGTTTTGCGGCGGTGCGGTGCGCTTGCGCTGTGGTCAATGAGTCTCCCAAGAATGTGCTGCCGGCCCGGATCGGACCAAAAGCGGACACGACATAAGCAATTCTCTCACGAATGTTCTTCTTTGTCGGCGGCGACGGCGGAGGGGTCAACAGGCAAGAGTGGCGAATCCAGAGCCGGATCGTGAGCCGGGCGTGGAATCTTGTCCAGCGCATCAGCCATGGATCGGACCAAGTCTTTCACGCCATCTCCCGCAACAGCAGAAACGGAATGGAATTCGAGTTTGCGCTTCTTGCAGAATTCGCGAAGCGCTTCTAGCCGTGCGGTATCGGTAGTGGCATCCAGCTTGGTGGCAACAACAATCGCCGGTTTCTCGACAAGCGAAGCGCTGAAGGCTTCGAGTTCGCCGTTGATGACTTCGAACGAATGAACAGGATCATCGTCATTCGAATCGCTCGTATCCACAAGATGGACGAGGAGCCGCGTACGCTCAACGTGACGAAGAAAGCGAATGCCAAGTCCCGCACCTAGATGCGCGCCTTCGATGAGGCCGGGAAGGTCGGCGACAACAAAGGTGCGGCCCAGCTCGGTACCATGCCCGCCCGTACCTCCATCGGCGTTAACCACGCCTAGATTCGGCTCCAGCGTTGTAAAAGGATAGTTGGCGATTTTCGGTCGCGCCGCGGAGATAACGGAAATGAGCGTGGACTTTCCGGCGTTCGGAAAACCCACCAAGCCGACATCAGCCAATAGTCTAAGCTCGAGACGAAGATGGCGCTCTTCACCGGGGAATCCATCTTCATGTTCGCGCGGAGCCTGGTGCCAGGGCTTGGCAAAATGTTGATTGCCGCGTCCACCGCGTCCGCCATGCGCAATCAGAACGCGCTGGCCCGGGCTGGCAAGATCAGCGATAGTCGCGCCACTCGGTTCCTCGAAGACGAGTGTGCCAACGGGAACGCGCAAAATCATGTCCTGCCCTGAATGGCCGGTGCAATTTGAACCTTCGCCGTGACGGCCGCGATCCGCTTTGAATTCGCGATTGTAGCGGTAACGCAGCAGCGTGTTGTCGTTAATGTTGGCTTCCAGATAGATACTGCCGCCATGGCCGCCATCGCCGCCGGAGGGCCCGCCCCGCGGCACATACTTTTCGCGACGGAACGCGATGCAACCGTTGCCTCCGTCACCCGCCTTCACCAATATTTTGGCTTCATCAACGAACACTGGATCAAACTCCCTAAGAGTTGACCGCTAGGCGGCCATGCTTGAAAAAGATAACATAAGCAAACTAGCGAAACGTGAATTCCCGGAACGGAGACAGCATCCCGATGTTGCGCCTGCTCAAACGCATTGCACTATTGCTGTTCGCACTCGTCGCAGTGATGGCTGCAGCCCTGTACGCGCTCTACTTCCGACGCCCGCCACTTCCACCTGCTGCATCACTCTCGCGCGCCGTACCGGTGATTTCCACGATCCCCGGAGTTTCCGCCTGCTGGATCGAGACAGCAAAAACGTTCAGCAGCTTTTCCTTCGCGATGACTGGCGGAAGCGTCCTCGTAAGACATCCCGCAGGCGACCTGCTGATCGATACCGGCAGTTCCAGCCACTACGACCAGGAAATTTCCGGCTATCCGTTTGCAACTTGGCTCGCACTCAAATCCCTCGCGGGACAGTTGAAGCCGGGAGTGCCTCTTCCCGATTTGCTGCACCGTATCGGTGAAGATCCCGCGAAACTGCGCTGGGCCGTCCTCTCGCACGTGCATCTTGATCACGCCGGCGGATTGATGGACCTGCCACATCTGCCAGTGCTGCTCACGGGTGAAGAGCTGCAATTCGCAGCCGACCCAAGTGTTCAGGCAAAAGGTTTCGTGATCGCCGCTCACAGCCAAAAATTTCCGCCCGTTGCCGCGCCCACTTTGCGATTCGAACCGGTGCCCTACGAAACTTTCGACGAAAGCGCCGATCTATACAAAGACGGTTCCGTGGTCGTCGTGCCTTTGCGCGGCCATACTCCCGGAAGCGTCGGAATCTTCGTGAACCTTTCCGCAACGCGGCGCCTGTTTTACGTGGGCGACTCCGTGGACGACGAGCGCGGCTTCGAAGAACGCGTCGGAAAGTCTTTGCTCTTGCGGGGCAGCGACAATGACATGGCTCTTGCAAACCAGA
The DNA here is from genome assembly GCA_041482215.1 of Candidatus Acidiferrum sp. Classification (GTDB taxonomy): domain Bacteria; phylum Acidobacteriota; class Terriglobia; order Acidiferrales; family UBA7541; genus Acidiferrum. The sequence goes on along the minus strand of JBGPDI010000009.1, from coordinate 33,772 downwards.
TCGTCGGCAGGCTCAGCGAGCTTCACCAAAAAGTGCCAGGACTTGCCATCATTCCCGCACATGGCCGCAGCGCCTACAAGAAATTCTTTCCAAGCGGACCGCTAAGCTGCGTTTTCGGGCAATAGCCAGGCTAAAAAGAAAAACGCGGTCCAGCGGGGCCGGACCGCGGAATCGGAGTTGCGCACAGACTAAAGCCTGCCTGCGGCAAGCAGGTCCGTGCCACCAAAAGTTGCCGCTAGTTCGCGGCGGACTTGGCTTTCTCAGGGGACTTAATAATGTTGATGAAGCGGCCGTGACGACCTTTGTCTTCGAAATGCACGATGCCGGTAGCCATCGCGAAAAGCGTGTCGTCCTTGCCCTGCCCGACATTTTCTCCGGCCTGGTGCTTGGTCCCGCGCTGCCGCACCAGAATCGTGCCGGCGTTAACGAGCTGCCCGCCGAAGCGCTTGACGCCCAGCCTCTGTCCGTGTGAATCGCGGCCGTTTGTAGAGGAGCCGCCGCCCTTCTTACTTGCCATGACGTATTCCTTTTCGAGAAAAACTACCGGGCTGAAACCCGGCGCTGGTTGAATTGTTAGAGCTTGATATCGCCGACTTCGACGGCGGTGTAGTTCTGCCGGTGCCCGCGAGAAATCTTGTACTGGTTGCCCTTCTTGAACTTGAGCACGGTGATTTTCTTGGCGCGGCCCTGCGAGACAATCTTGCCGCTCACGGAAGCCTTGCCGGCATCGGCTCCCACGACGACCTTCTTGTCGTCCGTGTGGACGGCCAAGACGGAGCCAAAGTTCACTTTTTCCCCTACCTTGCCATCAACGCGTTCGATGCGGATGGTGTCGCCCGGTGCGACGCGGTATTGCTTTCCCCCGGTTTGAATAACGGCGTACATCTGTCCTCCAAGAGCTAAAGGCAAACAATGATTATAGGGGCTTCCGGCCCGAGTCGTCAACGCACGAAATAAAGCCGCCGCGAGCTTGTAATTGACGCCTATGAGTCCTTCCTGCTCATGACTTGAGAGGTACCGCAACTTTATTGCCGCTTTCGAGTTTAACTGGACAGGTGCCTCAGGAAGGTCTGAGGCACCCAAAGCGCACAGATCCTGATCTAATTCGAACCATCATTCGGGATCTGGCGAGGCAAAGAAAAATGCGTTATCTCAAATATCTGGCTTTACTAGCAATTTTCATGTTTTCCTTGGCAGTTCCCTCTCACGCTCAAGGAGTCTATGTCGGCGTTGGCCCGGGTTACATTGGTCCGGGCGCGGCCTGCGCTTACGGCTACTACGGTTATTACCCGTACGCTTGCGCACCTTACGGATACTACGGCCCTGACTACTTCGTGGGAGGCGTCTTTATCGGTGCCGGTCCTTGGTTCCATGGCTTCTACGGCGGTCGTGGTTACTACGGTCGTGGCGGATACTATGGACACGGTGGGTACTACGGTCGCGGCAGTTATGGTGGGCGCGGCTTTAACGGGCGGCCCGGCTTCGTTGGCCGCGGATCCGGCTTTGCCGGACGCGGTGGCTTCGACTCACGCGGCGGTGGCTTCAGAGGTGGCGCAGTCAGTCGCGGATCGGTTGGCGGCGGATTCCGAGGCGGCTCTTCTGGAAGCTTTCACGGCGGCGGTTCTCGCAGCAGTGGCGGCAGTTTCCACGGCGGCAGTGGGGGTTCCCACGGGGGCGGAGGTTCTCACGGTGGCGGACACAGGTAAATTCCGCAAACTCGGCAATTGAAAATTCGAACGGCTGGCAGCAATCACTGCCAGCCGTTTTCATTTTCCGAGGGCTTGAGTCCGGCAATCCCGTGTCGTACTGTACGGGCCGTGAATCCCGCGGGAAACGAAATTAGCTCGCGACTCCAGGTGTCAATTTACGTGCCGAGGCAAAGCTAAGGTGCCTACTCTGGAGCTGCCGCGGTCGTCGCATGCACCTGACGTCAGCCCGGTGTCCATCCATTACCGGGAATTCGGACGCGGTACACCGCTTGTCATTCTTCATGGCGGCTGGGGATACGGCGCTTATCCGTTCGACCGCCAGATCGCGGCGTTCGAAAGCCAGTTTCGCATTCTGATTCCCGACCGCTCCGGCTACGGACATTCCACTCGCGTTGCCGGCGAAATGCCGCTCGATTTTCATCACCGGGCCGCGCTCGAAACATTTTCTCTTCTCGACGCTCTTGACGTCGATCGGGCTTTTTTGTGGGGCCACAGTGACGGCTCAGTGATTGCTGCGATGATGGGGCTGACCGCGCCACAACGTTGCACCGGCGTTGTGCTGGAGGCATTCCACTACCTGCGAAGAAAACCCGGCTCGCGCGCATTCTTCGAACGATTCGCCGCGCATCCGGAAGACTTGGGCGACGATACGCGCAAACTGCTCGCGGAAGACCACGGAGAAACACACTGGCCGACCGTGTTGCGCCGCAACTGCGGAGTCTGGTTTCGAATCGCGGACAGCGTCCAGCGCCCCGGTGAAGATCTTTACGATGGCCGGCTCGGCGACCTCCGCGTGCCAACATTATTTCTCCACGGAAGCCTCGACCCTCGTACCGAGCCGGGCGAGATGGACCACGTACGCGAGGCGCTCCCTCACGCAACGATGCGATTCATCGCTAACGGCAAGCACAGCCCGCATAGCGAACCCGATGCCTGGCAAGAATGCAATGCGGCTGCGAACGAATTTTTTCAAGCCAACGCGCGAACAGAGTTGCCAAAAATCGGATCGTCAATCTGAGAACAGCTCTTTAGCGGGAAATCGCGGAAGGTGAGGCCACACTCTTACGCGACGATGGAGATCATCCCTAGAACGTGTTGACCCAGCTTGGCGTCGCCCGTGACTTTTACTTGCGAGAGGGCCGACTCGCGATCGATGCCCTTGGTGAAAATGCGCCAGGCGATTTCCTGTGGAATCGTAGTCCCGGAAACTTTCTCGCCACGCGGTCCTTCGACGAGCTGCCACGTTTGTTCATCGCGGCGCAAATACCAGCTGCCGCCACATTCACCCGAAACATTAATCTGTACAAGTGCCCCAGGCTTCGCAGAAGTATCGCGATAAGTAAATGGCAGCGCGCGTAGAAAGCAATCCAGAACGGGATGGTAAAGCTCGCGGGTCATAATCCCCGGCTTGTCCACCGCGAGACGAATCTGCTGCTGGTGATGCCACCTTTCCGTGAATTCCCGAGCAGTATCAAACCAGTTTGCCGATTTTTCCTCGCCCGCCCAGCTGACTCCGAAGAGCGCCGTGGCATTCGGGTCTCTTGAAGCGTGATATTCCGCGAGAGACTTTGCGGCAACTCGCATCAATGAAATCAGTACCGCCGGACTGAGCCGCCGATACACTGTGACGCCTTCTTGATTCAGACGGTTAATGTATGCCGCCAATTCAACGCGAGAGTCTATTTTTGGAGCTTCCGACAAACAGCCATCGCGACCGAGGGAAACTCCGCGCAGCGCCGTGTCCAGAAGATGCGCGGCGACATCCTTGACCTTCCATTGGGGAGATACTGTCTGCTTTTCCCATTCTCCGGCGCTAAGTGAACCGAGCAATTCCAGCAACATGCCATCGAGCTTCGGGAAGAGATGAGCAGTGAGCATTGGCTGCACGAGCCTATCTTTGCATTCGCGGCCCGTTTTGTCATCGGACGCATGGCGCACCGATATTTTGGTAACCTTTGACTCTTGGTGAGGCGGACTATTCAAAAATCAAAGCGGTAGCCGAGAATCATCTTCGCAATCAAATGATCCGTCGCGCGCGTCACGCCCACACCCAGCCCAAAATTGACCTCCCACTTCGGCGAAAGATTCAGATCAATAGCTGGCAGAATTTGCTGTTGCTGCTGGCTGATCGGATCGAATCCCGTGACAGGTCCCAGAGAACCGTAATACTCGATGCCACCCGCAATTTTCTTGCTGAAATCATAGCTAAATTTGAAATTAGGAGAAAAAACGAGTCCTTGATTTACGCCCGGGCCATGGAAAGACCTGTCAAACGTTGGATTGAAGCTGAGATACCAACGCCCGAGCTGCCTATCCACAATTGGGCGAATCTCCCACGTCCACGTGTCCGCGGAATAGCGGCGGCTCTGCCAGCCGATTTCGTTCGAAATGCTGACACCGACAGGCCAGTGCCACTTGGGAGGAACGCGCACGCGAGGACGGATATGGCTGCCAACATAATCCCAACCCTGACCGCTCTTCGCGGAAGTAAAAATGTAAAAGCCTGTCTCGAACCAGTCTGTGAACCCGTGAGTGATCTCGACGGTTTCGTGCAACTGGTGGTTGGTGGGAAATGTTCCGTCGTCCGTGGATTTTGATCCCTGAAAAGTAAAATTGGAATGGAGTTCGACCATCGTGTGGCGCGGTTCGACGGTTTCATACGGATACACCTGGATCTCATAATTCTCTTGTGCTCTTGCGGGCAAGGCCCCCCACGCCAGCAGGCATAGCACCATCAAAAGCCCAGTCCGCATTCGTATCATCGGTTTCTGTCAGTTCCTGAGTTCCTGAGCCTAACCCAGCGCTCTGAATACGCAAACAGGAATTGCACCATGAATCAGGCGTGTGGATGCGACTTGTCGTAGATGTCCATCAGCTGGCGGATGGACGCATGGGTGTATTTTTGCGTGGTCGAGAGCGACTGATGGCCGAGGAGCTCCTGGATGGCACGGAGGTCCGCGCCGTCCGCGAGCAAATGCGTCGCAAATGCGTGTCGCAGAGAGTGCGGGTGCAAATCCCAATTGACGTTCGCGATGCGTACGTATTTTTTGACGATGCGCCCGACCGAGCGCTGCGTGAGCCGCCGGCCCGAATAGTTGAGAAAGATCGCTTCCGTGTGCGGTCCCTGCCTCCCGCTCTTCCTGTACGTTTGCAACAGCAGCTGTTCCCGCAACGGCCAATACTTATCGAGCGCTTCCTGGGCCTTGCCTCCATATGGAACGATGCGTTCCTTGTTGCCCTTACCGCGCACGCGCAGCATGCGTTCCTTTTGCTCCATGTCGCTGAGATTTAGGCCCGTGAGCTCACTGACGCGCAGGCCCGCCGCATAAAGAAGTTCCAGCAGCGCCCTGTCGCGCCGCAAGAACAAGTATTCTTCGACCAGCGCAGAACGTTTCGGCCCGCCCCTAGGTTTCGCGGAGGAGTCCGTGGAAAGCACTTCGCTTTTTTTGGAAAGCGCGCCGCCGACCGGCGCGTCTTGTCCCATCCCCGCCAGCTGATTCAGGAAACCATTCATCTCTTCCGCGGAGAGCACCGAAGGAATGCGCTTCGGCAATTTCGGCGTGGGAACCAAACGCGCAGGGTTCTCCTTCAAGTGTCCTTCGCGCACACAATATTTGAAGAACGAGCGCAATGCCGCAAGCTTTCGCGCGATGGAACTTTTCTGAAGGCCGTGATCGTGGAGGTGCGCGACGAATTCGCGAATCATCACATGCGTAACGCCCGTAAGTGCCGGCGGCCGCGCAGCAGGTGGCGATAGATATGCCAGGAACTGCTCGAGGTCCTTGCGATAGTTCAGGACAGTATGCGGCGAGGAATTTTTCACTGCTCGAAGATATTCAAGGTATTTCGAAATCGCATCTTTCATTCGTGCTTACGACCCCGGTGGGAGAGTGCCAAATACATTGCGTACAGTATAGACGCAGAAAATTCCGCGGAAAGCAAAATCGCAACACAGTTTCTTTAGATGCAGGCGAGTCAGGACTTGGCTGCCACGGGCACGGGAACTTCTTCCGCCTGAGGCTGCGCTTCGGGGACCAGCTTCTCCCAATCACAGCCCTCCTTGATGCAGGAGTGCACCGTACCGATCTTGCTGCGCTTCTCAACGATAAACGGCGCGCCGCATTTCGGGCACGGCTCGGCGATCGGCATGTGTGGAGTCGTGAAATCGCAATCCGGATAACGCGAGCATCCGTAGAACACGCGTGGGCGTCCGCGGCCACCTTTTCCGGCACTGCCTCGGCGCACGAATTCGCCTTCATTGCACTTCGGACATTTGATTCCCATGGTGATCGGGCGCGTGTACTTGCACTTGGGATAGCCCGAACAGCCGATGAATTCGCCGAAGCGTCCGCTCTTCTTCACCAGGTGATTGCTGCAAAGCGTGCATAGTTCCGCGAGAGGCTCATCGGGCTGGTGCGCGATGCGCGTGCCCTGGACCAATCGGCGCGTGGTCTTGCAGTCCGGGTAACCCTTGCAGGCGAGGAAGGTGCCAAACATCCCGCGCTTGATTGCCATTTCTTTCCCGCAATTGTCGCAGTACTCGATCTTGGGTGGGCCGCCCGTATCTTCGGGAAGTTCCGGGGAAAGATCCTGAATAAAATCGCAATCGGGATAGCGCGAGCAGCCCAGGAAAAATCCGTGCCGGCTGATGCGTTCCAGCAATTCCCCCTGACCGCATTTCTCACACTTTTTTCCCGTGGGAATGCCTGCTTTGTAAGAAAGCATTTCGTCGCCGGCCTTATCCAGGTCAATGACGAATTTCTCCCAGAACTCTTTGACCGCTTCGCGCCAAGGCAATTTGCCCTCTTCGATTTCGTCAAGCTCTTCTTCAAGCCGCGCAGTAAACGTAACATCAAAAATATCCTCAAAGCTCTTCACCAGCAGCGTGCTGACGCGCTCCCCAAGCATCGTGGGCGAAAAACGCCCCTGGTCCTTGGTGACATATTCGCGCTCAACGATCGTGGAAATGATCGAAGCATATGTCGAGGGCCGCCCGATGCCGTCTTCTTCTAGCTCCTTCACCAGCGTGGCGTCATTAAACCGCGGCGGTGGTTCGGTGAAATGCTGGTCAGGCCGAATCTTCTCCAAGCGAAGCGCCTGCCCTTCCGTGACCTGTGGAAGCGCGCGCCCTTCGCCGTCATCATCCTTTTCGTCGTCCTCGCGATCCGCAATCGCCGCCGGTATCTGATACACGCGCAGGTACCCGTCGAACTTTTGCACGGAACCGGTAGACCGAAAAGTGTAGTCACCCGCGGAAATGTCAATCGTCGTCTGATCGAAGATCGCCGGCAGCATCTGCGAAGCCACAAAGCGCTGCCAGATCAGCTGATAGAGCTTAAAGAGATCATCTTCGAGATATTTGCGAACATCTTCCGGCGCGCGCATGACGTCGGTCGGTCGTACCGCTTCGTGCGCTTCCTGCGCATCCTTCTTCGACTTGTAGTAGTTGGGCTTTTCCGGAAGGTAGCTCGAACCAAAGCGTTCCGGGATCATCTCGCGAACCTGAACGAGCGCGTCATTCGAAACGTTTACAGAATCGGTGCGCATATAGGTGATCAGCGCTACCGACCCTTCCTCACCTAGCTCCACGCCTTCATAAAGTTTCTGTGCGATCGACATCGTGCGCTTGGCCGTGTAGCGCAGCCGGTTGTACGCCGCCTGCTGCAATTTCGAAGTTGTAAACGGCGGCGGCGGATTGCGCTTCTTTTCTTTCTGCGCCACCGTCGCGACCTGCCACTTGGCCTTACTGACCGCGGCAACGATCTTGTCTGCAGCCTCCTGATTCTTTACCTCAATGTCCTCGCCCTTGTATTTGAATAGCTTGGCCTCGAACTGCGGCGGCTGCCCCGCATCCATCATCGCGTGAATCGTCCAATACTCCTGCGGGACGAAAGCGCGGATCAGCAATTCTCTTTCAACGATCAGCCGCAGCGCCACCGTCTGCACGCGCCCCGCGGAAAGGCCGCGGCGCACTTTGTTCCAGAGAATCGGAGAAACTTTGTAACCCACGATGCGATCGAGCACGCGCCGTGCCTGCTGCGCATCCACCAGATTGGTATCCACCTGCCGAGGCTTGTCAAACGCCGCGCGGATGGCCTTGGGCGTAATTTCGTTGAAGGTCACACGGAAAATTTTCTTGGGATCGATAGCCACTACTTCTTTTTTCGGAGCGTCCTCTTCTTCTTTTACAGGCTCTTCTGGTTTTGTGGCCTTCTTCTTAAATCTCGAGAAGCTCGGCTCCTGCTCGACAAACTTCGACGGCTTGGAGAGAACCAGCGCCAGGTGCGCCGAGATCGCTTCTCCCTCGCGGTCCGGGTCGCCCGCCAGATAGACCGCATCAGCGGTAATCGCTGATTTGCGAAGGTCGTTGATGACTTTGCCCTTGCCCGCGATGATTTGCAGCGTGGGCTCAAAAATCTTCTCGTCATCGAGTTCAATTATTTTCCCGGTCGGTTTTTCCTTTGCTTTCTTGCTTCCCTTTTTCGCTCTGCTTTTTTTCTTCTTCTTGCCGCCTTCTTCTTCTCCGGGCAGGCGAATGCCGATCGTCTTTTTCGGCAGGTCCATAACGTGGCCGATGGACGCCTTGACGGTAAAGTTGCGTCCCAAATATTTATTAATCGTTTTCGCCTTTGCGGGCGATTCGACAATCACAAGCGAACGTGCCATCTAGCTTTTGTAACTCCGTAATGTTCTGCCGGAAGGGTCGAACGCGGCGGCGTGTGTCCTTCTCGCTACCTTATATGCATCAGCTCGGCGGCCCTGGCGCCTACCTATTGATGCGGCAAATGCCTTTGTGGATGCGTTTGAGCTATTGGATGCCGGCTTTGTGGCTCGCGATGCAAACCCCTATCTCACTCTACAGCAAGACTTTGCTGAACTGTTTCCCGGGTAATTGCCGGATGATTCCTTTCATCTCCAGATCAAAAAGCGTAGCCAGAACTTCGGACGAGTTCAATCCGGAACTGTCTACGATGTCATCTATGTGCGCGGGCTGCTCCACATTCAGCAACTCATAGAGTTTTTTCTCCGAGCCTGCGAGTTCGGCAGCGGCCAATAAGTTCCGTTGCTCTGCTTCGGGTCGCTCGGCCTTCAGGAGTGCTGCACGGATGGGTGTGGGCAGTTCTTCGATCACATCCTCGGCACTAGTAACAAGCTTCGCGCCCTGCTTGATGAGTTGGTTCGGCGCGAAACTCACCGGCTGCGTGACATTACCCGGAACGCCGAACACTTCTCTCCCAAATTCCATTGCCAGCCGCGCCGTTATCAGCGATCCACTATACTGCGCGCCTTCGATCACCACCGCGCCAAGGGGCATTCCGGCGACGATGCGGTTACGAATGGGAAAATTCTCCGGCGCAGGATGCGTGCGCAGCGGGAATTCGCTGATGATCGCGCCGCGCTCCAGCACTTTTTCATAAAGCTTTTTGTTTTCCTTCGGGTAGCAGACATCGATCCCCGTTCCGAGAACTCCAATGGCGCGCCCGTGCGCATCCATAGCACCTTGATGCCCAATAGCATCAATCCCCCGGGCCATTCCGCTGACGATGACGAGCCCGCGCGCGGCCAGATCCCGCCCGAGACGTTGCGCCATCTGCGTCCCGTATAGGGTCGGCCGTCGCGTCCCAACGATGCTCAGGCTGGGGAGATTCAGCACTTGCGGATCTCCGCGCACATAGAGCATTACCGGTGGGTCGTAAATCTGCAGGAGCGTTTGCGGGTATTCGGGATCGGTCCAGTTCAGAAGCGAGCAGCCCGCAATATTTTGCACGCCGGCTAGTTCCTTCTCCGCACGCTTGAAGGCTTCCTTCTTCACAATGGATTGCGCGACCGGGGCGGGAAGGCGGCACGACTCTAGATCCGTGAGGCTGGCGCGGAATACTCCCTCTGGCGAATCAAACCGCCGCAGGACGCGTGCGGACAAACGGGAAGCCAAGCCAGGCGTCAGGCCCAGCGCCAGCCAGGAGAGGGAGGCGTCCAGCTGCATCGTCTGGCGAGACTATGCGTAGAGTAACCGACTTGTCAACTAGTTAGTATAGAAAGGTCACCGGTCTACCGCTCGATATCGTGAAAAGAAGATATCAGCGCCGAGACTGTGCCGCGTCTTCCAACAGGATGGCATCCAGAGTCTTGACGAAAAGATCGGCGTCGGCTTCCGAGAACACCAGCGGCGGCCGCAGCTTGATGACGTTATGATGCGGGCCGTCAGTACCCGCAAGAATGCCGCAATCGCGCAGGCGATTGACCACATAAGAGGCTTGCAGCGGCGCAGGCGCGCGCGTTCCGCGGTCAAGAACCAGATCGATTCCCAGGAACAATCCCGATCCGCGCACATCGCCGATCAATGGGTGGCGCGCTTGCAATGACTTCAAGCTATCGAGAAGTCGCGTGCCAACTCGCAATGTATTTTGCTGCAAATGCTCTTCTTCAAGAACATCTAGAACGGCTAGGCCCGTAGCGCAAGCCACGGGATTGCCACCAAATGTGCTGAAGAATTCCATCCCGTTATTGAACGAACTGGCGATTTCCTGCGTGGTGATAACGGCCGCGAGCGGAAATGCGTTGCCGATCGGTTTGCCGAGCACCACGATATCCGGAACAACTCTCTGCGTTTCGAATCCCCAGAAATGTGTTCCCAAGCGGCCAAATCCGACTTGCACTTCGTCAGCAATGCAAACCGCGCCCGCTCCTCGCACGTGGCTGTAAACTTCCGCGAGATATCCAGGAGGAAAAACAATTTGGCCGCCGACGCTCGGCAATGTCTCCGCAATATACGCGGCGACCCCACGACCTGCCGCTTTCGTGCGCTCCAAAATCTCGCCAACGTGGCGCGCGTATTTTGCACCGGCCTGTGCGTCATCGCGGCGATAGGCCCCGCGGTAATCATCCGCAAGCGGCGTCACATGCACCCACGGCTTCTTCCCGCGCCCACCGGGGCCACCGAACTTGTAAGGACTGATGTCGATCAGTGTATTGGTGTGGCCATGATACGCGTGTTCCAAAACGATGATGTCTTCGCGCCCCGTGTGTGCGCGCGCAAGTCGCAAGGCCAGCTCATTGGCCTCGCTCCCAGAGTTCACAAAAAAACAAACTCGCAACGGGGCGGGCAGTAACCGCGTCAGCCTCTCCGCGTAACGATTAACGTTGTCATGCAGGTAGCGTGTGTTGGTGTTGAGCAGCGCCAGCTGGGCCTGCGCCGCTTTAACGACACGCGGGTGGCTGTGGCCGACGAGCGGCACGTTGTTGTAAACGTCGAGATACGCCCGCCCCGTTTCGTCGTAGAGATACTGCTTCCATCCACGCACGATTTTCAGTGGACGCTGATAAGAAATGCTGAGGTTTTTTCCCAGCAAGATATGCCGCGCGGCAAGAGTCTCACTCTGCTCTGGCTCTCTGGCGGGAAATCGCTCGGCCGGAATTCCAAGCAGCAGATTCGGATCCGGCGAAAGACTCGTCCAAACTGCGCGCTGCGAAGCGTACGCAACGCCAGGAAAATCACCGCTCAGCTCGAGTAAATCCAGAATAATCTGAAAATGGACATGTGGCGTCCACCCGCCGTTTTCTTGTGACGAACCGACGCGCACAAACTGCTGCCCGCGCGCGATGCGCTGCCCCACCTTAAGTCCATCGATCGATTCTTTCGAAAGATGCCCGAAGAGCGAAAAGAATTCCTCGCCACCGCTGGTCTCATGCCGCAAGATCACAACCGGTCCATAGTCCAGCGGTGCCGAATTATTGGCTACGACTTCGACCACGCCATCCAACGGCGCTCTGAGCGGCGTGCCTGCTTCGACGAACAGATCCATCCCGAGGTGAACTGTGCGCCGTTCACTGGTTGGATTGCTGGTCGCACCAAATAGCGCGGAAGTATAAAGAGCGCGTGGTTCATCGTAACGGCCGACACCAACCGAGACGCCAGCGCGCTTCATCTCCTCGAATATTTTTTCTGTAAGCGCCGGAGCTTCCGCCGCCCCCGGATCAGCGCCAAGAAACGTGCTCCCCACGCTCAAATCAAACACCAGGTTCGGTGCAGTTCGTAAATCAACATCCAATATCGACGCCGCAGAACTGGCATTCGCCGCCAGCCACTGCCTGATCTTTTCACTTTGCGGAACAGCCGGAAGCCCGCAAGCCGCACGAAAAGTGTAGTGCGCGAATCGCGGATGAATTCTCGCAAGCCGCTCCAGCGCTTCCCACGCGGGCGCTTCGCTGACCGTGACGTACGGATCGTCCGGCTTCACAATCTTGCGATGAGCTGAATTTGTGACGCTGACAGCCAGCCGCGCGCCGATCAACGCATAAAGAGCGGACAACTCCAGCTCATCGAGAGGAAATGCATCGTGATATCCCGCAACGATCGCCGTCGCCGCCTGAAGTGGATCTTCTTTCCCAAGAATGCCGTAAGCGGCAGCGATTGCCGACTCGGACACAGTCAGCCCATAGTGCATGTCGCCAAAATCAACCACGCCCGCGATTTTGCGCGGCTGCGGCCAAGGCGCGCCGACCAGCACGTTGTAATCATTCGCATCGCCGTAAATCACGCTGCGGCGCAGCCGCGGCAAAACCGGAACAACTTCTTCTTCGTAAAGTGCGAGGAATCCTTCAACCAGCGCGCGCCGTTTCGAATCACCGATGTGCTTGATGTAATCCTTGATCCACCCCGCCCGTGAAGAATCCCATTTCAATTCGCGCTTCGCCGCCGGATGCTCAAACGACTGCAGCGCCGCGTTCATCTCCCCGAGAAACCGGCCAAGCTCTCCCAGCAGCTCCGGCGTATGCGGGCGAATTTCCGCGAGAACTGTCCCACTCACAAAGCTGAGCAGCCAGACAAGCCGCGCCGAACCATCCGCCGCCGTAATCGAAGTAAAAAGTTCACCACTACGATTCGGGATAACACGTGGCAAGGGTAATTGAGGCGCGCGCTGCGCCAAATGCGTCAGCGCCCGGCATTGCAAGTCTATGAACGACCGCTCCCGCGCCGGATGCATCACCTTCAGGACGAACGCCCGTCCATCCGCGCAGCTCAAATGAAAATTGTCGTCGTATTCACCAGGAAGCGACTGCGCCGTAGTCTCCAGCCCGTAAAGCTCGCGCGCCAAGCGGACAGCTTCCGCTTCCGTCACAGCGTGAGCTACGCGCGCCTCCAGCAGCATGCGCCAAATCTTATCCGCAAGTGCCGGAGCGCGTCCATCCCGCAGCGTTCGAACTTTCGAACGCCGCGCCTCTCAACGCGCGATCCCCGCGTGCTACAGATTCTCTCTCGAATCTCTCACCGAAATCGGCCCATTCACCGTAGACAGCCGGATCATCGCCGGCGCGCTCCCATACTCGATACGTCTGTGATCATCGTCCCAAGTCTTCCGCGCGCTGTCGCAAATACTCCCGTGACAGCTCATCGGCGAATGATTCGTGCTCTCCACCACAAAGCTCGATTGATATCCGCTCGGCACCGTCAGCGTCAAAGGCCCATTCTGCGCATCAGCCGTAAGTCCCGACCCGCTCCACGTTTTTCCTTCGAGCGCCACGTTGATCGGTCCATTTTCCGTATGTACGCGCACGCTCCCGCTGGTGCCCTCCAGGCTGATCGGCCCGTTCTGCGCCGCAATCTCCGCGTCGCCCGAAAAATTCTTCAAACTGATCGGCCCGTTGTGCGCGTGCGCTGTCAGCTTCGCGTTCACGTCATAAAACGAAAGCGGCCCATTCAAAGTCTCCATATCCAGCGAAGCCGACTTCGGCGTTCGAACAATCAGGTAAATCACCCAGTCGTCGCCGTCACCCTCTGGTCCGTTTGTTGTCACTTTGCCGTTCGCAATCGCCATCGTAATCTTCGAAAGCAGCGCCTCTCCTTCGCCTCGTGCCACAGCTTTGCAAGCCGTCACCGAATATGTGTCTTTGTCCCAGCCGGAGACCTGCACGCCGCCATTCGCATGCGGGCGCACTTGCAGCACCGCCGCCTCCGCCTTGCTCACCGTGCGCTCTTCCGAACGCACCACCGCATCCTCATCATCAAACCGGATGCGTAGGTCAGAGCAGTCGGTCACCGGCCGCTTGTGGCCGTCCGAAATGTTCACCGAGTGACGGTGCCGGCTCGCTCGCGCACTGGTGAATCCAAACGCGAACACCGCGGACACGCAAACCAAAAGTATGAGAGTGCGAATAGACATGGGGGTCCTCCTGCTGCTATAGACGACAAAGGAGTCCCTTGGTCACGCCCGTTTTTCAAATATTAATCCCAGGAATCCCCGTCGTCCCCAATTGGCGGCCCATCCGGCGCCTCGGCAGGTGGCGTAAGCTCGATCCGCTTCGGATCTTTCTCAAACTGCTCGATTTGCCATGCCGCGAATGCCACATGCGCCGCATCCGAGACGCCCTGCCGGCCACCCAGTGGAGCTTTTAGCCACCCACCCAACTCATGCAGCTCGAGCCTGGCAATCGCCCGCACCTCGTCCCTCGCATGATCGTTGGCCGCCAGTTCCATCAAGTCATACAGAACCACCATATCCACGGCATTGGCGACCTGCCCCTTGTAACCTTCCTCATGCGGCGCTTTCCAAGTCGCCGCCAGGATCGCGTCGAGTTCCTCCTGAAGCCCCGGATTCTCCGCATTGCGCGCGTGAAATTCCACCAGCCTCGCCGCCCGCTCCGGATTGAACAAAAATTGCAGCGTATGCTGCGCCGCAGCCTCCGCGGGAGCCAACGCATCGAACGCCGGACTGGTATGAATCTTGAAATGTTCTCGCCCGCGTTCGTAATCCGGCGGACGTGGCGGAATCATCTTCAGCAGCGTCTCTGGCAACGCCAGCGCATCCGGCTTCAACGTTGCCAACACCGCCGCAAGCGCTCGCCGCTGTTCCGCCGGCGCCACAATCTGCGTCGGCGTTTGCCCGTCACCGCGCAGCGCAAACGTGTAGTCCATCCCGCCAACGAGCTTGCTTGCCGCTTCCACCTGATACCGATGCAGTAAATACAGCGGCACCAGCACATCCTCCAGAGTCGCCAGTGGCGCACCCTCGCGAATATTGTTCTCTCCGAACCGCTTCAGCGCCGCCCCGCGCACCTGCATCAGGCGGTTCAATTCATCCACGGCATTCGTGCCCGAATCCCACAAATGCGCCAAGCTGCTCGAAGAACCCGCCGGCCGCGCATCCTGATCCGTCAGGTAACGCAGTCCTCGTCCATACGCGTCCAGCAGAATCTTGTTCAGCGCGGCTTCTTCATTCGTCCCCGGCGCAAAATCCTGATACCCCCACGCGATGGACACCTTGTCCCACTCACCGATTCCTGTCGCATAGGCCCCGGAGACATCCGGCACGCCATCCGCCCCCAGCTTCACAACAGGAGGTGGATAGTCCATCACCGAAGACCGGTTCACCGTGCTTGCCGAATAGTTGTGCATCAACCCTAGCGTGTGCCCCACTTCATGCGCCGCCAGCTGCTGCAGCCGCGCCAGCGCCATCTCCTGCGCCTTGGAAGCGCCCGCCTTACCCTTCTCGTAAGGCGCCAGCAGCCCTGCGGCAATCAGAAAATCCTGCCGCACGCGCAGCGACCCCAGCGACACTTGCCCCTTGATGATTTCCCCCGTGCGCGGATCAATCACCGCCTCGCCGTACGACCACCCCCGCGTCGCGCGATGAATCCACTGGATCACGTTGTACCGCACGTCCATCGGGTCTACGCCTTCCGGCAATAGCTCCACACTGAACGCATTCTTGTAACCCGCTGCCTCAAACGCCTGGCTCCACCACCGCGCCCCCTCCAGCAGTGCCGAGCGAATCGGCTCCGGAGCGCCGCGATCCAGGTAATACACGATCGGCTGCACCGCCTCGCTCACCGCCGCTTTCGGATCTTTTTTCTCCAGCCTGTGCCGAGCAATAAAACGCTTCGTGATCGGCTCGCTGATTGGCGTCGCGTAATCCATGTATCCAGGCCCGAAAAAACTTCCCCGCGGATCGTAAGCCCGCGGCTTATATCCTGGCGGAGGAAGCTGCACAAACGAATGATGCTCGCGCACAGTGATGGATTCCGGCGAAGGTGTCACGTCGCGAACCCATTTCCCCGGCTCATCGCCCGCAAACGTCAGCATTGCCTCCACTTCTGTATTCAGCGGAAAATTTTTCGTCAGCGGCAGATAAATGGCGCACCGCGCCGCATCCAGCCGATAAGCCCCCTGCTTCGATCGCCGCAGCGCCGAAGGAACCCCATGCACATCGCGCAAGAAAAAATCCGTCGCATCCACCAGCGAGTGGTCCTTCCCGTCTACCTTCTCCTCCGCTTCTATCTTGAAACCCCACAGCGCTGACTCCGCAAACGAGTCATGCACCGCGCGCCGTTCATCCGCATCATTGCTCACTGCCCGGTAATCCCAGTTTTCCTGGATCAGCAGCACCTTCGGCCCGCTGCGTTCAAACCGCACGATCCCACCCTTGCCCAGCTGCCCCCGGTCCAGCCCAATATCGTTCGACCCAATTCCCGCCGATAGCCCGCTCTGGTAAAGAAACTCCGTCCCCCACTTATCAATTTCCAGCCAAAGCTTCCCCTGCTTCGCATCCCAATAAAGGTTGAAATACCCGGGAAACTTCTGCGCCCCCGCCGTCTTCTCCGCAATCGTCGGCGTCGTAGGCGTCTCCGGCCGAGCCCATGCAAGGTACGGCGCAGCCAGCACCGCGCCCATAAACAAAACTCTGAGCCAACTCTTCGCCATGTCCCACCCTCCAATCCAAGGGAATGGTTTTACAACAGAATGTGGAGGATGGCGAACCCTTATCGGGAGAGGCAAACTTGCCCGTTCAGAGGTTAGGGAACTTCCGATCAAGCAACTTTTGGGAGTTAGCTCCTCGCAGATAGATGTGATGCTACTATTCTGTTGATTGAAATCCGAATGACCAGCGGTGATACATGAACAGATGCGTATTTGCATGTTGCTTGCTTGTGGCTGGAGTACCCACACAAACGGTTCCAAGCAATCAGCCCGGCAACATCAAGCTTGAAGTCATCTCCGTGAAGGTGATGTCCGACAAGGAAAGCAAAAAGATCGCCGGACCTGATTTCATTGGTGCGGACGTTCTCGTGCGCGTGCGCCTGTCAGCAGCAAGTCGGGACATTTCCTTTTATGCTGTTAAGTTCAATAAAGAACCAATCGGACACAGAACCAAGTGGTCTAAAGACGGCAAAATGCAGGTTTACCCCATGGGCGCGAAGGAGCCTAAGGAAGTCAGCCGCGGAATCGGTGATATGGACCGTGTCGGGCTGCCAAGCGGGTGGTTTCCTCTAGCTGCGGGAAAGACAGTCGAATGGGACGTACTTGACGGCACAGGCGAAGCCGGGGAGAAGCATGGCACGAGTGTCTTAGTTAGGCTCTTACCCGATGAAATGCCTGTCGAAGTCTTTACTGGCCCCTATGAAGTGCCGCCAGCCTCTCGAACAAAGCCATAGCCCCCACCACATGCCGCGAGCACTAGCGTTGTGCTTGAACACACGAACTGGTCAACCGTACTCAAGAGGACTATAAGTCGCGTGATCGGAAACCGATCAATACTGTTGCTACTTAATCCTTGACTTACTTAATGGCCTAGCTATAATATAGGCATGTCAGTCGGGGTGGTCCCCCTGCCGGTTCCCCCGGTTAAAGCACCTTCCCCTAATTTTTCGTCTTCGCTCCTTAAGCCCTTTACTTACCACACTTACAGAAAATCGCATGATTTTTCACGATTCTCGAACGCAACCCCCATTCAGCTCGATTGTCTTCTTGGTCTAGCTAACTCCTTTACTCTCATATCGTTTGCAGACCCCCACTCCTTAAACTCTGTCGTATCATATCGTTACAAGAACATAAGGGGGAGGGTATGCCCAACGGAAACCTCTGCTGATCTCGATTCCGCTCCCAGGCCCGCTAACTCCTTTGCTGCCAGATCTTTATCCGGGCAATAATATACTTGACTAACCACGCGTTTTAGGGTACTCTGGGTTCATCATGAACGCCAAACCCAAGACTCTCCGAGATGCTATTCGATACTTCGCAGACCCGCAAGTCTGTGTTGACACCGTAGCCTCCCTCCGCTGGCCCAAAGGCCCTGTATGCCCTTCCTGCGAGAAGACAGAGCACTACTACCTAGCGACTCAGAAGCGCTGGAAGTGCAAGGGCTGCAAGAAGCAGTTCTCGGTCAAGGTGGGCACCATTTTCGAAGATTCAGCAATCGCGTTGGACAAGTGGCTTATCGCGCTTTGGATGCTCGTAAACTGCAAGAACGGGATTAGCTCCTACGAGGTTAGCCGCGACTTGGGAATCACTCAGAAGTCAGCTTGGTTCGTTCTCCACCGTTTGCGCTTGGCCTTGCAGAATCGTTCCGTGGTCAAACTTGGTGGTCCCGGTGGCGAGGTGGAAGTGGACGAGACTTTCATCGGTGGCAAGGCTCGCAATATGCACCATGAAAAGCACCAGCGTCGAATCACTTCCACTGGCAGTAAGGACAAGACCGTAGTCTTTGGGATTCTGGAGCGCGGAGGGGAAGTACGCGCCTCTGTGATTCCCACTCGCCGCAAGCACGTTGTAGAAGCGGAAATTCACCGCCACGTCAAAGCGCACTCCGCGATCTATTCAGACAACCTCGCGTCCTACGACATGCTGAAGCACCAAGATTTCAAGCATGGAGTCGTTGACCATGCGGAGCGCTACGTTGACGGACGCATCCACACAAACGGGCTAGAGAACTTCTGGAGCTTGACCAAGCGGCAATTGAAGGGCACCTATATCAGCGTCGAACCATTTCACCTCTTCCGCTATTTGGATGAGCAGGTGTATCGTTACAACAATCGGGGCAGCAAAGAGAACCCCGTGAACGATGGAGAGACATTTCAAAAAGCGCTATCGCAGATTGCGGGAAAGCGGCTCACTTATTCAGAGGTGACTGGTAAGGTGGGACAGGCGAGTTGCTAACCCTTCTCGGCTGCCTCGCGGGAAGCGGAGGCCTTCTTAATTCTCTTTCGTTTCTCCGCTTCTAGTTTGCGCTTTGGTACCGATAAAACTTTTTTAAGAGCATCCTCAAAAATCGCGTATTCACCGGACTCATTCTTGGCGGAAGGTTTCGGGTGACTCGCCATAAATTATGGATGCGTAACGCTCCCCTAGAATGGAGTGTCGCGCATCCGTGTCTTGCTGTCAATCGCACATATATACTGTAGAGGATTTATTCGATTTGGTATTCCCAGCCGATGCAGGGATGAAGGGTCATTTTTGCATGGTCTACAATTCTTTCCTTGATGACAGCAAGGACCAGCGCCAGACTGACTTTTTGGTTTCCGCTGGTTTCGTGGGCACAATTCAAGATTGGCGACCAGTGAGAGTCGCTTGGAGTTCACGATTGAAAGCGAACGGCATGGCTTATTTCAAAACCAGCGAATACAAGATGTTGAAAGGCGAATTTAGCCAATTCAGAAAATACGCATCACCGACAGGCCGGGATAAAGCTAAGAATGTGAGAACTGATTTGATTGGCATTTTGCGTCAATTCCCAGAGATTCAAGGAATTGGTGTTTCAGTTGCGTTGGATGATTATCGCAAAGTTTGTGCGCGACCAGAAGCAAGCGGAATACTGGTAGGTAAGCCTTACCACAGAGCATTGGAAGGCGTGTTTCTTGAAACCGTTAAGTATGTTCGGTCCCTGCCAGGGGAAAATAATGTTGTGGCTTTCATTCACGATGACGGCCCTGATTTCAATGAGTTGCACGACTTGTATAAATCGTTCAAGCAAAAGAATCCGAAAACCGCAAAATACATGGTCGGATTTCAGCCACTTGACGATAAGAAGCATCCTCCACTTCAAGCCGCAGATATGATGGCAAACTACGCGTTAGAAATAGGAATGGAATGGTTAAGCACTGGGCGCAAAAAAACTAAGATGCAAGAAATGGAAGAGAGCATAGATAGACTCAAAGTATGGGATGAACCAACGCTGCTTGGTCTGCTAAAACATCAATTGAAACGCAAAGGTAAGCCGATTCCTGCCGATCTGCAAACTATTTAGAGGCGTCGTTTTTAGAGAGCCTAGCTAAAGTAGCACATTAGTATCCCTGTGCCATTGTCCGCTGAGGTTCCGTCTCGCATACTTCCTGGTATGCACACAGATAGAGAATTGGACTGGTCAGAAAAGGATTTGACGAAACTCCGCAGGGAGGAACCTGTGAATCAGACACCGGAACAAATAGCATTGAGAGCGAAACTTTGGCAGGAATTTGTCGCCAAATATCAGACTGAACTTGTCAAGTCGCCGGAGAAATTCAGCGAGTACTGCGAGAAATTCAGGGAACGTTGGGTGAAAGGAAAATGAAAAAAAACCTTACGATTCTTTTGTTAGCTCTGAGTTTTGGTTTCCCTGTTCTCGCTCAAGCCTCGCCCGACTACCATCCTTACACAGGGAATGAGTTGCTCGCTGATTGCAATTCGAATGAACCACTTCGATACGCGAAGTGCATGGCTTTTGAGCAAGGAGTTGTCGAGGGTGTACAAGCAGCCGATCTCATGCACGGCGGTAAAGCTGCGTTCTTTGAGATTCCCGATGGAGTCACCGTGGGACAGTGCGTGGCCGTCGTCAAGAAGTACCTAAATGACCATCCAGAAAAACTGCATCTTAATGCGACGTTCAGCGTCCTTCAGGCTTTGCATATCGCTTTCCCCCAAAAGTAGCCGATGGAACCACTTGTTCAGAGAGAGGGGAAATCACGATGAATGGACAGACGTTTCATTTCTTGGAAATATCTAAGCAGCGTTTCGAGAAACAAGCGGTCATATTGGACAACACCCGTTTCAGTAAATGCCAGTTCATTGATTGCACGTTCTTCTATTCTGGCGGTCCCGCTGCCGTGGATTCCTGCATTCTCTTGGGTGAGAGCCAATGGTATTTTCAAGGCGCTGCTGCTCATACAATGCAGACCTTGAGGGAGTTAGGATGGGGCCTTTTACCACCAGTTCCACTAGAACCTTCCGGCGAACACAAATAATCCTATCCTTGCATCTTGCCCTGTCACGGCTCCCCATAATACCTCCCTTTGGTTAGTCATGTATATTATTGCCTTTATCCGACCCCCACCCCCTAAGCCTTTACGGGTCAATTCTTTATGAAATCATAGGGTGGAGTGGCACCGTCCTGCCCGGCATTTCAGCCTCTTCCAACGGGAACGCCGATCTCCCGATCGGCGCTTGGGTTTGCAAATCCTCCGATATTTCATTCCCTTCCAACCTTCCGAATTTGCCGAACGATTCCTACAACCAGAAGGTTGCCGCCCAAAAAACTGCCTTTGTTATACTGGACCTTACAGGTGAGCCCTCGAACCGTGACGAAACTTCGCATCTCCATCGTTCAGTACCTGAACACCGCGCCGCTCGTCTGGGGCTTCACCAACGGCCCGCTCCGTGGCAAATACGATTTGTCCTTCACCGTCCCCTCCCAATGCGCCGAAGAGTTGCGCACCGGCCGCGTGGACATCGCCATCATTCCCGCCATCGAATACCAGCGCATCCCCGATCTGGCCATCCTCCCGGATATGGCCATCGCCTCGAAGAAACAAGTGCGCAGCCTCCTGATCGTCGCCAAAAAACCAATCGAACAAGTAAAGATCTTCGCGCTCGACCGCAGTTCCCGCAGCACCCAAGCCCTCACGCGCATCCTCTGCGCCGAAAAGTGGAAGATCGCCCCAGACTTCTTCGAAGCGCCCCCGGACTTGGGCGCCATGCTGCAGCGAGCCGACGCAGCGCTCGTGATTGGCGATCCAGCCCTGCGAATTTCCGTAGGGATCGAAAAAGACAGCCGCCCCGGCCGAGAAGGCCAAACCGTCTGCCAGGCCGCCACGCTCGGAATCAAGAGTTCGGAATTGCTCTACGTCTACGACGTAGTAAGCGAATGGAAAAATCTGACAGGCTTGCCAGCCGTCCTTGCAGTCTGGGCAGCAAGGAGAGACGTCGTGACGCCCGAGCTGACCGCAGACTTCATGGCTTCGCGCGATTTCGGTCTTTCGCATCTCCCGGAAATCAGCCGCGACGCCGCCCGCGAACTCGAATTGCCTGCGCAAACGCTCGAATCTTATTTGCGAGAGAACATCGACTTCTCCCTGGACGAAGAAAATCGCCGCGGCCTGAACCTGTATTTCCAGTACGCCGTAAGACACGCCTTGATCGACCAAGCCAAACCGATCGACTGGGCCACTAAAGCGGAGGCAGTGAAGTTGTAGTGGCGCAGCATGCTGCGCCCGAGTTAGCGAGATCATTCATTCGAGCTCGCAACAAGAATTGGTTACAATGATGTTGATCTGAACAAGGAAAACTCTTGAGCCTGACCAAACAACAAGCCCTCGAAATGCTCGAATCCGACGACCTCGTCGGCCTCGGCATGGCCGCGCACCAAATGCGCCTGAAGAAAAACGACCCCCGCGTCGTCACCTACCAGATCGACCGCAACATCAACTACACGAATTTCTGCACCGAATACTGTTCCTTCTGCGCCTTCTACCGCCCGCTCGGCGCCAAAGACGGCTACATCCTCTCTTTCGAGGACATCTACAAAAAAATCGACGAAATGCTCGAGCTCGGTGGCACCGGAATTTTGCTCCAAGGCGGCCTACACCCAGATTTGCAGATCGACTACTACGAAAATCTGCTGCGTTCGCTGAAGGCCCGTTACCCGCAAGTGCATTTGCACTGCTTTTCCGCGCCAGAAATCCTGTGCATCGCGGAAGTCAGCGAACTTAGCATCCGCGAAACCATCCAGCGCCTGATGGACGCCGGCCTGCAATCCATCCCCGGCGGCGGCGCCGAAATTCTCGACGACGAAATTCGCGCCAAGATCGCGCGCCTGAAATGCACCAGCGACGACTGGGAAGAAATGCACCGCGTCGCCCACTCCCTCGGACTGCGCACCACCGCCACCATGATGTTCGGCTGCGGCGAAGAACTGCGCCACCGCGTCAACCATCTCGAAAGGCTGCGCCGTATTCAGGAAGATACCGGCGGATTCACGGCCTTCATCCCCTGGATGTTTGCCGCGGAGAATACCGCGCTCGGAAAAAAAGTCCAGGAAGCCACCGCCGTGGATTACCTGAAAACGCTGGCCGTCAGCCGCCTGTACCTCGATAACGTGGATCACATCCAATCCAGCTGGCTCACGCCCGGAATCAAAGTTTGCCAGGTCGGTTTGCAATTCGGCGCCGACGACGTCGGCAGTATCCTCATCGAAGAAAACGTCGTCTTCGCCGCCGGCGTAAAAAATCGCACCAACGAAGGCGAACTCCGCCGCATCATCTCCGACGCCGGCTTCATCCCCGCGCAACGCGACACGCTCTATCGTAGCTATGCGTTGAAATAATTTAAGCGGTTGTAGTGCGAATTTTTGCGGGCAGGTTAGATAACGGGTTTCGGGCGAATGTGGATGGTAACGTCGACCACCATGCCGTCGGGCAGCTCGACGTCTTCAAGAAGGTAGAGAACGCCGCCACGAAAACGCGCCTGAACTTTTCGCGGTTCGGGTTGCGAGCCGGATGGCGCGGGTTTCGCGACAGCTGCTTCGGTTTTTTTGGCACTGGGAGTTTCAGTTTTTTTCGCCACAGGCGCCCCCGGAACTTTTGCTTCCACTTCATCGAGCGCTTCGTTCGCCAGCGCGTCGGCCTCGCGGTTTTGCTCGCGGTAGACGTGCTCGATGCGGAAAGACTCGAATGTTTTTGACATTTTCAGCGCGCGTTCGAAGAGCGGCCGCAAATCTTCGCTCTTCACTTTGTACAGCCCGCGCATCTGCTTGACGAGAAGTTCGGAATCGCTCTCGATGCGAAGCGCTTTCACCGTGTGCGACTCCGCATAGTCCAGCGCGGCGATGAGCCCGTAATATTCGGCCACATTGTTCGTCATGCGCCCGATATATTTCTTGAGCTTGGCGACGACTGCGCCGCCTCCGTCGCGAATGATCACGCCGTAAGCGGAAGGCCCGGGATTGCCGCGCGAGCCGCCGTCAATATTCGCGCGATACGCCGCAACAGCTGCCGGCTTCGGCTCCGCGGGAGCGTCGGGAAACAAGCCTTTTGCGCGTGGAGTTGGCAGGCGCTTTACCATCAGGAATTTGTCGTAGCTACCGAGGAAGTGTTCGCGGAACCAACGGCGGGATTCGCGATTGGAATTGGCTCCAGCGTGTACAGGATGAGGCCGCAGCTTTCGCAGCGGTAAACTTCTTCGTTGGTTTCCGTGCCCAGTTCTTGCAGAATATGCGGCAGGACGCGCATACCGCAGCCGCGGCACTGTTCGTCGCGAGCCAGGGCCATGGCCGTGCCGTTGTGGCGCTTGGCAATGCGCGCGTAAAGCTCGCGCAAATCTTCCGGCACTGGAGTGATAATTTTTTCACGTTCGGCGGTGGCGGCATCGAGCTGTTTCTTTTTTTCGGTCCCTTGCGCCTGAATTTCTTTTCGCTCCGCGGCGACGGCCTGCTCCGCTTCCTTCAATCTTGACTCGGAAATTTTCACGCGGCGCTCGACTTCTTCCGCGGCCATCATCACTTCAAGCTGGCGATCATCGGCTTTGGCCACTTCGGCTTCGGCATTGACGATCTCATGCTGCAACGCTTTGTAGGCTTCGTTGGTTTTTACCGCGCCGCTTTGATCGCGGTATTTCTTTGCGCGGTCCTTCCATTGTTGCGCGTCGAATTCGAACTTCTTGCGTTCCGCAATTACTTGCGCATGCGCTTCTTTCGCGGAAGCGACTTCCGCGCGCGCGCTGCCAAGTTTGATTTCCGCGTCGCGAATGCGCTTCGGAAATCCTTCCAGTTCCGCGCGCAACACGGCAATCTGGTGGTCAACGCGCTGCAGCTCGATAAGGTGCGGAATAGCAGGATGCATGGGTAGGCAATTCTAGCACAGGGACGCGCCCTGCTTTGCGGGAACCGCTGCCGCGGCTAGAATGCCAGCCTTTCGAACGCAACAGAGAAGTAATCGCTTGTCTTAGGGAGGAATGGACATGCCGCACGTGCAAATTACCTGGGTAGAAGGACGTACGCCGGAGCAAAAGCGCAAGATTGCGGAACGCGTCACGGCAATACTGATCGAGGATGGCAAGGCGAAGCGCGAGAATATCCACGTCTCGTTTCACGATGTTCCGTCGACGAATTACGCCGAAGCCGGGGTGCTGGTGGTAGACCAGAAGCGCACGCCGTAAGCAATTGCAGGGCGAACTAAACCGAGGCGAGCTGCCTCTTCGTGGGACTTCGGCATTGCCCGCCCTGCGCGATGCCTGCAGGTTTAGCTCGGCGCGTGCATGTCGCGCCGAATCATGGACCAGTCGACGAAGTAACCGATTCCGACAGCAAGTGGAATGATGCCGAACGCGGCGACGGTCCAAATGTCACGATCCGCCTGAATGCTCGCGATCAATCCGAAAGTGGCGATGAAGCCGATCGCTCCGCTGACGAGCAGTACGCCGGCTCGGCGGGAATGAGCCGCCTGGTTCAATTCCGGCTCCATCGGGATATCCACTCCGCGGGCAATTGCCGCTTGCCGCTCTTCGCTACGCAGTTTGCGAACCCGGTAATAGGTATACAACGCGCCGAGGGGGACTCCCATCCCCAAAGTCACAGCTACCAAGCCGATCAATTCTCCGCCCATGGTGTGCTCCTTCTTTCGCTTAGGCGCCCGCCGCAGCGGGCGCAGTTTATTGGGGGAACCGCTTTCAATAGGAAGTACGCCGAGCCGTTAGATAAAGTTCCGTGGATTTAGAAGGGATTCCCCTGAAAACTGCACTGAGATGAGGCAAACAGCTTCCCCGAGATGCTACTCGACTTCGTGGACGTCCATGGTGGAATCTACGGCGAGGTTGGGATAGCGGATGGGGGAGCCGGCCGGGGCGGGGGAGTGGTGGGCAGAGACTGTGAAATCGCCGCCGGAACATTCGATGGTGTAGGCGTAGCCGTCGCGCTCGGCGCGGGCCATGTTGAGATTGTTGGAAGAGATGAGCTCACTGAGCGAAGCGCAATTGCCATTCGAAGCGATGTAGCCACGTTCGGCCTGGGCGATCTGGAGGAGGTCGCTGCGAATGCCGACCAGGCTGATGGCCTGCGTTGGAGCCGTGCCGCTATCCGTGGTTGGCATTTGCTTCAAGTAGACGCGATAGATGACAAAGAAAAGAGCGGCCGCAACCACAATGCCCAGAATAGAGCGCATAGTGAAATTGTCGCCCCGTGCGATGTGCACCGCAAGTGAAGCGCAAGAGGAGTTGTATTAGGCAACAACGCCCCTATTTTGGTTTCGAACGCGCCACGCTCTGATAAACTTCTGCGTACCGACGTATTTCCCTCTCCGGTGTAGCGCCCCCCTTCGGACTGACGAATGAATACAACTACACTGACGCCCGAGCTGCATGCGATCGAAAAATTGCGGGAAGAAGAGTTGGAAGAAGCGCGCTCCATCCAAAGCGTGATGATGCCCGCGGAGGCGTTGCGCGCCGGGGCGGTGATGATCTCACACGAATTTCAGCCGGTATCTGCGGTGGGTGGCGATTTTCTGGATTATTTCGAACTGACGGACGGTCGAATCGGTTTGTACCTTGCAGATGTTTCCGGCAAAGGGCTGCCAGCCGCGCTGTATGCCGCGTTGACCGTAGGAACCCTGCGGGGTGTACACAAGACGGGCACAGCTCCGCACGATGTATTAACAACCTTAAACCGGAGGCTGATGGTTCGAGGCATGCCACGGCGGCATGCGGCCATCCAATATGCCGTATTTGATCCACGCAGCAACGAGCTGTGCATTGCCAGCGCCGGGATGCCCGGCCCTTTTCTTTTGTGCGCGGAAGGGTGCCGCTCTCTAGAGCTCTCGGGGATTCCCCCCGGATTATTTCCTGGCACAAGTTACGAAACGATGACAATTCGTCTGAGTCCAGGCGATTCCGTATTGTTTTGCACCGATGGGATTACCGACGCCTTCGACCAGCAGGGAGAGCAGTTCGGGCTCGAGCGCCTGCAAGACCTCTGCAAAGATCAGCGTCATTTATCGCCAGCGGAGTTATTAGGGCAAATCTTTTCCGCGGTTGAGAATTTTGCAAGTGGCCGAGAACAGCATGACGATATGGCGGCGGCGCTGTTCCATTACTCCGGCTGACCAACGTGCCCGGAGTGTGTTCACACAGGCATATAGATAGTGGACAAAGGGGTTCCGCGAAGGCGTTGACAGTCCGAGCGCTCTCCAGTAACTACGATAGATACAGGCTGTAAGATCAGGAGAATCCTCGATGAAGACGAAGTCCCCGTATGCCTTCGGGCTGGCTGTACTACTGTCGCTTTTGATTTCGATTCCAGCGGACGTCTGGGCAGCGCCCCAGGCGGGCCAGCACGCCGGCGAGGTTTCCCGCGTGATTCCGGCGGTGAGCATCGCTCGCGGCGGCAAGAACATTACCGCCTCGGCGAAGACCGCCGTGGACTGGCAAGATCTCGTAAACACACAAGTGAATGCGCGCGCGCGCATTGCGCTGGATGACGGCTCAGTGCTGAACGTCGGTTCGGAATCAGCCATGAAGGTGGTGAAGCACGACGCCGGAGCACAGCAAACAGAGTTGGAACTGACGTATGGAAAGCTCCGGACGCAGGCGCAAAAGATTGCGAAGCCGGATGGGAAATTCGAGGTACGCACGCCGGCCGGCGTGGCCGGCGTGGTGGGAACGGATTTCTTTGTGGAGTATTCAAACAACATCATGAATGTGATCGCGTTCGAGGGAATCGTGAAGGTCTGCAACCTTGCGGGCGTTTGCGTGATCCTAAAGGCCGGGCAGATGACCAATGTGCGCAACGGAGACAATTCGGGACCAGCGCCTCCTACGCAGGTAGGCCTCGATGTGCTGGTGGCCACGAGCAAGGATACGGACGTGACTGGGCAGCTGGGCCTACAGGGCACGGGTCCGCACCTTGGTCCGTGGGGGACGACGGCAATCTTTGTCGCTATCCCTGCGATCATTATTCCGATTATCGTCACGCATAAGACCACGGGTACGCTCGTACCCCCGCCGCCGCAAAAGGGCTGCGGTCCCAATGGTGGGCCTGCCTGCTGAAAAGCTGGCAAGTTCAAACAAGACCTGACAAACAATAGCTTTCGGCCCTGACTGTGAAGAACAGCCAGGGCTTTTGTTTTCTGTGGGGCTGCACGTGGCAGATTCCATGCAACGAATGAGGCGGAGAGACCGTCAAACTAGTGTTGGTATAATGGTGGAGACTTGCCTTACCTGCGCTTTGTGCGCCCCAGCGCGGTAGCGTACACTGAATGTTTCGTGGTCCCGTCTAATTCCGAGTGAGGCACCCTTTGATGACATCGAATCGTTTTCAGATGATTCTCTCGATTTGCGCTCTAATCCTGTTTTCCATCCTGACACAGATGGCGCAGGCGGCACCCCCCGATACGCCGGGTAAGCGTTCGCCTCTGCTCGCGGCATTGCAAGCGGAACTCGACCGCTCCATGAAGACGCTGGGGACGCTGGACCCTCCGGCGTATTACATGGGATATACCGTCACGGAGACACAGCGCGTGGATGTGTCCGGTTCGAACGGTGCACTCCTGAACAGCAATGAGGCGCGAAACCGCTGGCTGGAAGTTTCGGTTCGAACGGGAAGCTACGACCTGGATAGTTCCCACAAGGTGGGTGAGCGGCAGATGCCGAGCGGGGGACCTGGGACGTCGGTACCAATCGACGATGACGCAGAAGTTGTGCGGCGGGCGATTTGGTTGGAGACCGACAGACAGTACCGCGCGGCGTCGCAAGCGTTGATCAAGATCAAAACCGGAAAAGAAGTAAAAGTGGAAACGACGGAAGGCCGCGCACCAGATTTTTCGCGCGAGCAGCCGCACACGTCCATCGGGCCACAAGTTTCCATCACGATGGACCGCAAGCCGTGGGAGGAAAAAGTTCGCGCCTATACGAAGGCTTTCCGTGAATCGACGTCCATCATCAATTCCATCGTGACATTTTCGGGTCAAGCGCAAAACGCGTACCAGGTGACCAGCGAAGGGACGCAATTGCAGTTTGGGCAGATTCGGTATCGGCTGGAGCTTTTCATTCAGGGCAAAGCGCCGGACGGAATGGACATTGATCGCTACTACAATTTTGATTGGGTGGACCCCAAGGACGCGCCGGACGACAAGGCTGTATATGGGGCAGAAGCGACGATGCGCAAGGAATTGGAAGGACTGGTGGCCGCACCGATCAACGATCCGACGGTGGGGCCGGCGTTGCTGACGGGACGCGCGGCGGCGGTTTTTTTTCACGAAGTGTTCGGGCATCGCGCCGAGGGCCACCGCCAAAAAGACGCGACGGAAGGACAGACTTTTTCGAAAAAAGTCGGTGAACAGATTCTTCCAGAGTTTCTGAGCATCACCGATGACACTACGATGAAGAAACTCGGCGGGCAGGATCTATTGGGTTACTTCCAGTTCGACGACGAAGGTGAGCCGGCGCAGCGCGTAACGCTGGTGGATCGCGGAGTGCTGAAGAATTTTGAAATGTCGCGGTCGCCACTGGTCGGTTTTCCGCGTTCGAATGGGCATGGCCGGCGGCAGCTGGGGGCGACGCCGGTTTCGCGTCAGGGCAACCTGATTGTGCAAAGCAGCAAGATGGTGACCAACGAGCAGTTGCGCGCCAAGCTGATCGAATTGATCAAAGCACAGGGCAAGCAATTTGGTCTTTTGATTGATGACATCGCGGGTGGATTTACGTTCACTGGGCGCGGGCAGCCGCAAGCGTTCCAGGTACTGCCACTGGTGGTCTACAAAGTCTATGCCGATGGACGGCCGGATGAATTGGTGCGGGGAGTGGACATTGTGGGCACACCGCTGGCGGCGCTGACCAAGATTGTTGCGACCGGCGACACGCCGGAGGTGTTTAACGGCTACTGCGGCGCGGAATCGGGTTCTGTTCCGGTGTCCGCGGCGTCGCCGGCAATATTGACTTCGGAATTGGAAGTGCAGAAAAAAGAGAGTTCCACGGACCGGCCGCCGATACTGCCGCCGCCCGCGCATGACGTGATGAAAACGGGAGGGCAACTGTGAAGCGTGCCGAGAGATGGGTAGGGCTGATTTTATTTTTGCTTGCCGTGGGTTCCGGAACAGCCGCAGGAGCGCAGGCTCCCCAGGACAACGATCACACGCTGCAGGCGATGCGCGATGAGATGGAACGCGCGAAGACGCGCCTGGAGCTGAAAATCCCGAACATCGAGCAGCCGGTGCGGCCGTATTACGTCGAATATAGATTGCTCGATCTCGAGGTACGTGAAGTCGTTGCGGAATTCGGGACTTTGTTCTCCAGCACGCACACGCGAAATCGCTTTATGGATGTGGAGGCACGAGTTGGGAACAACAAGCTGGACAGCTCGAATTTTGTGAGCGATGACGGTTTCCGCGGTTTCATCGGACCAACCGGCTCAGTGGGAATCGACCGCGATTACGATTCATTACGGCAGGACTTGTGGATTGCGACGGATCAAGCCTTCAAGGAAGCAGTGGAGACGTATTCGCGGAAGCAGGCGTATCTCAGCAGCCTGGCACGTCAATCGGACATAGACGATTTCTCGAAGGCGGAGCCGGTGAAGTTGATCGAACCGCTGGAGACGCCGGACTGGACTAACCGTAACTGGGACCAGGAAGCGCGCGAGACGTCGGCGGCACTGCGGGCGTTTTCAGAGATTCACGAAGGGCGCGTAACTTACTACATCGTTTACGCGACAGAATATCTTCTGACCAGTGAAGGAACGGAAATCCGGCAAAATCGCAGGTTCGCGGCGATTGAAGCGGGCATGAGCGCGCTCGCCGACGATGGCGTGCCACTGAGTCATTTTTATGCGGCGTACGCAGCGCAGCCGGCGGGTTTGCCAAACGTCGAAGCGGCACGCAAGGGATTGAACGTTGCCGGCACAGAGCTGATGGCTCTGCGAGCCGCACCTACTGCGCAGGATTATACAGGCCCGGTACTTTTCGAGGCGCGCGCGGCTGCGCCGTTGGTGGCGCAAATTCTTGGGCCAGCGGTGAACGGGGCACGGCCACCGATTTCGTTCAGCCCGGTGATGGAACAAATGCTGAGCGGCTTGGGGGGAAAGAGCGACTGGGTGGGAAGGCTTGGGGCACGCGTTTTGCCGGCTAGTGTGTCAGTGGCGGACGATCCTGCGGCCAAGGAGTTCAACGGTACGGCACTGATTGGTGGGTACTCAGTGGATGATGAGGGCGTGCGCGCGCAAAAAGTCACGCTGGTGGAAAATGGCAATCTTAGAGGCGAACTGATGTCGCGGCGGCCCGGACCTGACTCCGAGAATTCGAATGGCCACGGGCGTGCCGCTTTCTTGAACGATGCCAAGCCCACAATGAGCAATTTGTTTTTTACATCGGCGGAAACGGTTTCCGCCGCGGATTTGAAAAAGAAATTTCTCGACACGTGCCGCGCGGAGAAACTGAATTATTGCCTGGTCGTGCGCGAAATGGACAATCCGGCATTGAGCCTACTGCACCAGGAAGATTTCACTGAACTTCTGGCGAGCTACGGCGGCGGCGCAGGGACGGGCGATCGGCTGCCGCTGGTCGTGTACCGCGTGTATCCGGATAGCGGACGGGAAGAGATTATCCGCGGGGCGCGCATTATCGGACTAAATTCGCGGGCATTGCGAAACATCGCGGCTATCGGGAACGATAATTTCGCTTACAACTACATGCAGAGCCAGATCACTGGATTTGCGGGAACGGCGCTCGGAGCGTTTGGCTCGGCGCAAAATGGGTTGCCGTCGTCGGTGGTGGCGCCTTCGCTGCTGTTCGACGAAGTGGAAGTACGCGGGGCGCGCGGGGAAGCCAAGCGGTTGCCGCTTTTGCCTCCGCCACCGATGAGCGCGACAAAGTAAACTCTTTCCACGGATTGCCGTTATGAATGAATTCACACGACGCGGACTGATATTTGGCGCGGCCACGGCCGCCGCCTACGGTTTGCTGCTGGGCGTGGAACGCGTGAGCCTTGCGGCCTTCGACGATGGCAAGGAGCCTGAAGAAGATCCTGGCCCAGTGAAGATCGTGAAGTTCGCCGACGATGGCACGAGGCTGGGAATTTTTTCACTGCCCAAAGTTCGCAAGAACAAATCCGAGTGGAAGAAACAGTTGACGCCACTGCAATACGATGTGACGCGGCGGGCTGCAACGGAATATGCTTTTTCGGGTCCGCTGGATGGTCAACATGCGCCGGGGCTCTACCGCTGCATTGATTGCGACAACGCGCTGTTCGATTCGAAAGCGAAATTCGATTCCGGGACGGGCTGGCCGAGTTTTTGGGAGCCCATCGCTGCAGAAAATGTGCGCGAGAAAAAAGACTTCAGCGTGGGCGTGCTGCGAACTGAAGTAAAGTGCGCATTGTGCGACGCGCATCTCGGCCACGTGTTCACGGACGGGCCCGAGCCAACCGGCCTGCGCTATTGCATGAATTCAGCCGCCCTGCGTTTTGTCGCGCGAGAGCCCGCTGCTCGCGGAAAACCCTGATAATCCCCTTGCGGTGCGAACGGAATCCCCCACTTCGCCGGACTCAGCTGTAATTCTTCACTGCTTTACGTCCGCCAGCATATCTTCATAGTCATTGATGGAGACACGATCGATTTTTCCAGGCAGAGTGGCATCAATCGATTCGTGAGGATGCGTGGCAGCGAGGCTGCCGATACGAATCGTCTTATCACCCATGTGCGCATAAAGTGGCACAGAATCCTTCCAGGAATCCGCCACGCCGGAGCGGGTGAGCTCTCCCTTCAAGTGTGTCTTGCCGTCGGGAGTGGCCTCGAGCGAAGCATGAAAACCGTACTGCGGAATGCCCATGCCGTAGACGTACTCGTCGAAGAACCAATCCATTTTGTGATTGCCATCGAGATCCATACTGCGGGTCATGTGCTTTTCGACGATGGCTTTGAAATCTTCCGTAGAGGCCGCTTTATTGTCGAAGGCTTTGCAATAGTCATGCAACATGTCCTTGAAGAGATGGTCAGGATCGGGATTGCGGGGATCCATGAGCTGCATGCGAAGCATCTGCAGAACATACGCGCCCTTGGAATAGATCAAATCCTGATAAGACCCCGGGCCGGTGACGGACGAGCGGACACGGTGCCCCATCCAAATAGGTCCGAGCGATTCAATGGGGTGCCCGTTCATATCTTTGATATGCAAAAGTTCCTTTTCCTTGCGCCAGCGCTCTAGCGCTTCTTTCATGTTTTGCCGATACTGCACATAGAGAATGCCAGAGAAGTCAGCAAAGCCTTCTGAGAGCCATTGATCATGATAGCTTTTCCAGCCGACCTGGTTCCCCCACCACTGGTGAGAACTTTCATGTCCACGAAAAAAATCGGTAAGTTGCACCTGATCGCGAACGCCAAGAGCGTGGCGTTGGGTGGAATCAAGAAAAGTAATCCACGAAAGATAGAGCAAACCCGGCCATCCCTGGCCATAGTCCCCGATGATGTTGGTAACGGCGATCTGTTTGTATGGATAGGGCCCAAAAAAACTCTGAAACACCTTTAGCGTGTTTGCCGTTTCGATGCCAATGGGCTTCACCATGGCCGCGGGGGTGAGTTGCCCCATGGCTACGCCTGACACATGCGACCCGCCCGGTCCGCCGGCAAGGTCGGCTAAGGGATCGTCGTTTATGCGTTGGATGGACTTGAGAAGGTCGTCGGGCTGTTTATTGGCATAAACTTCGACGTCCACGTCTCCGAGCTTCTCGGCATAGATCTTGTAGTCGCCGAAAGCAAAACCCGCATTGGGCAAGGGGACATCGCTCTTCCAAGAGGTAATGCGCCGGTTGCCGTCAAAGGTGTCGCTTACCTTATGACCGGTGGCGACCAAGTCGTATTTCTTAGGGCTGTTGAAAGTGATCTCGAAATCGCTGCGAAAAGCCGCTTCGTCGCCTCGGGTGGCATACATGAAGAGAGTGGGGTACCTGTGATCTTTCAACACGTTGTTCCTATTGGTTAGGCGCCTTTTCTGGGGAGCATCCCCAGAAGTCTAATGGCTGCAAAGGTCTGGACCTTTGCAGCCATTTCTAAGTCCTTATCTTACAG
>JBGPDI010000008.1:0-82204 GCA_041482215.1 Candidatus Acidiferrum sp. | reverse complement strand
CCTC
The DNA here is from genome assembly GCA_041482215.1 of Candidatus Acidiferrum sp. Lineage (GTDB taxonomy): Bacteria > Acidobacteriota > Terriglobia > Acidiferrales > UBA7541 > Acidiferrum. The sequence goes on along the minus strand of JBGPDI010000008.1, from coordinate 82,200 downwards.
GCAACCCCTTGAAATCACACCTTTTCGTTTGACGGGCCCTTTTCGCCTTGCATACACTCCCCACATAGCGGCCTACGGGGGTTATCCTGTATGCTGGCCGCTCAGCAAACACTTAATGATGAACCTTTTCGCCCGCGTTGCCCGGTTTCTGCTCTGGCTGCTCTTTGTTTCTTGGAGCGTTTGGCTGCTCCGCCGTCTAGTCGGCTGGTTGCTCCGCGATGCTGCCTCTAAATCGCAGCAATCCGAAGGAGCTACGCCAGAGGCGCAAACCATCACTTCGGCACGCCGGTTGGTGCGCGATCCCGTCTGCGGCATGCACGTGGATGAGACGCTTTCCATTCCGATGCGCGAAGGCGGCGAGCTTCTGCACTTTTGCTCTCCCGCTTGCCGAGACGCGTACGCCGTCAACGTCAGAAAGCTTGCGGCGAACGCGTAGCAAGATTTTCAAAAAGAGAAATTGCAATGGGCCAGGTTGAAACAGATTTTCTTACACAAATCGATTAGACGAAAGGACCGACGCCAATGGCCACGGTCGCAAAGCCCACATCCCCGACGAGACAGATAGGTGCACCTCCGATGGTGCCCCGCATCGCTCCCCGCGAGGACCTGAATCCTTTTCGCATCGCGCAGATTCAGTTCGACATGGCCGCTGAATTTTTGAAGCTTGATCTCGGCCTGCGGCAGATATTGCGCACTCCCAAGCGCGTGCTGGAAGTTTCCTTGCCCACGAAGATGGACAACGGCCAGGTGAAAGTGTTCACCGGCTACCGCGTGCAGCACAACATGTCGCGCGGCCCCGGCAAAGGCGGCATCCGCTATCATCCCAACGTCACGCTCGACGAAGTGAAAGCTCTCGCAGCGTGGATGACCTGGAAGACCGCCACCGTGAACGTTCCATTTGGTGGCGCCAAGGGTGGCGTGATTTGCGACCCCAAGCGCATGTCCAAGAGCGAACTCGAGCGCATGACGCGCCGCTATGCCAGCGAGATTCTGCCGCTCATCGGGCCGGCTCAAGACATTCCCGCACCCGATGTCTACACGGACGCACAGACTATGGCTTGGATCATGGACACCTATGCCATGACCATCGGCCACGCAGCGCATGGAGTCGTCACCGGCAAACCGGTTTCCATCGGCGGCTCCGAAGGACGCCTGGAAGCCACCGGTCACGGTTTGCTTTACGTAGTCGAAGAAGCCTGCAAGCTGAAAAAAATCTCGCTTCGCGGTGCGACTATCGCAATTCAGGGATTTGGCAATGCCGGTGCCACTATCGCGCGCCTCTTCGCAGAAAAGAAAGCAAAGATCGTTGCGCTTAGCGATACCCGCGGCGGAGTCACGAATTCGCGCGGCATCGATCCCATCAAAGCGATTCGCTACAAGGAGCGGTCAGGCACCGTTGTCGGCATGCCCGGCGCGTCGCGCATCACCAACGACGAACTGCTGACGATGAAGTGCGACATCCTGGTGCCCGCGGCGCTGGAAAATGTCATCACTCTCCACAACGCCGAAGCCATCAAGGCCCGCATTGTGGCGGAAGCCGCCAACGGTCCCACTACGCCGCACGCGGATGAAATTCTCGCGCGCCGCGGCGTCATCGTCCTGCCGGATATTCTCGCCAACGCTGGCGGCGTCACCGTCAGCTATTTCGAATGGGTCCAGAACCAGGAAGGTCTTATGTGGGACGCCGACGAAGTCAACGCGCGCCTGCAGAAGATCATGACGCGCGCCTTCCACGAAATGGTGGATACCATGCGCAAGCACCACGTTCCCCCGCGGGCTGGCGCCATGATCCTAGCCGTCGGCCGCGTCGCCGAAGCCACACTCGTCCGCGGGTTGTTTCCGTAAGAAGATTGCTCTCAGAAGCAGGTCACTGTGGTTTCTTGTCGGTTCCAGGAATCGGTATAGGTGTCTTAATGTCTTGGAGCTCGGGCGGTATGCCCGGCATCGCGTTCGTATTCTGGGCGACGACGACAAGCCAAGTGCCGGCACGCTTTTCTCCAACCATGGTCATCATGCCGTAGCGCGGCTCCTGGCGCTGCACGCCATCGAAATTCTTGTCGCCCTCAATCTTCCAGCTCCAGTGAACAACGGCCATATCTGGGCGCAGGAAACGCACGGTTGTTTGAAGCGCTATGACCGTTGACTCTTTGAAGCGCCCGCTGAGCAGCCGGACATGAAATTTCTCGAAATCCGCTCTGCCATGCAGGTAAGTGGTCGCAACGGTCACGAAATCCACATCTTCCGCCATGATTTTGGCTAGTTGATGGCCATCGTGCTTCGCCCATGCGTCACAAAATGCCTGCGGCAGATTGCGCACGGTTTCCTCGTCTTTCTTGGACTGGGCATTTGAGGTTGCGGCGAGAAGAAGCAGGAGAACCCCACTCACGAAGTGTTTCACGTTTCGCTCCTTCCATATCTTCGGAAATTGAATCCAATGGGAAAAGATTCTACCTGAGCCGGATTCTTCCATGGCGTTCTCAAATTCACCAAGTTTTTTCTTGCGTTGAGCAATCGGCGCGCGTACATTCGCAATTGCCGGTGCGTCACACTGACGCGACCGGCAATTTTCTTCGTTGGAGCAAAAAAGTACGATGGGCACGAACGGACACAGTCACGCAGCGCCGCCGATACTACTGACCATCGCGGGATTCGATCCCTCCTGCGGCGCGGGCACCGCCGCGGACTTGAAAACATTCGCGGCCCATGGCTGTTACGGCGTTGCGGCCATTACTTCGTTGACCGTGCAGAACACACAAGGTGTCGAAACTGTCCACAACACTCCGAGCGCGGAATTGCGCGCGCAACTCGAAGTGCTAGCGAAAGATTGCGAAATCGCCGCCGTAAAAATCGGAATGCTCGGCAACCGCGGCAACGCCGTGGTCGTTGCGGAATTTCTCGATGCGCACAAATTTGCCCACGTTGTGCATGATCCTGTGATGAAGTCCTCAAGCGGCGCGGAACTTCTTGATCCTGGCGGAATCAAATTCGTCGCCACTGAATTGTTGAAGCGCGCCAGCGTCATCACCCCGAATGTGCCGGAAGCCGAAGTTCTGACCGGGATGACCATCAAAGATGTCGCCGACATGGAAGCCGCTGCGCGAAAAATCGTCGAGATGGGTGCGCACGCAGTAATCGTCAAAGGCGGTCACATGGAGCGCGCCGTCGACGTGCTGTTCGATGGCGCCGAGATGGTGTCGCTAGCCGGCGAAAAGACCAACGAAGATCATTTGCACGGCACCGGCTGTACTTTTGCTTCCGCGCTGGCCGCGCAGTTGGCAGCCGGACGCAGCTTGCTCGAAGCCGCCACGCTTTCCAAAGCCTACGTTACCAAGGCCATCGAAAAAGGCTACGCCATCGGCAAAGGCCGCGTCCCTCTCGATCATTTCTACCGCCAGCGCATCGAGCCCCCCGCTCGCGGCATCCACGAAGTCCCCCAACACGGCATGCACCCCGCCGCCGAACCCGCCGCCCACTAAAAAATAGACGATCGTCTACAGTTCACTCGGCAAATTTCTCTGCGATCTCTGTGTCTCTGCGTTAGTTTCCTACTGTTTGTAGGCGATGCGGCCACCAACGATGGTGGCCATAGCAGCCCCTTTGAAGGCGCGGCCGTCGAACGGAGAATTGCGCGACTTGCTCGGCGATTCTTTCACATGGTAGGTCCACGCGTGACTTGCTGAAAAAATTGTCAGGTCGGCGGTCTCTCCCGCGGCGATCTTTCGCTCAATCCCCAGAACCCGCGCGGGACCCGTCGTAAAAAGCGCCACCATCCGCGTCAACGAAACCCGCCCGCTCTGCACCAATTGCTCCAGCGCCAGCGGCAGCGCCGTTTCGAATCCCAAAATTCCAAACGGTGCGCGATCGAACTCCACATCTTTCAACGCCGGCTCGTGCGGTGCATGATCCGTCGCGATTGCATCCACTATTCCATCCGCCAATCCCGCTAGCAGGGCTTCACGGTCCTCGCGCGCGGCCAGCGGGGGATTCATCTTGAATTTCGAATCGTACTGCACGTCTTCATCAATCAGCGTGAAGTGATGCGGCGTCACTTCGCAGCTCACCCGCAGCCCACGCGACTTCGCCCAGCGCACCTGCTCCAGCGAAGCTTTCGCCGAGAGATGCGCCACATGTAGCCGCGCTCCGGTCAAATCCGCCAGGTGCACATCGCGGGCCACGCAAACCGACTCGGCCGCCGCTGGCATCCCACGCAAACCCAGCCGCGTCGAAGTCACTCCCTCGCGCATCACCGCGCCCGCCGCCAGCGAAATGTCTTCCGAATGCTCAATCACCGGAAGATCCAACGACCGGCAATAGTCCATCACCTGCCGCGCCAGCTTCGCCGTCGCAATCGGTTTTCCATCATCGGAGACCGCCACGATGCCCGCTTCTTTCATTGCCGCGATTTCCGCAATCGCTTCGCCCTTGCTTCCCACCGACGCCGCGCCAATCGGCCACACGCGAACGCTGCCGGCAACTTTCGCGCGATCCACAATGAACCGGGTCACCGAAGCATTGTCATTCACCGGTTTCGTATTCGGCATGCAGCAAACTGCCGTGAATCCGCCACGCGCCGCCGCCCGCGTACCCGTCTCGATCGTTTCAGAAGATTCCTGCCCGGGCTCGCGCAGATGCACGTGGATATCAATAAATCCCGGCGCAACGATCAATCCGCTCGCGTCAAAAACTTCCGTGCCCTGCGGCGCCGCAATCGTTCCCGCTGGCCCAACCTCCTTAATTTTCTCTCCATCCAACAACACGTCGAGCGCTCCGTCCGTTTTCGACGCCGGATCAATCACGCGCCCGTTCTTAATCAGAAGCATTGGCAGATTCCTTCGGTTTTACTTCCAGCGCCGGATGTGTGTCCGTTTCCGCAGCGCCGCTGGTCAATAGATACAAAATCGCCATTCGAACCGCCACGCCGTTGGTCACCTGTTCCAGCACGCACGACTGCGGCCCATCCGCGACCTCCGGCGTAATCTCAATCCCGCGATTAATCGGTCCTGGATGCAGCACGATCGCATTTCCGCTTGCCCGTCGCAACCGCTCCGCATTCAACTGGTACAGCAAAACATAATCGGCCGCGGATAGTGGCGGATCATTCAGCCGCTCCGTCTGCACGCGCAGCATAATAATGACGTCCGCGCCCTCCAGCGCTTCTTCGATCCGGTAAACACAGCGTATCGGCGTCCCCGGTGCGATTTTTTCCAGCTCGCGCGGAACCCACATCGCCGGCCCGCACAAAGTAAACTTGCAGCCAAATTTTCCCAGCAGATGAATGTTCGAACGCGCCACGCGGCTATGCAAGATGTCGCCGAGAATCGTCACGTTCAAATTCTTGATCGTCCCCAGCCGGTCGCGAATCGTCAGCGCATCCAGCAAACCCTGCGAAGGATGCTCGTGCGTACCGTCGCCCGCGTTCACCACCGGAATGTCCAGGTGCCGCGCCACGTAATCCGGCGCGCCCGACGCCGCATGCCGCATCACCAGGCAATCCGGCTTCATCGCATTTAAATTGAAAACGGTGTCCAGTAGCGTCTCGCCTTTTTTCAAGCTGGATGCTTCCGCCTGCAAATTCATCTGATCCGCGCCGAGCCGCGATGCCGCCGTCCCAAAACTGATGCGTGTGCGCGTAGACGTTTCGAAAAACGCTAGCGCCACCGTCTTCCCGCGCAGCGTTGCCAATTTTTTCAGCGGGTGCTTCTGAATTTCCTGGAAGGGCTTGCTTTGGTCGAGGAGAAAACCGAGTTCGTCCGCCGAGAGCGGTTCGAGGGCTAGCAAATCGCGGAAGTTGTAACTCAATGTCCCTTCTCGGCTGTGAAACCACGCAATTCCAGAAAAAGTTCCAAAACTATTCTACGCGATCGACCAGAACGACGCGCTCTTCCTTATCAATCTCGCGCAGCCGCACCTCAATAATTTCCGTGTCGCTGGTCTGCACGTTGCGCCCGGTATACTGCGCCTCGATCGGCATTTCACGATGCCCGCGGTCAATCAGGACGCAAAGAGACACCCTCTTAGGCCGCCCCAGGTCAAACAGCCCGTTCATCGCCGCGCGAATCGTGCGCCCGGTGTAAAGCACGTCATCCACCAGAACCAAGTCCATATTATCCACGCCAAAGGGAATGTCTGAGGAGCGCAAAACCGCCTGAGGCGCCACTTTCGAAAGGTCATCGCGGTACAGCGTGATATCCAGTACGCCCACCGGCACTTCCACGCCGTCAATCCCGCGCATGGCATGGGCGATTCGCTGAGCCAGCGGCACGCCCCTCCGCACGATCCCGATCAGTGCGAGGTGCTTCGTACCGCCCGTTTTTTCCACGATTTCGTGGGCCAGCCTCTGCAGCGTCCGGTCAACTTCCGGCGCGGACATCAATTGGGATTTTTCGACGATGCGCATGGTCGGGTAATCCTATCATCCCTGACCACGCCGCGGTCAATCCACACTGTCGAAACACCAGGAAAACGCCGCATGGTAGACTTTGCGGCGGAATGCGGAGGTAATGCCTGCCATGGCTCGTCTGACGAATTCGAAGCACTTCGGAACACTAAACGCTTTCTTCTTGTTGGCGCTTGTCGCCGCATTTCCATCCCTCGCAGGCGCTCAAACCAAGCCATCGCCTGCGGCCCCGCCAAGAACGCTCGCGAGGCCGAAGCTCGTTGTTCTATTGGTCGTCGATCAGATGCGCGCCGACTACGTCGAAAAATTCCGCGCTCAATGGACCGGTGGCCTCAAGCGTCTGGTGGATGAAGGCGCCTGGTTCCGCGATGCCGCATATCCCTATGCGGCCACCGAGACCTGCGTCGGCCACTCCACCATTTCAACCGGCTCATTCCCCGCGACTCATGGCATGGTTTCGAACGAGTGGTGGGACCGCGCGCTGCAAAAAAACGTCACTTGCACATCCGATTCGAACGTGAAAAACGTGGCCTACGGCGGCGCCGCCGTGAAAGGTGGCGACAGCGCCGCGAAGATGCTGATTCCCGCCTTCGCCGATGAATTGAAATTTCAATCTGGCTCGGGGACGCGTGTCGTAACTTTTTCCATAAAAGCCCGCGCCTCCATCACCATGGGTGGTCGCCAAGGCGATGCCGTCACTTGGTTCGATCCTTCCGTCGGTGCATGGACTACCTCCAGCGCCTACCCATCGGTAGCTTTTGTAGACGAATACGCGAAGGCCCATCCCGTCGCCAATGACTATGGCAAGACCTGGTCTACTCTTCTGCCCGATTCAGCCTATCTCTATGACAAAGCCGCTATGGGCGCGGTCGCTCCAAATGGCTACAACGCAACGTTTCCTCATCCCCTCCGAGGAAAGCCGGAAAGCACAGGCCCCGACTCGTCGTTCTACTCCCAGTGGCAGGCCAGCCCTTATGCGGATACCTACCTGGCGCACATGGCGGAGAACGCCGTGGACAAACTGGAACTCGGGAAACGCGCCGGCACAGATTTTCTTGGAGTGAGTTTTTCATCGCCAGATTATGTAGGCCACGCCTTCGGCCCGCGAAGTTGGGAAATTCAAGACGTCCTCGCGCGCCTCGACCGCGACCTCGGCGAACTTTTTACTCATCTTGATCAGAAGGTAGGTAGAGGCAATTACGTCGTGGCTCTCAGCGCCGATCACGGAGTCGTGCCCGTCCCTGCCGATCTTTCGAAAGCGGGCGCTGACGCCGGCTGGCTGAGCGTTGAAGAAGTACAAGCAAAAATAGAAAAAGCTCTGGAAGCACTCAACTATCCGAAACCCGTGATTGCAGAAATTGGCGGCAGCGACATCTATTTCAGTCCTGGCACGTACGACAAATTGAAAGCCGATCCCGCCGCTATGCGCGCGGTGATTGACGCCATCCAAAGCGTCCCCGGCGTTTCGAACGTCTATCGCGCCGAAGAACTCGAAGACCGCCCCGCTACGCAAAGCCCCATTCGAAGGGCTGAAGCCGCCAGTTTTCTGAAATCTCGCAGCGGCGATTTGCTGATCGTCCCGAAGCCCTTCTGGCCCTGGGATTATTCCTCACCCGGAAAACCCCGTAGTTACGGCACCACCCACGGCACACCCTACTACTACGATCAGCGCGTCCCCGTACTGTTAATGGGCTTCGGCATCCAACCCGGCCAATATTTTCAATCCATCACCCCCGCCGACATCGCTCCGACCTTCGCCGCGCTCTGCGGACTGACCCTCGCCCCCCGCGATGGCCGCGTCCTTGCTGACGCCCTGAAAAAACCGAATCACGCTGCTAATTCAGCCATCAAACCCTAGTTAATAAAAAGCTCCGGACTTATGTCGGTCACATCTCCATCGACATTCACCTCGACTTTTCGCGTTGACCATCTTGCCGTGCCATCAGAATCGACCGCCACTACGGCCCAGTATTTCCCTGGCAAAACGTGCAGAAGCGTAAAAGTGCCATCGGTAGCGACATCCGCGCTGTATCCCAACGCCAGCAGGAACCGGTCAGCAGCACTTACCAACATCACCTTCGGTGCAGCTTGTTGCTTGGATTTATTGAATGCCGCGATTTTGCCCTTGACTGTGTAGGTCTGCTGACTTGGCACCTTGAACAAAAGATGCGAGATCGTCTCCCGGGGCGAGATCTCCACCTCGGTTGCTTCGGAGGGGTTGATTACTCCCGGATAGAACATCAACTCGGGCGACTCGTCGGGGCCATCCCTAAACATTACGACATACTTCCCCGGCCTGAGATCACGAATGCAAAACGAACCGTCAACTCCGGGTTCGATTTCGTCAGATGGAAAAAGTGACTTATCCCCGACCCTAAAGAGAAGAATTTCCCCTTCGGTAGCGGACGCCGGATTATCGAGAACCAATTGTCCACAGATGGCTCCTCTATCTGTAACCAATTTTTTCTTGTTACTCTCTGGAACTTCGGGCTCACCACGGAGGTAAGCCAAATTCGACTGACTCTCCGCGACTAATGCGGTCGAGCTGCAGATGCCAGTCGAGAGTTTGCCGGAATGGTCCTTGTATGCAAAGACGAGATACGTCTCCCTGGTAACGAAATCGAATCCGCAGTCCCCACCGCCAATGCCGGTTCGAACTTGGACATGTTTACCACCGACTCCTTGATAGGAACGTAATACCTCGAACGAGACTTCCATCTTGGGTGTCTCTTGCTCAAAGTCTGCAGGAACAACATCGCCGACATGGCCCTCCGCCAATTTCCATCTAAGCTCGACACCATCCACTTTCCCCTCGAAGACTGCCTCACTTCCCTCTGAAGTCGACTCGGCAAGTTGTCTTGCTGTGTTCGCGCTAGGTGGGAGTCGCATACAGGAGCAACCAAAAACGGGCGTTCCGATAGCGAAAAGCGAGAAGGCGGCAAATACGACTAAAGAGAAGCGCATGGTTCCTCCATGGGACATGAGAACCCCCGGGCCAGCTACTCCGACCGTTATGTTAGACGATAGTCCTTCACTCCGTAAGGACTATGGTGAATTCGGCCACATCGCTGGCGAGTTCGTGTTATTCTTTGGCCCGAAGTGAGCTCTGCTGGCGCCGCTGATCTCAGCGTAAATATTGGCGCGTTGCGCCTTCGGAATCCTATTCTCGCCGCCAGTGGAACCTTCGGTTACGGCCTAGAATTTGCCCACCTTGTTGACCTGAACCGCCTCGGAGGCTTCGTCACTAAGGGCCTTTCCCGGGAACCCATTGAAGGTGCCCCTGCTCCCCGCCTTTATCCGACCGCATCGGGGATGCTTAATGCCGTCGGGCTCCAAAACGTGGGGGTCCGAGCCTTCGTAGCCGAAAAACTCCCGGTACTGCGAAAATATGATACGGCGGTCATCGCCAACGTCTTCGGCTACACCCTCGAGGACTACGTCGAGGTGATCCGCGTCCTTGAGGACGCCGACGGGGTTGCCGGCTACGAGCTCAACATCTCATGCCCCAACGTCAAGAGAGGTGGCATGCAGTTCGGGAGCGATCCTACCTGCGTTGCGGAAGTAGTCGGCGCTGCCCGCAAGGCCGCCACGAAACGACCCCTGTGGGTCAAACTCTCCCCGATTGTTACAGACATTGGGCTTATTGCCCGCGCGGCCGAGGAAGCCGGCGCCGATGCCCTCACCGTGGCAAACACTTACCCTGCGATGGCCGTCGACTTCCATACCGGAAAGTCCCGACTGGGAAACCTGACAGGGGGTCTATCCGGCCCGGCTATTAAACCTATAACTTTGAAGCTCGTCTGGGAAACGAAGAAGGCCGTCAAAACACCAATCATAGGGCTCGGAGGCATCGAATCGGTAGAAGACGTGCTTGAATACCTGTCAGTAGGCGCTACGGCAGTACAGGTCGGGACGGCCAGCTTTACTGACCCTCGGGCCAGTCAGCGACTTGTAAGCACCCTTACGAAGGTCCTATTACGAGCTAAACTGTTTACTTTGAGTGAGATAAGGGAAAAATTCGTAGATGAAAATGGTTGACATAATGACTCCTTTTCGCTACACTTTTCTAGTTCTTAGTAGCACAAAGAACACACTATGAGACATCGACTTTTCATGAGCTGGGCTGCACTGCGATGGGTTCTCCTGATGTTCCTCATTGCACCGGGGATGGAAGCACCTCTCGTAGCGCATTTGAATCAACCCGTGAAGCCGATCAAGACCTGGGTGGGCAATTCCAGTTGGTATGGCCCCGGGTTCAATGGGCGCAAGACCGCCAATGGCGAGCACTTCGACTGCGAGGCCCTCACGGCGGCACACCCCAATCTCCCCTTTGGTTCCGTCGTTCGCGTGGTAAACCCCCGGAACGGCAAGTTCGAACTAGTACGTATCAATGACCGCGGTCCCTATCAAGAAGGGCGCGAAATTGATGTATCCTATCGTGTCGCCCGGAAAATCGGCTTGATTCATTCCGGCGTGAGCCAAGTTCGGCTCGAGCTGATGGAACTGCCCGAGAAGCACTGACCCCGTAGGAGTCGGGGTCGAACATGACCACGACGACCTTCGACGCCCATCCACGAAGCAGTCTGATTGTCGCGCTCGATTTTGATTCTTTATCCACTGCGCTGAAATTCGCAAAACAGGTTGCCGATCTCGTAGGCATGTTCAAGATTGGCAACCAGCTCTTTACCGCCGCGGGACCTGCAGCAGTTAAAGAGATCGCAGCGCTCGGCCCTGGAATTTTCCTCGACCTCAAATTTCACGACATTCCCAACACTGTTGCCGGCGCCGTGCTTTCCTCCGCTGCTATGGCCGGAGTGCAACTCGTCAACGTGCACGCGCTCGGCGGCAAAGCCATGCTCGAAGCCGCGGTGCAGGCGATCAGCGCTGGCGTCCCCATGGGCGCAGACCGGCCGCGACTCCTGGCGGTGACAATTCTTACCAGCATGGATCAGAAAACCATGAAGGAAGTTGGGATCAGTGGCGCGCCGAAACTTCGTGTCGTAAAGCTGGCGCAACTTGCAAAAAAAGTCGGCGTGGATGGAGTTGTTGCCTCAGTGCAGGAAGCGCGTGCGATTCGCAAGGCATGCGGCCGCGAATTCTTGATCGTCACACCCGGCGTTCGCCCGGAAAATTCAGCTGTGGAATCCAAATCCGAAGACCAAGCTCGGAAGGCTACCCCGACCGAAGCAATTCGCGCCGGTGCAGATTTCCTCGTGGTTGGCCGGCCAATTATCGCCGCGGCTGATCCACGAGCGGCGGCGCAAGCGATCGTCGACGAAATTGGCGCCGCAAAGTAGTTTCACAGTTTGACCCGCAATTCTTTCCTCCAGTAGCATCCAAAGCGGCGAACGAATTCTCCCACTATGTCCACAGCAACAAAGAGCGTAATCGTCGGCACGGCCGGGCACATTGACCATGGCAAATCTGCCCTGGTGGAAGCGCTGACCGGAACGCATCCGGATCGCCTCGCGGAAGAAAAACGCCGCGGAATCACGATTGATTTGGGTTTTGCTTTCCTGGAAGAAGACGGCGTGCGCTTCGGATTCGTGGATGTACCGGGGCACGAAAGATTTATCAGCAACATGCTTGCCGGTGCGGCAGGAATCGACGTGCTGTTGCTGGTGATTGCCGCGGATGAATCCATCAAGCCGCAAACGCGCGAGCATTTCGATATTTGCCGTTTGCTGGGAGTGAAGCGCGGCGTAGTGGCGCTCACCAAGAGCGACATGGTGGACAGCGACACCCTGGGACTCGTTCGAATGGAAGCGGAAGAGTTCCTGCGCGGGTCGTTCCTGGAAAATGCGCCAATTGTTCCAGTAAGCGCAAAAACAGGCGCCGGACTCAGCGATCTCAAGAAAGCATTGAACGATGCGGCCGCAAACGCATCTGCGAAAGACGCTGCGCGATATTTCCGCCTGCCGATTGATCGCGCGTTCGCGATGAAAGGATTTGGTTCCGTGGTTACGGGTACCTTGATTTCCGGCAGCGTTGGGGCTGGCGATGAAGTGGAATTATTTCCGAGCGGGAAGCGGCTGCGCGTGCGCGGCGTGCAATCCGGCGGAAAGACTGTGGAGCGCGCCACGCCAGGGCAGCGCACTGCCGTGAATCTTGCAGGAATCGAACACACCGCGCTGAAGCGCGGAATGGTGCTGGTGACTCCCGGAAAATTTCGCAAGACACGGCGCATTGATGTCCGGTTGGAGCTGCTGCCGTCAGCGAAAAAAATGAAGCAAGGCTCGCGAGTGCATTTTCACGCGGGAACCGTGGAAACGATCGCCGAAGTATTTTTTCATGGAGTGAAGGAATTGTCTCCGGGCGGCAGTGCGTTCGCTAATTTGAAATTGCAAGATGAAGTGCTAGTGCTCGCGGGCGATCGATTTATCGTGCGGCAATTTTCACCAGTGGTTACGATTGGCGGCGGCGCGGTGCTGGACCCGCTGGCACGGCGCCCGATGCTGCGTGACACAGGGCGCGTGAAGTTTCTCGAAACGCTCGAACGCGGTAGCCATGAAGAAGTTCTGGAAGCGATGACGGAACGCGCCCTGCTCGGACTGGGTCACGAAGAGATTGTGGCGCGAACCGGATGGATGGAGGAGGAAATCCAGGATGCCGTCGAAAAATTGACGAAGACCGCGCGTGTGAAAACCGTTTCGAGCGAACCCCTGGTGCTGGTCTCCGGAAAAGTATTTGAAGACGTTCGCAAGAAAATCAGCGACAGAGTCGAAAGATTTCAGAAAGAAAACTCTCTACTGCCGGGAATCGCGCGGGAAGATTTGCGCGCCAGCCTGGGAAAGCGCGTGCGGAGCGAAACATTCCGCGCCGCACTAGAAGAATTGGCCGCGCAAAAAAAGCTCGACGCGCAGGGCGACTTGGTGAAGAAAGCAGGATCCGAAATTGCCCTGCTCCCAGAAGAAGCTAAAGCCAAGGAGCAGATCGAAGCGGCGTTTGCTTCGGCGGGCCTGGCCGTGCCTTCGATAAAAGAAGTGCTGGCAAAACTTGCCATCGAGGCCAAGCGAGCGGAAAAACTGCTGCAAATTCTGCTGCGTGAAAAGAGCCTCGTGCGCGTTTCACCAGAGCTGATTTTTCACCGGCAAGCCCTGACGCAATTGAAGGAGCAGCTTTCCGCCTTCAAGAAGACCAAGGGGGACCGGATCGCGGTCCTCGGATTCAAGGAACTGACGGGGATTACCCGTAAGTACGCCATCCCCCTGCTGGAATACCTGGATCGCGAGCGGGTGACGCGCCGGGTGGGGGAAGAGCGTGTTATACTTTAAATTCATGTAAGCGGGCCCTGTTGGCGTGCGCGCGGGGTAATCCAAAGCGGTTTAGGCAGTTTGTAGGAGGCAATATGGAATTCCCAATGCACTGGCTTATTATCCTGGTCGTGGTGCTAATCCTTTTCGGCGGCCGAAAGATTCCGGAATTGATGCGTGGGTTTGGGGAAGGCGTCCGTGGGTTCAAGGAAGGCATGTCTGGTTCGCACGCGCAAAGCAATACGACAACTCCTCCAGTACAGACTCCTCCTGTAGCCGCGGAGAAGCCGGCGGAGGAGAAGAAGTAGCACAGCCCCCGGGCAATCATTCAAAACAAAAAGGACGGCCCCGAGGGGCCGTCCTTTTTGTTTTGATGCCAATGCCTCCAAATAACATGGCTAGCCGGATCGGCTCGTCTCGTAAGGTTGACTAGGACACAAGTGAGAGAGACGGCCGGCCTTAAGGCCGCCGCTACAAAGAATGGCAGCGGCCCGCCACCGTCTGTGCCGTGTCGATTGCGCCGAATGACCATAGGTGAAGCCTTTTCTAGGACGAAACAACTGTACTTCCGGCCAGTAGGCGACGCACAACTTCCGTTTCAGACTCGGGTTATACGAGGCAACCGGGGAATCGCAATACTCGGAATGATTCATTAGGAGAGAAAAATGAAATTCACCTGGATGAAGTGGAGCGCCTTGCCCGTTGCGGTGCTGATGGTTGGCAGCGTGGCGATGGCGCAGGACCAGTCGTCTTCGAGTGGGAGTTCCGCGGCACCAGCGCCGGCGGCACAGCCCAAGCCGACAATAGCTGAACGTAAGGAAAATCAGCAGGACCGCATCGCCAATGGCGTGAAGAGCGGCCAACTGACTGCCGGTGAAACCGCCAACCTTGAAACGAAGGAAGCGGCCATCAACGGTGAAACCAAGGCGGACCGCGCGGCCAACGGCGGCAAGCTGACGGGCGCGAAGAAGACGCAGATCAATCAGCAGCAGAATCAACTCTCCAAGCAGATTTATGATGACAAGCACAATGCCAACACGCAGCACTACGGCGACAACAAAGTGGACCAGCGCCGCGAAAATCAGCAGAACCGCATCGCCCAGGGAATCAAGAGCGGGCAGATGACGGCCGGCGAAGCCGCGAAAGCCGAGAATCAGCAAAGGGGCATCAACCAGCAAGTGCGAGCGGACCGCGCGGCCAATGGTGGGAAGCTGACCCCTGCGGAAAAGAAACAAGTCAACAAGGAACAGAATGCCGCGTCTAAGAACATCTACAACAAGAAGCACAACGCCAAGACGCAAGGGGACGCTAAGCCGAAGAAGTAAGTTTCCTCCACCCCTGAACAATAGAGGTGCTCCGGTGAAAGCTGGAGCGCCTCTTTTTTTGGTTCTCAGAGGGCGGCCGTCAGTCTTCAGTAAATGGAGCTAGACGTCCTTTGAATACTCTTGGTCGTTCCGGGGATCGAGTCAGAGCTTGTCGTTATTGTCCGACGTAATATCCATCCCTGGCTTGCACCACCAAGTCATTCTGCTTGGTCGTAACGCGGAGCTTGTGATACCCGGGTCCCACATTTTTGTCGGGCGTATAGCCAATGCTGTACTGGTTTCGCAGCTCTTCTTCAATCTGCGAATAAATCTTGTCCACGGTTTCTTTCTTCGACACCTCGAAATACTCCCCGCCAGTCTCTTTGGAGATCTGTTTCAAAATCTTCTTTCCGTCGGGCCGGTCTTCCTGCGGATATCTTCCTCCGCGGTGGCCGCCCCCGTGTTGTCCCATCATCGGGCCGCCGGAATTGCCGTACCCCTCGTTATCTTTGAACAAGATGGAGTACACCAGCGTATCCGCGCGCTGGGCCGTTGCGATCGCTGTCGCCAAGGTTTCTTTGCTGCCGTGATCCACGCCGTCCGAAAGGATGATCAGCGCCTTGCGACCTTGCTGCTTGCTCATCAATTCTTCGGCGGCCAGGTAGATCGCGTCGTAGAGAAGCGTCCCGCCGCCCCTATGCCCAGAACCTCTTCCGCCGCCGCTCCCACCACCGCCGCCGTGATCGGAATTGAATTGAGGAGTTTGCAGCGATTGCAGCGCCGCCTGCAATTTGGGACGCGATGGAGTGAACTCTTGCAGCAACTCGACTTCGCGATCGAAGTGAATCACGAAAGCGAGATCCTTGTCTCCGCGCAGCAGGTGGTCCAGAAAGCTATAACTGGCGCTGCGTTCCTGGTCCAAGAGGCGCCGCTGGCTCAAGCTGGTGTCCACCAGCAAGCCCATGCGCAGTGGCAAGTCACTCTGTCTGGCGAAGTAATTGATGGTTTGCGCTCGCCCGTCTTCTTCGAGAACAAAATCGTCCTTGGTGAGATTGGAGATGATCTTTGCATGTTTGTCGCGAACGGTAGCGAGTACGCTCACGGCTTTTACTTCTACCGCGATCTTCGGAGGAGGCGCTTCCTGCGGTGACTGTTGCGCCAGCACACCCTCGCCCGAAACTGCCAGCAAAAGAAAAACTAGCAAGCGTAGAGAACGTGCGAGGGCGACCTTGTCGGTTAGTCCACAATTTGCAGAAGGAATTCTCATTTGGTTTCGAACCGGGCGGCCCTCATGGAAGCTTCTAATCGTTGGATGCTTGCTCTGCGTTTATTGTTTTCCTGCGGAGCACACTCATCCGTCTCCCCTAAGGGGTCTAAGTAAGATTCCTCCGCAGACTCACGTTAGTTCCAGGAGACCGCAACAAACGTCTGAGCCAGAGGTTACAAATCCCGCCGCTCTCATTCGCCAAGCGAGTCAATTGTCAGCTTCGCCGAAGTGAATGGTTGTGCCGCAGGCCGGAACTCACGGCCGCTTTGGTATAGTGTGTACGAACTGAAGCGAGGGTGATGTAACGTGATCTTCAAACAGTTCTATTTGAATTGCCTCGCCCACGCCTCGTACCTGATCGGTGACGAGAAGACGGGCATTGCTGCCGTGGTCGATCCACAGCGGGACATAGCGCAGTATCTGGCTTTTGCAACCGAACATAATTTGCAAATCAAGCACGTGTTCCTGACCCACCTGCACGCCGATTTTGTGGCGGGACATTTGGAACTCCGGGATCGCGTGGGCGCAACGATTTATCTTGGTGCTAAAGCCCAGGCAGAATATCGGTTCATACCGCTTAGCGACGGCAGCCTGGTCGAGTTCGGCCGGGTCCGGCTGAAGGCTCTTGAGACGCCGGGTCACACCCCCGAATCAATTTCAATACTGGTTTACGATCTCGATCGAAGCGACAGCGAGCCGCACGCTGTCTTGACGGGGGATACGCTGTTTGTTGGAGATGTCGGACGCCCGGATCTTCGCGCGGCGCTAGGCTGGTCCGCTACGGATCTTGGTGCTCTACTTTTCGATTCCTTGCAAACCAAGTTGATGCCGTTGCCGGACGCGAGTTTGGTTTATCCGGCTCACGGCGCTGGCTCGCTCTGCGGAAAGGCCATCAGCAAGGAGACGTTTTCGACTATCGGAGAACAGCGGCGGCTGAATTACGCCCTGCAGCCGATGAGCAAAAAAGCGTTCATCGAGTTAGTCACCGCCGATCAACCGGAAGCCCCGCCGTATTTCGTTTACGATGCGGTTTTGAACAGTAAGGAACGGCCGACGCTCGATGAAACTCTGGAACGCGAACTGAAAACGCTCACGCTCGATGCCGTACTGGCATTGCAATTGGACGGCGCGCAGATCCTGGACACACGCGATCCAGACGAATTTGGGGCGGCGCACCTGGCGGGCAGCATCAATATCGGTCTTGGCGGCCAGTACGCAACGTGGGCCGGAACCGTGCTCGATCGAACGCATCCAATCGTAATCATCGCGGACCCAGGTCGAGAGAATGAAGCGGCTATCCGGCTCGGGCGCATTGGATTCGATCATGTGGCCGGATATTTGCAGAATGGATTACAGAGCCTCGAATCACGGCCTGAGCTAATCGCCTTCGCCGAGCGCGTCAGCCCGCAATTTGCCGCAGAACTTCTATTATCCAGTCAACCGCCACTGGTCATAGACGTCCGCACGCCGCGCGAGCGTGAACAAAAACAGATTGGCGGCAGTTTGGGGATGCCGCTCAATCATCTGGTAGAAAATCTGACAACGCTGCCGAAGAACCGCCCCCTAATCGTCTACTGTGCGGGCGGCTACCGGTCATCCATCGCCGCAAGCTTGCTGCAACGCAGCGGGTTCAACCCCGTTTGTGAAATTGCCGGAGGCATCGTAGCTTGGGAAGCGGCTAAGTTGTCGGTGCATCCACCTCCAGCCTAGGGGCCCCGCCGCACCGGGCAGTGGCAGTACCAAATCACAAGCAGACGCATACCACTTGGTCAAGAAGACTCGTCAATCAGAGAGGATTGGAAGGAGCGTTAGCCTCCTCCATGTTTGGCGATGATGAGGGTGATGTCGTCGTGTTGTTCGTGGGAGCTGAAGTGGTGGACTTCCTCGACGATTGCGCCGAGCACTGACTCGGAAGAGGAATCGCGATGGCGCTGCAGGGCTTCGGTTAGGCGCTGTTCGCCGAATTGCTCGTCGTCGGAGTTGTAGGACTCGGTGATGCCGTCCGTGTAGAGGGCAAGCATGTCTCCCGGGCGGAGCTGGTGTTCGCCAATCTCGCAGTCCCAATCCTTGAAGATTCCCAGAACGGTGGCAGTTGCTTCGAGGCGCTCGACAGTGTGATCGCTGCGAAGGAGAAGAGCAGGGAGATGGCCACAATTGGCGTAACGCAAGCGGCCTGTGATGTCGTCGAATTCGGCGAAGAAAAAGGTGGCAAAAGAGCCGTCGGGAGTATTGTCGCAAAATAGCTGGTTCACCGAGCACATCATGCGTTGCAGTTGATCTAAAGCGATGGCGCACTGGCTGCGCACATTTGCTTGAAGATTAGCCATCAGAAGCGCGGCGGCAATTCCTTTTCCGGAGATATCCCGATGACGAAGCCGAGGCGGTTCCGGCCGAGATCGAGGAAGTCGTAATAATCGCCGCCGACTTTGCGGGCCTGTATGCAGACGCCGGCATATTCAAGAGTCTTGAGCGGCGGCAGCGTTTGCGGAAAGAGACGGGCCTGGACCTGTTTGGCGATTTCGATTTCCTGGGCGTCGCGTCGTTCGGATTCCTGCTTGTGGGCGATGGTGCGGCGGTGGGCTTCGACGGCGTGGGTCACTTCGTCGAAGCTTACGAGCGAAAAGGAATTTCCGTCGATGTCGCGGAAGCGGGTAAAGACTCCACCCCAAATCGGCGTTTCTCTCCCGAGCAAAATCGAAGGAGTTGGCGAAGGCAGAGCTTGCTCTTGAGGAACGTACTTGATGCGCTTCAGGCGCGGCGTGTGTTGGAAGAGGACGCCGCGTTTGGACCATTCCTGGAATTTGGCGGCGACGTCTTCGGTGACAAACACAACCTGTGTGGAGCGGCCGATGAGCTTGTATTCCTGAGACTTTGGCTTGGGAACGACGAGAGAAAGGATGGCGCTGCCGTCAGGAGGCGAGACGGCGACCCAGCGGTCACCGGATTGAAGCCGGGCGTCGAAGGCGAGATGGAATCCGAGTTTGTTGAGGTAGAAGCGCAGGCTGCGATCCTGATCGCGGACGAAAATATTGACGCAGTGGAGGCGGAGGTGGAGATCCTGGAAGACAGGAGAAAGGGAGCCGCTCATGGGCTTGATTATAGGACGGAAGAGGTGGCTGCGCGTTGACCACGAAGAATGAAGATTTGCCGAATCAGTCTTCCGACCAGCCGAGTTGCGTGAGTGCGTGCTGAAGGCGGGCGAGGGGCAGGCCGACTACGTTGAAGTAGCAGCCTTCGATGCGAGGAATGAAGCGTCCTGCGCGACCCTGGATGGCGTAGGCGCCAGCTTTGTCATGAGATTCGCCAGTGGCCAGATAACGGTCGATGTCTTCGGGGGAAAGAGCGGCGAAGTGCACCAGCGTGGACTCGACGAAGGTGACGCGCTCGGCGTCCGGAAGGCGGATAAGTGCGACACCCGTGACGACGGCGTGTGTAAGGCCGGAAAGTCTCTCGAGCATGTGGCGTGAGTCGTCGGACGAGCGCGGCTTGCCAAAGATGTGGCCTTCGAGGGTGACCTCAGTGTCAGCGCCGATGACGATTGCGGGGCCGATAGCGCGCGCAGCAACGAGCTCCGCTTTGGCGAAGGCCAGACGCTGGACGAGATCGTGGGCGGATTCACCGAGGTAAGGCGTTTCGTCAATGGCGGAGGAAAGAACGGTGAAGGAGAAGCCGGCGTCGTGAAGAATTTCGGCGCGGCGGACGGAAGCGGAAGCGAGGATGAGCTTCATGGGAATTCCCGGAGGGGAGAATACTACAGTGCGAGAGCGGTGACAGCCTGTGCTTTGGTCCAGCCGAAGAGGCGGGCAACCTGGACTGGGGAGGCGGAGGGGTACAGGGTGCGATATCTTGTGGCAATGACGGTGCGAGCATCTTCCGGTGGAATCTCGCGGGCTTGCGCGAGCTGCTTGGGAAAAGCCCGGGCGACGAGTTCGAAGCGATTGGAGGCCCAGGATTCGGTTTCTTGCTCGGCACCGGAATGAGTGACGATGAGGAGGCCATGGAGTTCGAGCATGGCTTTCTTGAAGCGCTTGTTGCCGGGCTGGGATTCCATTTTGCAGGCGTGACGGAGCTCGAGCGTCGCGAGTGCGCCGTGCTTTTCCAATTCTTGCCACAGTTCCAGTGCATCGTGACTAATGCGCCCGGCTTTGTAAAAAGCTTCGGCTTCATCGGGTTCCACAGCCGATCCATGCATCGCCAGGAAGTGCGGGAGAAATTTCAGAGAGAGAAACGTGCCGCGGCTTCTGAAATATTTTGCGTAGAAGGCGCGGCGTTTCTTTGGCATTTCGTCTTTCCACTTCCAAATGAGTTGCGCGTGTTTGTCCCAGCGCAGATCGCGGCGGCGAGAGACGGCGAAGTAGAGCGAAGGAAGCGCGACGTTTTTTACGGGGAAGAGTACGCAGAAGCCGACAGCGTCCAGAAATCGAACGGCATCGGCCGGAGATTTCACGCGTGGATAAATGGAGGGGCTCGGAGAAGTGAGCTTCTTCATTTTCTTGCGCTCAGAAGGAACGGAACGACTGTTGGAATGACTGTCCGCAGGCTTCGCAGATCAGAGCATATTCCTTGTTCAGATACTTGCAGTTTGGGCAGGACCACATGCCGGAGGGTTTTACGCGTTTGCGCCCGACAAAAATCCAAACGTAGATCGTGACGAGGGCAAGCCACGCGCCGGCAAGACCAAGAAAACAATACATGGCGGTTTCATTCCGAGTGCTCGGATCGGGATCGATACTGGCGGCAAATAAGAAGACGAAGAGTGCCAGAAGGATACAGCCCAGAGCGGTGATCCCTCCGCAATAAGACGCACTTCCACCACGCGCGCGAGCAAAGGAAGAAATCGCCGCGATGGCGACGAACAATCCGGCAAAGATGAGTTCAAACGCTTCGGATCCCATAGCTAGATGACGACGGATTCCTGGTATTCGCCGAAGACGCGGCGGAGGGCATCGGAGATCTCGCCGACGGTGGCGTAGGATTCGACGGCGGAGAGGATGGCGGGGAGCAGATTTTCCGTGGTGGCAGCGCGGCGCTGGAGCTCGGCCAGTGCGGATTTAACGCGCCCGGAGTCGCGCTTGGCGCGGAGAGCGTTGAGGCGCGCGATTTGGGTGCGCTCGATTTCAGCGTCCACGCGAAGTGTGGGAATCGTACGTTCTTCATCAGCGATGAAATCGTTCACGCCGACGACGATTTGCTCTTTCGATTCTACGGCGCGCTGGAAATCGTAAGCGGCCTTCTGGATTTCTCCCTGCACGAAACCGGCTTCGATGGCCCGCAACATGCCGCCCATAGAGTCGACTTTCTCGATGTATGCGACTGCGCCCTTTTCGATTTCGTCAGTGAGGTGTTCGATGGCGTAGGAGCCGGCGACAGGATCGACGGTATTCGTGACGCCGGTTTCGTTGGCGAGGATTTGCTGGGTACGCAGAGCGATGAGCGCGGCATCTTCAGTGGGAAGCGCGAGAGCTTCATCGAGCGAATTGGTGTGCAGCGATTGGCAGCCTCCGAGAACAGCGGCGAGGGCTTGAATGGCGACGCGAACGATATTGTTCTCCGGCTGCTGCGCGGTCAGGGAAGAGCCGGCGGTCTGCGCGTGAAAACGGAGCAACAGGGAGCGCTCGTCCTTGGCGTGGAATCGGTCGCGCATGATTCTTGCCCAAAGGCGGCGAGCGGCGCGGTACTTGGCGATTTCTTCGAGCAGATCGTTGTGCGCGTTGAAGAAAAAAGAAAGTTGCGGCGCGAACTCATCGACGCTGAGTCCGGCGTCGAGTGCAGCCTGCACATAAGCGATGCCGTCGGCCAGTGTGAAGGCAACTTCCTGAATGGCGGTGGAGCCTGCTTCGCGAATGTGATAGCCGGAGATGGAGATGGTGTTCCACTTGGGAAGGTTGCCACGGCACCAGGCGAAAATATCGGTGACGATGCGCATGGCCGGGCGGACTGGATAGATGTAAGTGCCGCGGGCGATGTATTCCTTTAGCACGTCGTTCTGCACGGTGCCGGAAAGTCTTTGCAGGCTGGCGCCTTGTTTTTTCGCTACTGCGACGTAGAGGCATAGCAGGATGGCAGCGGTGGCGTTGATAGTCATCGACGTGGAAACTTTTTCTAGGGGGATACTGTCGAAAAGTGTCTCCATGTCTTCGAGCGAATCAATGGCGACGCCGACTTTTCCGACTTCGCCAAGAGCGAGCGCGTGATCGGAATCCATGCCGATTTGTGTGGGGAGATCGAACGCGACGGAAAGGCCCGCCTGGCCCTTGCTCAGGAGATAGCGGTAGCGCTGGTTGGATTCGATGGCGGAGCCGAAACCGGCGTACTGGCGCATGGTCCAGAAACGGCCGCGGTACATAGTGGGATAGATGCCGCGAGTGTAGGGAAATTCGCCGGGATACCCGAGGGCGGTATCTGGATTCCAGCCGGAGAGATTTTCCTGCGTGTAAAGACGGTCGATAGGGAGGCCAGAGAGCGTAGTGAATTTCTCTTTGCGCTCAGGGGAAGTGGGAGATTTGGTTTTCGAATCGGACATGGGGTTGGGTATCAGAAGCTAGAAACCATAAAAACGAAATTCGTTCGAAAACCTTACCTCTCGCTCCAGATAATGACCGTGCCAAAGCTCAGCCGCTACAACTTCTTTGCCTTGCGAAATGATGTTAGGGCAAAAAACACAAATAAGAGCGCGATGGCTACGGCTAGGGCGATGAGCCAGCGGGCACCGTCGCGCGTCCATGCGCGCAGTGCCGCGTTGAGCCACGCCAGCGCAAGGATGGCGAAAACCGCGGCAACAAGTTCGTGAAAAAGCTGGCGGAGCGTGCGCCAGAACCGCCGGAAGCCGCTCTGCTGCTGCGCCGCGGTGGCTGCGTTTGCGGCCGTGGACATAGAAGCATCTTAGCGCAAAACGCCGTGGACAGCTGAAATGGAGACTGCCTCGTATGCCCGTTCGGTACAGGAAACCTGCACCAAGGTACTGTGGACGGATTGGAGACAACTGAATGAAGCTCTCTTGTGTCTAACTATGTCTGAGCCTAGAATGGCCGAAGAAGTTAGGGAGAACCAGCCTTGCAACTCGACGATCACCTGAAAAACTTGCTCCGTGAACTGGGACACGCGATCAATGACACGGTGTCGGACTCAGATCGCATCACGGGTGCAATTGCCGGAGTGCGCGCGCATGGCTACGATATCGTGCTGAAGCTGGACGCCACCATCGGGCTGGCGAAGCGTGACGCAGCCGCAGCTGAAGCAGCGAAGCTCACGACGCAGGATCGCCGCTTCCTGGAATCACTGCGAATTCAGGTAGACCAAGAATCGTTTTTGGAAGAAAATGACAGGAAACCGGTCCCTAAGTTGGCCATGACACCCCAGGACGTGCGATTCCTGAAATCATTGAGGATCGCGACGGACGAATCGGAATGAAAAGGATTGCCAAATTCGCCGGATTCGCGTTGCCGCTGATGCTTTTGGCGGCGGGATTTTTTGCTTCGCCTGCTGCTGCGCAGATACCCCCGTCGGCGGTGCCGGTCATCGTTGATACCGCGGTGCCGATCGTCGTGAACGCGGTGAAACCGAAGCCAAAGAACACCGGGCTTGGCAAATTCGAAGGCTTCGTGATGAACGCCAACATCGCGCAGATCACCGTGAAAGCAAAAGGCGACGATATGTCCATCAGGACGTTCGCTCTTTCCCAAGCCGCTTCCACGAAGATGCAGCAAATCGTGGACAAGGGTGGCTACCAGTACGGCGACAAGGTGACGATATTTTTCGATCCCGCCACGACACAAGCGGTCAAGTTCAAAGGGAAACCCTCGAAACCTATTTAATTTGCGGAGCGGCAGCATGCTTCGCCTGCCTGCGGTTGCCGGACGATTCTATCCTTCCCATCCTGCGGAACTCACAGCGCTCATTCAGGAATACAGCACCATAAATGCGGGGCTGCCGCGCATGGTCGTGAAGGCTTGCCTTGTGCCGCATGCCGGCTACGTCTATTCAGGACATGTGGCGGGTGCGGTGCTCGCGCGGATCGAACTGCCTCAGAAAATAATCGTTCTTGGCGTACGGCATTATCCGAGAGGTGAGCCGGCGGCCATTCTTTCGAACGGGGCTTGGCGTACGCCACTCGGAGATGCGCCCATTGACGAGCCGCTTGCGGAAGCATTGAAAACAGCGTGTTCGCTGCTGCGCGAAGATAGCGTGGCGCACAGCGCGGAGCATTCGCTCGAAGTGCAGTTGCCGTTTCTTCAAGTGTTGGCGCCAGGATTTGCGTTCGTGCCCGTGGCTCTTGGAACGGCACGATTCGAAAGCCTCGTGAGTATTGGCGAAGGGATCGCGCGAGTGCTGGCGGCTTCGAACGAAAACGTGCTGCTGGTGACGACGTCGGACCTGAATCATTACGAAGACGACGCCACCACGCGCATTAAAGACCGTAAGGCAATCGAACAAATGCTAGCGCTGGATCCGCGCGGGCTTTACGACACTTGCCGCAATGAAAAGATTTCCATGTGTGGGCTCGGGCCGGCAGTGTCCACGATGACGGTGCTAAACGCTCTCGGCGCGAGAAAATCAGAATTGGTGAAGTACGCTACGTCGGCCGACGTCTCCGGCGATCGCTCCGCTGTAGTTGGTTACGCGGGAATGATTTTCTCCTGAACGCGACGTTCTGCAAATCCAGCTACCGGAAAAGAAAAAGGCTCCACGTCGCGGAGCCTTTTTCTATCTAAGTTTTCGATCCGGTCAGTGCGGTCGGCCTCCACTGGAAGTGGAAGCAGGATGCGACGAAGAAGGAGATGAGGAAGCGGGCGACGACGAGCGCCCTGAGGCACCGCTCGAAGCCGAAGATCCACCCCAACTGCCGCCGCCCCTCGCGCCAGAGCTGCTTCCTCCGCCTGAGTAGCGTGCCGGAGGTGGAGCGCTATTGCGAGAGGGCGGAGTATAGTTTGTGCTACGCGTTGAAGAAGGCGCCACTGGGGTTCGCGCCGCTGCACCGGTTGTCGCAGAGCCGGCAGCTGCCATGCGGCCGTTCTCGACGCGGATGTTTTTGCTGTTCGCGAGAGAAGAAGCCGCGGAAGGATTCGTATTCACGAAGCGGTGTTCGCCCGGATTGTAGGCAATGGAAGAATCCTTACCGACCGAGACAGTTCGAACGCTGGATTTCCCTTCGAGCACCGTTCTGGAAACGCGAGTTGGCGGCGCTGCAGCGGCAAGGGTCCCACTGGCAGCTTCGCGCGGAGACGACTTCAATGTTTCCCATTTTTGTCCGGGCCCAACGGGGATGAGCTGAGAGCCCGCGCCTCTCGTGCCGACATTCGAGAGAACACCGTGTTCCAAATTCAAGGGAGTCTTGCCTTTTGCATCAAGCGGATGCATGGGCACGATGCCGGTCGCACCGCCCTGGCGAACAAAGACCGCCGTCACGGGGTGGTAGATCGGCCGTGGAGGATTCACGCCTCTGGGAGGCCGCCGTCCACCGACTCCCCCGGGGTAGCTTCCGTATCCGTACGAACCGGGAGGCGAATAAAACCAGCCGCCGCAAGAACTATCGAAAAGCCAGCCACCGTAATGGAAAGGAGCCCATCCCCATGGCTGATAGCTCATCCACGTCCAGCCGAACGAGGGATCCATGAACCACTGACCATTCGTGAAAGGGGACCAGCCGAGACCCGCCCCAAATGGTCTCCAACCGTAACCGTAGGAACCACAGTTGCTGAAGGCGCCATAGGTGTAGAGGTCCGCGAACCCAGGGGCGTAGTAAGGCGAACCAGTATATTGCAGCGCCGCAGTCGTCGCAGTGGAAAGGCTCTCAACCCGTCCTGCGACCCAGCGATCAAAGTCATCTTCAGGCGCGAGGTTGGCGAGGACTGGAGCAGAATTGTCGCCCGCTTTTACCGTAAAAGAATGGCCCTTATCAAGACGCGCGGAATTCTTGTTGTGAAGAACAGAAACGTGCCCCTTAAGATTTTCAACCGAGCTGCCGTCATCAAAGTTGTCAATCCGGAATGTGCTGCGGCTATCGGCCTCGACGGTGAAGTCGCCCCCGGTGACGCTGAAGTATTCGCTCCCCGCCGGATTGACGGAGAAGGAAGCGGTACCCTGGCGAAGAACCAGGCGCGTCGTGCGGGAGTCGTCGTGGACAGAAAGGTCGTAAAACTCCAAAACCGTATGTTCTTTCAGGAAAGCCATGGTGCCGTTCTCGAACTCGACCGCCGCGCGCCCGTTGTCCGTTGAAAGAACGTATCCCTGGCGGATCGGGAGATTTGGAGAAGCGCTCTCCCAAGTCGCATTCGAGTCGGCCAGCGGATCGCCATGCGTTTCGCGGGCGAAGCGAACGTCACCCTGAACGAGGCTCAGGCGAATGATGCGCGCGTGGCTGGTATCCGCCATAGCCTGCGGAACGGATGAGCAGAGCGCCAGCAGGAAAAAAGCCATAATGAAAGGAATCAGCTTGCGGGAAGTCATAATTCACCCCCTCACGGGGACAGCAACTAAATCGTTAGACGGATAGAAAGCCGAGCCGGTTGCGAGCAACCAACCCTGAGGTATCGTCTCCCCGGGGGATGGTGGCGTCAAGGGAAGAATACGCTGTAAGGGTAACAAACTCTTGGAGATGCAAACTGAAGTTGAATAAGGAAACAAATGAAACGAATGGAAATCTTTACTGCTTACTTCCTTGACACTCCTAAAGTGAAACGCTAGTTTCGAAAGGGGGTAGTGTCGGCCGTACCCACACTGAGTCCTGGGTCTGTCGTCCTTTGCCTGAAGAAGAGACGTTTGTGAGCCAAAGTTTATTTGCTCACGACCTTGGAACATTGCAGTCCTAATATCTGGGGGGAATTCATGAGAAACATTTACAGACTTTTGGCGGCAGTGCTGATTCTGGCGGGAACACTGAGCGGCACGCGCGCTTACGGACAAGGCGGCGCAACGGGAGCCATCAGCGGCACTGTAGTGGATACGAGCGGCGGATCCGTGGCCGATGCTGAAGTCCAAATCATTGATAGGCGTACAGAGGCGCTGGCCCGCAAGTCTTCTACAAACGCTGACGGTTCTTTTGAAGTGACGTTGCTTCCGCCGGGCACGTATATCGTGGTGGTTAACAAGTCTGGCTTTGCGGAGGTCAAAGCATCCGGGATCGAAGTGCGCGTCACGGAGACTACTAAGCTGACGATGACGCTGAAACCCGGCGCGGTCAGCGAAAAGGTGGAAATCTCCGCGCAGATCACCAGTGTAGAAACGACCAACGCCACGACTGGCCAGTCACTAGGCACGGACACCGTGAGGGAATTGCCTTTGGCCACGCAGAACTACCAGCAGTTGCTGACACTATCAGCTGGTGCGCAGAGCGAATTGAACGCAGCCGCGCAGCTTGGCCGCGGCAGCGTGAAACTCTTTGTAAACGGGCAGCGCGAGGACAATAACAATTTCCTGATCGAAGGCATCAGCGCTACCGACTACAACGTGGCGCAGGCGACATATGTGCCACTGCCAAACCCTGACGTGATTCAAGAGTTTAGGGTTCAGACCTCACTCTACGATGCCAGCCAGGGCAGGGATGGAGGTGGAAACGTCAACGCCATTCTAAAATCCGGAACTCGAGAATTTCACGGCGACGCCTACGAATATTTCCGTAACGATGTTCTGAACGCGAACGAGTTCTTCCTGAACAAAGATGGTCAGGCGCGCCCATCCGTGAAGCAGAATATTTTTGGCGGCAGTCTCGGCGGTCCGGTGGGAACAGAGAAGTGGGGCTATTTTTTCATCAACTATCAGGGAACCCGGCAACGTAGCGGTCTCTCGCCGGGAACCTTCATCAGCACAACCATTCCCACTTTGCCCGATGCGCAAAACCGGACGGAAGCATCCCTGATATCGGAGTTTTTCCCCGATGGCCTTCCCGCGGGCATTACCGGTCTCGATCCGGTGGCGGTAAAACTTCTCCAGTTTAAGAGCAATCAGTTTGGCGGAACCTCAGACGGTTTTCTGATCCCCAGCGGCGACCCAACTACGGGAGCATTCGCCATCAGTACTCCAGGCAGATTCACGGACGATCAATTTACTTCGAACTGGGACCGCGAATTCCATGGCGGCAAGGACAAAGTCTCCGCCCGGTTTTTCTTCTCCAATTCGGAGAGCTTCTTGCCTTTTGGTGGCGGCGACCTCCAGGAATCGCTGGGTAGCACCCTTTCCAGTAGCATCAGCTCCACGTCCTTGAATTTTCCCTTCGACACGCCCGTACACTCGCGCTTCTTCAATTTGACCGAAACGCATCTCTTCTCGCCGACGCTGGTGAATGAGTTTCGGTTCGGATTCGTGCACATCCACTACGATTTAAATAACGTACCGCCGGTAACCGATACGGACCTGGGCATCGACCACCCCACGCATTCGGTGACGGATTCCATTTATAAGTTCGTGTTCGCCAGTTCGGGTTTCGAGATCGGCCCGGCGCCTTTCGCCAATCAGCACCAGACGCAGAATAATCTCAATTTTGTGGACACTGTCAGCTGGGTGAAGGGCGCGCATGTCTTCCGCTTTGGCGGTGAGTTCACGCGCGTCAATCTCGACAAACTTTTCCCGCAGGTGTTCAACGGTGAACTTTTCTTTACTAACACATCGTCCAATGGACCTGGCGGAGCAACCCCGACAACGGATTTTCAAAATTTCCTGCTCGGAGCGCCGCAATTCAGCTTCGGCGGTGGTGGCGTCTACAACCACGAGTACCGCTCCAACAATTATGGTTTCTTCGTCCAGGACGATTGGAAGATCCGTCATGACCTTACGCTGAATCTCGGCCTCCGCACGGAAATGTTTGGCGCGTTCCACGACAATCTTTGCCACATCGGAAACCTCGATCCTTCGCTTGCCGCTCAGGGCGACTTCCCGTTCGTGTACCCGTCATGCGTCAACAAGCTGAATCTCGCGGGCCTATCTGGAAATGCCAACAGCACAACTTACGACAATAACTACTCGACCGGGTTAGGACCCCGGGTCGGCTTGGCCTACGACGTCTTCGGACATCACACCACTACGATCCGCGCGGGCTTTGGCATTTACTACGTTCGTGAAGATGTGGGCACCGTGGACCAGCTCTCGTTCCAGGCGCCATTCTTGCCAGTAGCGTTCGGCGGCAGTGCGCCAGGTTGCATGGGGAGCATTTATTCCACAACGCCCCCAGCAGGCTGCCCGAATCCAAACCCCAATGGATTGCCTCAAGCGGGGACTCTCGATCCGTCGTTTGTGCCTTGTTTGTCCGTCTTCCAGGGTTTCCCGGGAGGCAACACAACCCAGGGGGCGAACTATGGAGCCGCGTCCGGGAATGCTTGCCCCGGTCCGCTGCTTTCGACCAACATTTTCGCGTTGCAAGTTCCGAAGCACTTCGTTGTGCCCAGCACACAGCAGTGGAACTTGACGATTCAGCGTGCTCTAGGCCGCCAGTGGGTACTAGAAGTCGGCTATGTTGGCACGCACGCCGTGCATTTGCGCGAAACGCGAGACAGTTTGCAGTCCCAGCGCGCCTCCGTGGCGAACCCAGTGACTATTGACAGCCCGTTCTGCAATCCGAATCCGTGCCAGATCACCACCAACACGTTTAACAATGCCGTGGCTCGCTCGCGGGTTCAGGGGATCAATGGCTACGCAGGCTTCCAGCTCTTCGCGAACGACGCGTATTCGCACTACCACTCGTTGCAGACGTCGCTCTCGCGACGTTGGGGAGCGGGCTACTTCCAAGCTGCCTACACATTTTCAAAATCCACCGACGC
This sequence comes from Candidatus Acidiferrum sp., assembly GCA_041482215.1. GTDB lineage: Bacteria > Acidobacteriota > Terriglobia > Acidiferrales > UBA7541 > Acidiferrum. The sequence goes on along the minus strand of JBGPDI010000008.1, from coordinate 52,231 downwards.
GACCTCTACCGGAAATACCGCGTTCAATACCGCGTTCAACGATGAGTCCTCGCTCGATGCTTCGCGCGGACTCTCGGACTTCGACCGGACGCACCGGTTTGTCGTGAGCTACCGGTACGACCTGCCGTTCTTTAAGGGCACGACAGGCGCGAAGGCAGTGCTGCTGAAGGATTGGTCCATCAGCGGCATCACCATCTACCAATCGGGAACGCCATTTTCGGTGACGGATTCCGGCGCGGGAACAGGATTCCTTGGCGCGGGATTCACTCCGAGTACGCTCTCCGGCAGCTTGGCGGCAGGCAGCACACTCGCTAGCGCCCTGACCACGGGCAGCATTCACAGCCGCGTGGATGGTGGCTATTTGAATCCCAACGCTTTCACGACCGCGCCATTGCTCTATCCGGCGCTCTGCGACCCGCTCAATAATCCCAACTTCTGCACCACGGACTTCGGCAATCTCGGTCGGAATATTTTCCGCGGCCCACACCAACAGAACTGGGACTTCTCGCTGATCAAGAATTTCAAACTGACGGAGCGGCAGTCACTGCGCTTTACTACCGACTTCTTCAACATCTGGAATCACGCGAACTTTGGCAACCCGTCGGTGAACGACGTCGAAACGATTCCTCTTTCCAACAGCCCCTTTGGCAAAATCATCAGCACCGTGGGCACGCCACGTTTGATCCAATTCTCGCTGCGTTACGCCTTCTAGTCAGGAAAAGCCAAACCAACAGAATCGGGGCACCGGCACAAGCTGGTGCCCCGATTTTCGTTTTGCTTACTCGAGAAACGCCGAGGCGTGGGGATTTCCGCGAGGACGTTGCGTGCCACGAAGTGATAAGATTTCCGTCCGGACGAGACCATGACACGAATCGCATCGCGCGTTTCACAACTGAATGGCGAAGGCGCGTTAGCCGTCTATTCGCGCGCCAAGGAACTCGAGCGGCAGGGGCGCTCGATCATTCACCTGGAACTTGGCGAACCGGATTTTCATCCTGCGGCACCAGTGGTCGATGCGGTGCGCAGCGCGGTTGCCGCGGGGCGTGACCGTTATTGCTCCACGCGCGGCGTGCCGGCACTGCGCGAAGCAATCGCGGAGTATTTGACGCGCACGCGCAGTGTAGACGCGACGGCTGAGCAAGTGCTTGTGGCACCAGGCTGCAAGATGGCGCTTTCGCTGGCGATGATGGCGCTAATCGAGCCGGGCGATGAAGTGCTTTTTCCCGATCCAAGCTTTCCGATTTATCCGTCGTTCACGCGCGGGCTGGGCGCGACGGCCGTTCCTTATGGGCTGGAAGAGAAAAATGAATTTCAGCCAGACCTCGATGAAATTGCACGGAAAATTACGCCGCGTACCACCGTGCTCATTTTCAATTCACCGAATAATCCGACCGGAACGGTTTTCAGCAACGCGGTTTTGGAAAAACTCGCCGCGCTCGCCGCGAAGCACGACCTATGGGTCATCGCGGACGAGATTTACGCGCGCATTTTGTTCCGCGGGGAATACAAGTCGATCAGGTCGCTTCCCGGCATGGCCGAACGCACGGTAATTATTGATGGGTTCTCGAAAAGCTTTGCAATGACCGGATGGCGGCTGGGTTACGCCGTGGCGCCCGTGCAAGTGATTGACGCCATGGACTTGCTGGTGCTGAACACGTTTACATGCACGGCGGAGTTCACTCAGGTGGCGGCGATCGAAGCATTGCGCGATTCCACTAATGCCGTGGAGGCGATGGTGGCGGAGTACCGCAAACGACGCGATCTGTTTGTCGCCGGGCTGAACCAAATTCCCGGATTTCGCTGCCTTACTCCCGATGGTGCTTTCTACGCGTGGGTGAATATTGCTGAAACAGGTCTCTCCGCGGAAGAGGTGCAGAAGATATTGCTGGAGGAGGCGGGCGTGGCCGGAATTGCCGGGGCGGCGTTTGGCCCCGGTGGCAAAAACTTCCTGCGCTTCTCGCTCGTCAGCGCGCGGAATCTGCTCGAAGAAGCTCTCGAGCGCATTCAAAGAGTTTCCGCACACTGGCGCGCTGCAGTTTCGCGCTGATTCAAGAATTTTCGATCGCCGTTGGAAAGCTGGAGAAGTGACTGGGGCCTGAAAAAATGAAGCGATTGCTGCTATTTAGCGCTGCCGTATGGATGATGCTCGCAGGCGGCGTCTCGGCTAAGGCGCAGGCGCGGCCACTGCCAGGTCCCGATCTTCCGAAAATTTACGACCGCCTACTGAAACAGATCGATCGCATTCCCATCTACGACAATCATTCGCACGCCACGTTTCCGGATGACTCAGACATGGACGCGATGGCTTCGCCCCCGGACGAGAGCACGGTGATGCGCCTGCGCTACACCAATCCGGAATTTGTTGCCGCGGCAAAGGCGCTCTTCGGCTATCCCTATGATGATTTCAAGCCCGACCACGCGAAATGGCTTATCAACAAGAAGAAAGCCGCCGAAGCGGCGGGCGGCACGGCCTACTGGAACAGTATCCTCGACAAAATGAACATCGAGATTTGCCTGGCCAATCGTGTGGCACTGGCGCCGTATCTCGATCCCAAGCGTTTCCACTGGGTGTTCTTTGTTGATTCGTTTCTTTTTCCTTTCGACAACCACGGCCAGATCGCCAAGAACGGCGACATGGGCGTGTACGTTCCGCTTCAAGAAAAAGTGCTGCAACGTTACATGAAGCAGGAAAGCGTGAACGGTTTGCCCGCCGATCTGGCAGGCTACGAGGCGTTCGTCCGCCAAACCCTCGCGGACAATCAGAAAAAGGGAGGCGTAGCCATCAAATTCGAGGCCGCCTATTTTCGCTCACTCTATTTCCGCGATCCGCCACGCGAAAAGGTGGAATCGATTTACGCGCAGTTCCACGCCGGCGGGGTTTCTTCCGAAGAAGACTACAGAACGTTTCAAGATTACATTTTTCGCGTGCTGATTGATCAGGCGGGAAAGCTGCATCTTCCCGTGCATTTTCACAGCGCAGTAGGCATCGGCGATTATTTCAGCCTGCGCAACGGCAATCCGCTGAATCTGGAAAACGTGCTGCGCGATCCGCGTTACAGCAAAGTAAATTTTGTGCTGATTCACGGCGGCTATCCCTACACTCTGGACATGATCTGGCTGACGGCGGCGAAGAATGTCTACACGGATTCCTCCCTGATGGGCTATTACGTTTATCCCTCGGAGCTGAAAAACATTCTCAAGCAGTGGATTTCGCTGTTCCCCGAAAAAATCATGTTCGCGTCGGATGCTTTTCCGTTCAACGATGCGGTGGGCGCGGAAGAGACCTTCTGGCTGGCGTCGCGCTCGGCACGCACCGCGGTAGCGGCGGCGCTGGCCGAACTTGTCAGCGAAGGCGCCATCACCGAAGAGAAGGCGCTCGAGCTGGCGCGGCTTTATCTGCATGACAATGCAGCGAAACTTTATGGAGACATGAAATGAGCACTCCGGCGAAATCGAAGCATGTGGCGTGGAAGAACGTCGAGCGCGAGAAACTGAACCCGCTCATCGACCGCGAAATGGTGGTCGGCGACAAAATCATGCTGGCGCGCGTAATCATGAAGAAAGGCGCGCACGTCCCGCTGCACCACCACCACAACGAGCAGGTGACCTACATCCTCGAAGGCGCGCTGAAATTTGCCATTGATGGCAAGGAAATCGTTGTGCACGCCGGTGAAGTCCTGTGCATCCCGCCGCACATGCCCCACGAAGCCTGGGCCCTGGAAGACACCGTCGACCTCGACGTCTTCGATCCGCCCCGCGAAGACTGGCTCAACAAGACCGACGACTACCTGCGCCACGGTCGCTAGAGCCCTGACTGCAGTTGGGCCTAGTGAAGTCCCGGCGGTGGCCGGCGATCCGCCCATTTGTCATTTGTCTTATTTCTGTTAAAGGGCATGGACAAGAGGCCATGGTGTTGTTTACCGTAGACATGGCTGATTCGATGCGTGGGGCCAGCCCTCTGAGGGGAGCAACATGAAGAGGCTATTTGCGTCAGCAATGCTGCTACTTGGGAGTGTAGGAGTTGCGCGAGCACAATTGAGCGTGCCGACCTTGGTCAGCGACACAGGCAATGTCGCTCAAGACTTCGCAGCGACCTCTGCCGCAAAGGTCACGTTTCTCGATCCACTGGTAGCCACCGACACGTTTTCGCTGTCGGTGCCAAAATCGCCGGACGCTTTCGCGGCGCCGGCCGTGGTCACCGCTCTGGCGTTGCCCTTGGAGAATGCCGATCCCGCTTCGCCGTCTCCAACGCCAAAGTTCCTTTATGGCGGGCGTGACGACTACCGATGGGAGCTCGGCCTCGCTTTCACCTGGCAGCGCTTCCAATCCTCGCGCGTCAATGCCAGTCTTGTTGGTCTAAACTCTTCGGTCGCTTACTACACAAATGAGTGGTTCGCGATCGAAGGAGGCTTTACCGCCGACTTTGCCCCCGCTATTTTCCAGGATGAACATGTGAAGATCGTAACCTACGGCGCCGGCCCTAAGATTGCCTGGCGGCAAAAACAGTGGGAACCCTGGCTGCATGGAATATTTGGTGGTGCTCACGAACAACCGCAATTTGCAGGTGTGAGCCGCAACGGTTACGTCATCAAAGCTGGTGGCGGAATGGACTTCCGTTGGAACCCGCGCATCTCATTCCGGTTGGAAGGCGACTACGTGCGCACGGGATTCTTTAGCCAGTCACAGAACGGCTATCAAGCAATGGGCGGAATCGTTTTCCACTTCTAGAACTAGACCGCGTTGCTCGACCGCGGGCGTCGAACTATCCTTCATCCCCTGCGATATCGCTGGCAGCATCTGATTACCAGATTTTGCAGCTTTGTTCGCGCACCATCGCCTCGCCTTTTTTACAACCGAAGGCCTTTGCAAATTCCGCCATATTGGAAAGCGGTCCGTTGCCGCGAAATCGGGGCAGCGGGTGCGGATTAGTGTTGGCCATTAGCCGCGAGTATTCGAGCCGCTGGTTGGCGCCCCAGACTTGCGCCCAGCCTAGGAAGAAGCGCTGCTCGGGAGTAAAGCCATCTTTGTCCAGTGGACGAGGTTTGCCCGCGAGTGATTTTTCATACGCGGCGTAGGCGATCGTAAGTCCGCCCAGGTCGGCGATGCTTTCACCAAGCACTAGCTTGCCGTTTTCGTGTAGGTCTCCGTCCACCACGTAGCCGTCGAATTGATCGGATACGCATGCGGCGCGCTCCTTGAAATTCTTCAAATCGTCCGCACTCCACCAGTCTTTCAGGTTGCCGTTCAAATCGAACTTGCTTCCGTGATCGTCGAAGCCGTGCGTGATTTCATGTCCGATCACCGCTCCCATTCCTCCGTAATTCACGGCGTCATCGGCCTTCGGATCGTAGAAAGGCGGCTGCATAATGCCCGCGGGGAAAACGATTTCATTCATGCTGCTGCTGTTGTAGGCGTTTACGGTGGGCGGTGTCATGCCCCATTCCGTGCGGTCCACAGGCTTGCCGATTTTGTCCAGCACTCGAGTAACATCAAATTCCGCGCTGCGCATCTGATTATCCGCGTAAGATTTGCGGTCGATTTTCAGCGCCGAATAGTCGCGCCATTTATCGGTGTAGCCGATTTTGATCCCAAAAGCTTCGAGTTTCGCGGTTGCCTGGGCACGTGTGCCTGCTCCCATCCAGTGAAGAGTTTGCAAATCATCGCCCAGCGCGACAATCAGGTTGCGCACCATTTCCCGCGCCCTTGCTTTGGCTTCCGGAGGAAAATGCCTTTGCACATAGACTTGCCCTAGTGCTTCTCCAAGCGAGCGGTCCGTTGCCTGCACGCAGCGCTTCCAGCGCGGCTGGATTTCCTTCGCGCCCGTCAGCGTTTTGCCGCCGAAATCAAAATCTTCGGCGACGAATTTTTCGGGTAGTCCAGGGGCCGCCGCGTTTAGCAGATGCCAGCGCAGGTAGATTTTCCAGTCGTCGATCGGCGTCGCTGTCAATTGCTCGTCGAGGGCCTTGAAAAAATCTGGCTGGCCGACGTTGATTTCCTTCAGTTCCGGATGTCCCGTGGCTTTGAAATAGGCTTCCCAGGAAAAATTCGGCGTGAGCGTCTTCAGGTCCACGAGCGTCATCTTGTGATAAGTCTTGTCGGGATCGCGGATGTCGGTATTTTTCATCGAAGCGGTTGCCATCGAGGTTTCAATCTTCAGGATGGTGGTGGCTTCGGCTGCCGATTTGTCAGCCGGATCGCCGAGTAGTTCGAACATCTTCGCGATATGTTTGGTATAGGCCTCGCGAAGCTGTTTCGATTTGTCGTCGGCCTTCAAGTAGTATTCGCGTTCCGGCAGGCCCAGCCCGCCTTGAAAGGCGCTTCCAATCACGCGTGTACTGTCCTTGGCGTCCTGATTCGAACCAAAGCGAAAGAGCACTCCTATCCTTTTGCGGTGCAGCCGTTCCGCCTCCGCTTGCAAATCCGCCAAATTCTTGATCGCGGCGATGCGCGCTAATTCAGGGTCAAGTGGAACGGTTCCGGCTGCATCGATCGCCGTCGTGTCCATGCAGCTTGCGTAGAAATCGCCGATCTTCTGTTCGTTGGAACCCGGCGCGGCTTTGGCAACTGCGGCGGCTTCAAGAATCTGCTTTAAGTTCTGCTGATTCTTGTCCGCCAGTTGCGCGAATGTGCCCCAGCTCGGATACTCCGGTGGAATCGGATTGGATTTCATCCACCCGCCCATGGCGAACTGGTAGAAGTCGTCGCAAGGCTTGCAAGCTTTGTCGAGGTTTGCAGTATCGAATCCCCAAGGACTTGGCTGATCCGCCGCCGCAGACGACGCACGCAAACCGGCGCCCGCCAGTCCGATTGCCAGTACACACACAACCGCAAGGATGCCACCAAGCGAAAGAAGTCGTTTTGACATTGCCCGCCCCTGTTTGAATTAATCTTGAAATTGCGGCAGTTGCCACTCGCTGAGGACACCGGCCGCCACGTGATCTGTCTGTGAGACGGAAGAATCCGTCGTCGCGTTACGCGGAATTACAAGTCCGCCGGTTTGCATGGGTTTGTCGTCAGTAGATCCCATGCGTTGAACCGCTAGCTTTGAGTTCTCCATTTTCCGCGGAGAGCTGATAGTCGTCTCCGTTTTCTCCGTGCCAAGTCTTCACATTGAACGAGCCGCCTGACGGTACCCGATGCACGGAAATGGCGCGGAAGCGCAGCGGCGTTTTTCTGTGACAGACTTCCGGCGGATGGCTTGCTTCGAGGAAATAGGCTGACCCAGCGCCGATGATTTTGGCGGAACCGTCCGGCTCCAGGAGCACGGCAACATTTTCTTCCACGGCGATGGCCCGGACTTGCATGGCCCAGCCATCCTGCAGAATGCGCGCCAGGAAAACAACAAGCCGGCCCATGCGATCGCGCTTGGCAAAGTGCGTGTCCGTGATGATTCCGCTGAGCAATGGGATGCGCAGAAAATCTCTGGAGATTGTGACTTTGTTTCCGTAAGGATCGGCGAGAGCTTCCGGCGAATGAATGGTGTCAATGATGGAAGCAAAAGAAAATTCCCCGAGGATTGCAAGGCCCGCGCTGGAGCCGCCAATCGGTTTGCCCGCGGCGATATGGCGATTCAGGGCGTCTTGTACCGGAGTGTCCTGCATGAAGCGCACGTAATTGGATTGATCGCCCCCGGCGAAGTAAATCACCTCAGCCTCTTCGATGATTTGAATGAGTTTGGGATCGTCGGAGTCTTCGCGATCCGCAAAAACGATGGTGGCGGCGGAATTCAGCGGGCAGAGGGCTTTGATTTCCTCGTCCACTTTCTTCGCATAGTCGTCCTCTATATTGGCGCGAAGAACCAGGAAGTCGCCTCCATTGGCGCGTTCGCACAAAAAGAGGAAGGCGGGATCCTGCTGGGCTCCGACGCCCATAAGGGCAATGCCCGGCCGCGGTTTGGCGGTGCTGTCGGCGTCGCTGCCGGTCCGGAAGTATTTCCATTTCGCTGAAGCAGTGGGTGCATGGATTGAAAGCACTAACCAAAATAGAGCCACCACAGAGCCGTAGAGGGTGCGGCTCACTTTGTCGGTAACGGCTTCTGATATTTTGTGGCGTCCACGGTCTTCCATTCGCCTTTGATGATGCCGGCGCGAATTTCCGCGGCGGTTTTGCCCTTGCGGGACTGTTCGTACGTATAGAAGTCCTCGTAAATACACGTACCGCATCCGGAGCCGTGCTTGCTCGCAAAACAATCGAGAAGACTCTTGTGCCCGTGGCTGCGATCGCAATGGCAATAGCAGGGCTGTTGGTAGAGCGCACCTTTGACTTTTTCGGCGACCGCGTAGGCGTTCTGCACGACTGGGTCAGTGAAGAGATCGGGATTCATTGTGGCAGGAAGCTCGCCCTTGGGAGCTTGCGCGTGATACGCGGGCACATCCAAGTCCGTTGGAGAGCCCGCGGCATTCGCGTCTTGTGGCAATCTCGAAGCGGCGTGCTGCGGAACCACAACCAGCCCGAGTGCCAAGCCCAAGAGCGTTCCAGCGCTCAAAAATCTCCAGATTCTTTTTCCGCGCATGATTGTCAGCCATCCTTACTTTCGAACGCAGTAGCCTCTATATCACTCTACTCTAAAGCTGCAAGAGCCGAATTTCCACTCCGTAACGTTAATATGCTTGGGCGAAGAAAAATTAGGGCAAACGGACGACTGCGATTCGAACGGGAGCAAGTTTGGTCACGTCCATAACCTTGTCGCCGTTCAGATTGTCAATCTGACTGTTGACGATGAAATAAAAATCATTTCCGTGGATTGCCCCAGTCGTGGGCAGTACGGTGTACTGCGTGTGATTTTCGAGCACAGTTGCTTGGGTCACGCGGTTTCCATCTCTCGAAAGTTTGAAAGCGGCCACGCGAGGCGAGCCAATGCCGTTCTGCACTGCGATAAGGCTTCCTTTGTGCCAGTACAGCCCGTCGGCTTGTGCCAAAGTATTGCGCGGACCGGGATCGACGTCGCGGCTCTCACCGTTGTGCAGGTCAATCTTCACGATCCCCAAGGCGTCTGCCACGTACGCAGTTTGATCGTCATCCACCAGAGCAATTCCATTGGGATAAAAAAGCGCGCGGTGCACCGAGAGTGGAGTGAACGTCTGCGTCTGCGGAACAAAGCGGAAAACTCTGTTGTTCAAGCTGTCGGTGATGATCAGGTCTCCGCTCTTATGCACAACGAGGTCGTTGAAGCCGTGTTTGGTGCCGTCCTTTGGCGAGTAGCGCCCCAGCAATTTTCCGGTGGAATCGAAATGCAGAAGCTCGGTTCGGCCCGCGTCTTCAAATGCGTCCGCCCATACGGTCCCGTCCGCCGGGTCCAGCCGTATCCCAAGAACGGGCAGCAGCCCGTAGCGATCGGTGGGTACCAGATCCGAGACTCTTCCCTCGGGATCAATCTTTACGATTTTTTTCCGATTCAGACTGCTTAAATAAAAGAGATTCTGTTTCTGGTCGTATGCCAGTCCTTCGGGGATCAGGTCTTTTTCTTCCGTGAGGAAAGCAAAACGGGCGGCGGCTACTGGCGGAAAATCGCGGCGAACTTTTCCCGCCAATTCATCAAACTCCTTGGAACCTTTGAGTCCGAGGAACGCCGGATCACCTGACGGGTCAAAGCCTTCGCGCAGCGCGATGCATTCCTTGAGCAAGGAGAGCGCTTCGCGAGTCTCGCCCAGGTGTTGCTTTGCGGTGGACAAAAAATAGAGGATGGCGCCGCGGTCGGGAACAACGGATTCCAGTTTCTCGACCATCGCTATTTGTTGGCGGACCTCAGCGGCGTCATCGGGCTCAGCGAATACTCCCTTCACTTGCTCCTTTTCACTTTCTTGTGCAGGAATGGCGGAGGGAAAACACAGTAAACTCGCAAACAGAAGTAGTTTGGATAAAACAGATGAACGAGAGTGAGTCATCGTCAGCAAGGAAGCCGCAGGAATTTCATGGCAAAAACCTTCGTGCGCGGAGCCCCGTTCGTTGACGTCAGGCAGCGAATGCTAAACGAGCGCAGCCTCAATCGGAGTATACGCCGAAGGTGCCGCGGATGCTTTTGCTTCAAGATGCTTGGCGCGAAGATGGCCCTGGACGCGGCGGCCCCAGCCCCGCACAAACGAAAAATTCAGCGCGCCGCCGATGGCCGAGCTGGCGACAGGAATCAAGCGCCCCACCCACTTCTCTGCTGCTTCAGCACCGAGCTTCGCGACGAAGCGTTCAGCGATGCGCGGCCCAAGCCTTTCCAAAATCTGTTTTTCGGCCAAGTCCTTGCCGTAATCAATGCCAGAGGCTGCCGCCGCGGCTTTCCACATTTCGATGCGCTGGTCGCGGCCGTGAACTTCAAATCCGTAAAGCAGCGAAAGACGTTGGATAAGCCGCAATGTAATCACCGTGAGGAGGCTAGCATCCGGCAAGAACGTGATCATGCCGCCAAGACCGAATCCCGCGCCTTCTGCGAGCGCCACTCGTTCCGCAGTACGAATTAGGACCTTTGCGATGGCGTCCAGGCGCTCAATCGGAACGTCCTTCATGCGCGCGAAGTCCGGAACCCACAAGTGATGCTTGTTCGCGAGGTAACGGCGGAAGTCTTCCGGGTCAATCTCGACCGAACGAAGCCCCCGTAGTACGCCAAAACGCAAAAAGCGGGTGATGGAATTCCCTGCGGGAGAGTCTTTGGCCGATTTGTGTAACCTTGCCATGTCTATAAGCATCCTAAGGCGGTTAGAACCGCTTGGCAACCATAGTGTCGCACGGCTTGCGCTCACCATACTGCCTGACCGGGCATTCTTGTCCAGGGGGGAGTTGCACGGAACGAGGCAGGGAAACGGCAGTCCTACTTGACGCGGAGGCGCTTTTCTGTAAACTGCATCTTTCTCTATGGCCACGATGCCACAATTCGTTCCCGCCGAAGTCATTCACGATCTAGACTTCCCGCAGCGTGAGGCGGCCTTTTTCTACGGCCTGTTTCTGCGCGGTTATTCCGCGGAGCAATTGCGGCGAGACATCGAAGTGCCTCCAGCGGTACTCATCAAATGGCATCGCGAGGCCGAACGCGATCCGCAGCTTCGCGATATTTTTGCGCGCATGGTGGATTATCGCCGTCACGTCCTAGCCATCTTCGATACCCTCGTCGGTTCTGACGTTCGCCCACAGCGCGTTCAGTAGACTTCCTGCTTTTCCAGCTCTCCTATGTGGAGTTCCCAATTCGGTCCTTTGGCGCAGTAGCCACTTTCCACCCGGATTTCACTGTACGTTCGTTCAGGTCAAAAACTGGCAGGCAACCAAACGGGAGCGTAACTGATCTAACCGATTTCGGGGGACAAGTGTCACAAAATGCAGGAGATTCCGCTGATTGACGGGGGACTTGTCCGGGGGTTAGAATCCAAACGTCCTAAGCTTGAGGTGTCTTCATGTTAAGGGTAGTACGCACCCTGTCGGTTTCCATTTTCTCGATAGCTTTTGCCTTAGTTCCGGCCCTCGCCCAGCAGGCGCAGGATCCGGCGACCCCGCCAATCTCGACAAAAAAACCGGATAAAGAAACAAAGCGGAGAATGAAGAAGACGCTGAAGGAGTTGGACAGCGCCTACCGACAGTGGCTTACGGAAGATGTCACTTACATCATCTCTCCCGATGAGCGCAACGCTTTCCTTCAACTGGATACCAACGAAGAGCGCGAGCAATTCATCGAGCAGTTCTGGCTGCGCCGCAGTAACAATCCCGATCTGCCAGACAACGATTTCAAGGAAGAGCACTACCGCCGGATCGCCTACGCCAATGAACACTACGCGTCCGGCATTCCCGGATGGCGGACCGACCGCGGCCGCATGTACATCATGTGGGGCCCCGCCGATGAAGTTGAATCGCATCCCACAGGGGGCACTTACGACCGGCCCATGGCAGAAGGCGGCGGATCGACAAGCACGTATCCCTGGGAGACTTGGCGCTGGCGCTATCTGGAAGGCATCGGGGAAAACGTGATTTTGGAATTCGTGGATCCCAGCGGATCGGGTGAGTATCACATGACGATGGATCCGTCCGAAAAAGACGCGCTCCTTCACGTGCCCGGAGCAGGCTTGAGCTTGCTGGAATCAATGGGCATGGCCTCGAAGACCGACCGCTTTACGCGCACCGACGGCACAAACTTGCCGACGGCCATGGGTGGTACGCCCGCGAGTATGGATGAATTCACCCGCCTGGAGCTCTACTCCAAGGTCAACAAACCGCCTGAGGTGAAGTTTAAGGATCTCGAAGCGGTGGTGACTTCCCGCATCGTGCGTGACCAGTTGCACTTCAATTGGCGAGCGGATTACATGAAAGTGACCAATGACACCGTGCTGGTGCCCGTCACTGTACAAGTTTCAAACAATCAACTTTCCTTCTCGTCCAAGGAAGGAATTCACTCCGCGACGATAAATATTTTTGGGCGCGTGAGCTCCCTGACCGGCCGCGTAGTGCAAACGTTCGAAGACTCCGTCAGCCGGGATTTCCCGGATTCTCTCTTCCAGCAATCATTGAAACTGCAATCGATTTATCAGAAGGCCGTGCCACTTCGCCCGGGCCTGTACCGGCTGGATCTGGTGATCAAGGATGTGCAGAGCGGAAATGTCGGCGTGGTGAACACCCGCCTGCAGGTGCCGCGTTACGAAGATGAAAAACTGGAAGCCAGCTCGCTGATCCTTGCCGATCAAATCGAGCATGTTCCCGCGAAGCAAATTGGAGCGGGGCAGTTTGTTCTAGGCTCCTCGAAGGTGCGTCCGCGTCTTGAAGGTGATTTCACCACCGCTGACAAACTCGGCATTTACATGCAAATTTATAATCTGAAGCCCGACGAAAAGACTCACAAATCCAGTGCCACCTTTCAGTACACGGTTACAAAGGGCAAAGAAAAAGTCATGCAGTTCAAGGAAACTTCCGAGGAGATGAAGCAGACGGGCGATCAGGTCACTATTGAGCGCCTCCTGCCACTCGCAACTCTAGCGCCGGGTAAGTACAGTCTGGAAGTGAATGCAATTGATGTGCTTTCGAATCAAACTATTTCGAAGACAGCGGATTTTACGGTGAAAGCACCGCCGGAAACCAAGACTGCGGTGGCTGCAAAGCCGGGGAGGTAAAAAAGTGAAACAGGAACGGCTCCGAATCCTGGGGGCCCTGGTCCTGACTGCTATGGTTTCGTCCTTCGTGGCGATTCCGGCGGCCGCGCAAGCGAAGCCTGTCCCAGGTCAGCTTGCGGGAGTGGTGCGCGACACTGCGGGTACTCCGCAGCTGGGCGCGAGCGTCGAATTAATCTCTGAAGCGGCGGGATTACCCGTCACCCGTGGATTCCTTACCAATACGCAAGGCATCTTCCGGGGCGAAAAGCTCGCTCCCGGTTTCTACACCGTGCGCGTTACACTCGCCGGTTTTCTTCCCACCTTCGAAAAACACATTCAAGTAACTTCGAATCTCACCACTGTTGTTCGCATCGAGCTCGCATCCATGTTTGCGTCTCTGGATCAACTGCGTCGCATGCCCGCGAACGGCTCGGCGGAAGTTGACGATTGGAAGTGGGTACTTCGCTCCGCTTCAGCTATGCGTCCGGTGCTGGAATGGGTGGACGGCGACACGTTGAGTGTAACTGCAGTTCCCGGTGAAACCCGAATCCCGCGCGTACCAAGAATGCGAATGGAATTCACCGACGGCGCTCGGCGGCCTACTTCGGCTTCCAGTATTGCGGCATCGCCTGCTACTGCCGTTGCGTACGAGCAGAAAATGGGCGGCGCCAACAGAGTGATTTTCGCCGGTCAGGTGAACTACGACGATGACGCCCCGGCTGGCGGCATCGCCACCGTGTGGCTGCCATCGGGAACGCTCGGTGCCGGTCCACATACTGCGCTGGTCCTTCGCGAGGCCAAGCTGGGACCTGTCGGGCCCGTCTTTCGAGGCATTCGATTTGATCAGGGCGGGGCGCTGGCCCTGGGAGATCGCGCCGTTTTTCAATACGGCGGCGAATACGTTCTGGTGGGACTCGGAGAAGCAGCTTCTTCGCTCCGTCCGCGCGCGCAATTGAACGTTCGTCTCACCGAAAACTGGAGCACCGCGATTATTTTTGCTTCCTTGCCCAACGGCCCTGGTCCGCTCGAAGCCAATGAGGCCCAGCCGGGTGGTGCTCTGGCGGCGGCGCTCGATGAACTGGATGCCTTTCCGGCGTTGCTCTGGCGGGACGGCCACCCTGTTTTGCAGAAGGGTATACACGAAGAAATCTCCGCGGAGCGCAAGATTGGCCCGCGCGGGAAACTCCAAATCGCCAGTTTCCACGATGATAACCGCCATGTTGCCGTCTTCGGCAAGGGCAATGATCTGCCTACTGCCGATTATTTTCAGGATTATTTCTCAAACGGCTTTGCCTATGACGGCGGCTCCTCCAGCAGTTGGGGGACGCGTATCGCGTTTCGCGAAAAGCTCGACAATGACATCGAATGGACCGCGGTTTATTCTTTCGGCGGCGCTCTGACGCCCATACCCGACGCCGAGGGTTTGCTTCGCGACGTGCTTCGTACTGCCCAGCGACACTCTCTGGGAGCCGGTATCTCGGCGAAGGTGCCTCATCTGGATACGCGGGTCCAAGCGTCATACAAGTGGGTCAGCGGTATGACCGTCTCTTCCGTGGACGCTTACGGCGAGTCCCTCTTCCAAATGGATCCTTACCTTCACGTGGCGATCCGCCAGCCGCTGCCAAAGTTTTCATTAGGACGCTGGGAGGCGATTGCCGACTGCGACAATCTTCTGGCGCAGGGTTACGTCTCGGCCAGCAGCAGGGATGGGCACGTTGTTCTGGTGCCTGCCTTCCGGACGTTCCGGGGTGGGCTCAGCGTGCAGTTTTAGGATTTCCCGGGCTCTCGAAAGCTGTATTTGTCCTTCCAGAAACTGGATGGATCAGAATGGTCCAGCCTTCCGTTCGAGTAAGTTGTTGAATATAATGGGCTTCTGCGAATGAGCGCCTACCAAACAATGGACATTGGGTTGCACCTACTTTTTTGTGGTGGGGTGTAACCCTGCCTGGACGAGCCATGAGGCAAAACCTCCGAGTCAGCCTTGGAGCGGTCGTGCTGGCGTTAGCTACGCTAGCGGCGATGATTTTTGCCCTGATTAACTTCGATCAGCGCAGCCGTTTTGAAGTGGTTTACGATGGAGTGACCTGGCTCGACACCGACCACGGGATTCGGGCCAGTCAAGTTTCTCCAAATTCACCTGCCACTCGCGCTGGCATCCGGCCAGACGACTATTTGGTGACCTTCAATGGCGCCGCAGTCACCAGAGCCGCGGAAATCGCTCGCCGGCTCGAGCGCGCGGGACTCTGGACTCAGGTCCGCTATAAACTCTCGCGCGGCGGAGAAGAATTCGAAACGCCGCTCCTCACGGCGCCCGCTCAGAAACCCCTGGTAACCGAGAATTACTTGCGCGTCGTGGGCCTGCTGTATCTGTTCATCGGATTATTCATTTTCATTCGCCGCTGGAACGCTCCTCGTGCCGTGCACTTTTACGTTTTTTGCCTGGTCTCGTTCATCCTCTGGTCCTTCCACTTCAGCGGAAAGCTGGACACCTTCGACTGGGAAATCTACTGGTCGGAGATTGCGGCGCGCTTGCTGGCGCCTGCGTTGCTGTTGCACTTCGCATTGGTGTTTCCGGGACGCTCGGAAACGACCATTCGCTCATCTTCGAAGCTGTTGGCCGTTTATTTTTTACCTCTCGCTCTTCTGCTGATTCATGTGAGCACCGCTTTGAATGCCTTGGGTTTTGTGCCTTGGCTCGGCGCTTACCTTCTGCTCCGCAAGATCGAATTTGGTTATCTCGCACTTTGTTTCCTCGCTGCCGGGCTCGTTTTCTACCGTAGCTACCGCGAAGCACCGTCCGGAGTTTTGCGCCAGCAGTTGAAATGGCTCACCGGTGGAACTCTCGTCGGCAGTTTGCCGGTCTCCCTGTTTTACATCGTTCCTCTAGTATTCGACGCGAAGCTGCGCCCGTGGATGGAATTCTCGGTATTGAGCCTCGTGCTCATCCCGCTGTGTTTCGGTTACGCGGTGATTCGCTACCGTTTGATGGATGTGGACATTATCTTCAAGCGCGGCCTGGCGTACACCGCCGCAACCGCTGGCGTCGCCGCGCTTTACTTTGCGTTGGTCGCGCTCAGCGGCGGAATTTTCCACACACAGACCAACGGCCCTGTCGGCGGAATGATTGCCATCGTATTAGCTGCATTCTTGTTCCAGCCGATTCGCGAATGGATTCAGGGGCGCCTGGACCGCTTCTTCTACCGCGACCGCCTCGATTATCGCCGCACGCTCATTGAATTCGGGCGCACACTGACCAACGAAGTTCGTTTCGATCCCATGCTGGGCTCGGTCATGGACCGAATTTCCCAAACGCTCTTGGTCGACCGGCTCGCGATTTTTGTGGAAAACACAATGCAGCCGGGCCAGATGCGCATCGCCCGTTCCATGGGCGTGCGCCTCTCCGAATCCTTGGATCTTAGTTTCCTCGAGCCGGCCCGGCCCGAGTTTGCCCGCGGGGCGCTCTTTTTTGAGTCGCCCCGTGCGGCAAGAGACGTCAGTGATTCTGTTCGGCACACTCTCGAGCAGCTCGATCTCAACTATTTCGTTCCCTGTCGCATCCGCGAACACACCGTCGCGGTTCTCGGCCTCGGCAAAACGGTTGATGGAGATTTTCTCTCCAGCGATGACGTCGAACTGGTCGAGACCATCGCCGGTTACCTTGCCGTGGCTCTCGACAACGCCCAGCTCTACAGTTCGCTCGAACAAAAAGCCCTGGAAATCGCCCGCCTCAAGGACTTCAGCGAGAATATCGTGGAATCGCTGAACGTCGGCGTGCTCTCCGTAGACCTGGATGGCATCGTGGAATCCTGGAACACGCGCATGGAACAGCTTTTCGGCGTGTCGCGTCAGGAATCCGTTGGACGGCAGCTTAGCTCGCTGCTGCCGGAAGAATTGGCGCGCGAAATTGATGTGCGCGGTGACCAGGAACAGATTACCGGTATCTATAAACAGAGACTGCAACACCAGGGAAAGACGCTGACTTTGAATGTTTCCATTACGCCCCTGGTGAGCAAATCGAACGTTCGCATCGGCCGTTTGCTGCTCTTCGATGATGTGACCCAGCGCGAGCGCATGGAAGAGCAGATGTCGCAGACCGAAAAACTGACTTCTCTCGGACTTCTTGCGGCCGGCGTCGCGCATGAAGTGAACACGCCGCTCGCGGTTATCTCCAACTACATTCAGATGCTCGCGAAGCAAATGCCCGAGGGCGACCCACGCCAGTCTATCATTGAGAAAATCGTGAAGCAGACCTTCCGCGCCAGTGAGATCGTCAACAATTTGCTCAATTTCTCGCGCACCGGCGCTGCCGAAGCCACGGACATTGATGTGAACCGTGTCGTCGAAGAAACCTTGTCGCTTGTGGCTCACCCCTTGAAAACCTCGCATATCCAGGTGGTCAAACAACTTGGTGAACCATTGCCGCCCGTTCGCGGCTCGGCCAACAAGCTCCAACAGGTTTTCTTGAACCTTTTCCTGAACGCGCGCGACGCCATGCCCAGCGGAGGCATGCTTGAAGTTCGCACAGCCGCGCACAACGGCAGCGTTGAAATTGAAATCGCGGATACTGGCGCCGGCATTGCGCGCGAACACATTCACCGCATCTTCGATCCTTTCTTCACCACCAAAGCCAGCGGTCGCGGCACCGGCCTCGGTCTCTCCGTGAGCTACGGAATCATCAAGGAACATGCCGGAAAGATTGACGTGCGCTCCACCCCTGGCAAAGGCACTTCCTTCCACGTCGAGTTCCCCGCGGTCAAGAAAGCGGTCCATGTCTAAGGGTTCCATTCTTGTAGTTGATGACGAATCAGAAATCCGCGAAGGCCTCGAACTCCTGCTGAGGGGCGAAGGCTATGGCGTCTCCAGCGCGGAAACCGGCGAGTCTGGCCTCGAAAAACTGGAACAGCATCCCTACGATCTTTTGCTGCTGGACGTGAGCTTGCCGGACCGCAATGGCCTGGACATGCTCAAGGAAATTCATCGCCGCGATCCGCAGCTTTCCGTCGTTCTAATCACTGCTTACGGCTCGATCGATATGGCGCGCGCCGCTTTCAAAAATGGCGCGATGGACTACATCACCAAGCCGTGGTCCAACGATGAATTGCTCGCGCAAGTGGCGCAAGCCGTGGAATCGCGCCATTTGCGGGATGAAAACGTCCAGCTCAAGCGAGCCCTCAAGCAGCGCTTCAATTTTCCGAACATTGTCGGCAAGAGCGACAAGATGCAGGTGCTCCTCAACCTTGTCACGCAGGTAGCGCCTTCGCGTTCCACGATTCTCATCAGCGGTGAAAGCGGCACGGGCAAGGAACTCATCGCCAAGGCCATTCACTCCGCTTCTACGCGCGCGGACAAAGCTTTTGTGCCCGTGAATACCGGCTCCATTCCCGTGGATCTTCTCGAGTCTCAGCTTTTCGGCCATGTGAAGGGCGCGTTTACCAGCGCCGTTGCTTCGAAGAAAGGCCTCTTCGAAGTCGCCGATCAAGGCACCATCTTCTTCGATGAAATTGCCACCATCAGCCCGGAAACGCAGGCCAAGCTTTTACGCGTGATTCAGGAGCGCGAATTCATGCGTCTCGGCGGCACGGAGCAGCTGAAAGTGGACGTTCGAATCGTGGCTGCTTCCAACGTCGAACTCATTTCACTCGTGCGCGAAGGCCGCTTCCGGGAGGATCTGTTCCACCGCTTGAACGTCATCCACCTGCAGATTCCGCCTCTGCGCGAACGCCGTGAAGATGTGCCACTCCTGCTGGCGCATTTTATGGAGCGCTATTGCCTGGAAAACGGCAAGCCACTCCGGCAATTTACGCAAGCCGCGCTGAAACTCATGATGGATTACGACTGGCCCGGCAACGTCCGCGAGCTGGAAAACGTGGTCGAGCGTGCCGTGGTCCTCTCCACGCAGGAACGCGTGGACGCCGACCTGCTCCCGGAAAGCATTCGCAGCAAGGAAATTGTTCGCGGCGTGCGCCTGCAGCTTTCGGAATTTCTGCCGCCGCTTCCCGGCGAGCCCGGTTCGCGTTCTTCCGCGGACCATCCGCAGCCCTCCATGTTCCAGATCATGGACGAAATCGAACGCCGCCTCATCATCGACATGCTCGAGCGCACGGGATGGAATCAGACGGAAGCCGCCGAACGTTTTCTGATTCCTCTCTCCACGCTCAACCAGAAAATCAAGCGGTTGGGCATTGACGTTCGCCGCCGCGGACGCGGCGATGACACACTGTCTGCCACGGGTGGGAAGTAGCCGCCGCACGGGGTACGAATAGTTCTTCTCGCTCGTAGCAACTGCGAAATAGCCTGTCCAATCGCGTACACTAACCACCGATAATCATGTCCGAGCGCACATCGTCAGCTCTAGCTTCCAGCACCGCCTCGTTCACCAACGAATGGGCCGCGCTGCTTGAGTGTGCTTCTCCTTCGCACGATCGCCAGCGACTCAAAGATTTGCTCCGCTCCGCCGATTGGGCCCGCTTCCTGGTCCTCGCGGAAGAGCACGGCGTAGTAGGGCTGGCAGCGGCGCGCCTGCGCGATCTTCAATGGGAACCCGTTCCGCCAGAAATAAAGCAAACGCTGATCGATCGTCAGCGCGCGCAAATTTTCTTTTCGTTGAGAATGACGGCGGAGCTATTTCGTATCCTGGATCGTTTCGCTTCGATAGGAATTGGGGCGCTCGTGGTAAAAGGTCCGGCGCTCGCAATGCAAGCCTATGGCGATCCGGCGATGCGCAGCTATGGCGATCTCGATCTGCTCGTTCGCCAGCGGGACATCCGTCGCGCCACGGAACTGATGAGCGCTGCGGGCTACGCTCCCGCGGTTTCGCTCAGCGCCATCGATGCAGGAAAAATTCCCGGCCAGTACTTATTCTCCCACCCGCATTCAAATCTTCTCGTCGAGCTGCACAACGACCTCACGCTGCGCTATTTTCCCCGCCGGCTTCCCCTCGAGGACTTTTTTGCGCGGCAAATCCGTGTGCCCCTCGATGGCCGCGAAGCTCCCGCTCTCGCCATCGAAGACGAACTCGTGCTCATTTGCATCCATGGTGCAAAACATTTCTGGGAGCGATTGATGTGGATTGCTGACGTCGCGGCGCTGGTAACGCGCCAAACGGCTATCGATTGGAAGCGCGTTGCGGATTCAGCGAGAGCAGTCGGTGCGGAACGCATGCTGCACACCGGCCTGCGCCTCGCGTCAGACTTGCTTAAAACGCAGCTCCCTGGCGAAGTTCTAGCTACGGTTCAAACGGATGGTGTGGCGGCACGGCTCGCCGAACAAACGTGCAAGTGGCTACCCGCCGCGGGTAACGCGCCTCCCGGCCTGTTCGAACGCGCCGCGTTTCGAATGCGTATGCGTGGCAGTATGCTTTCTGCTCCTGCCTATCTCTTCAGGCTCTCTTTTTCGCCCACGGAAGATGATTGGCAGGCAGGCAGTGCAGGACTTGCGCAGAGATTCTTCGAAATCGCCCGCCGGCCTTTGCGACTTGCCCGCAAGTATGGAAGAAACGGCAAAACCTGACCCTTAGAATTCGGCGGCTGCACCGCTCCTACGTTCTTGACTTCACAGGCCGTCCTCAAGCCCCTCTTTGTTTTTTGCCCATTTCGAGGCTTCTAATCGACCGTCAGGGTCACCGTAGCACTGTGCGTCGTCGCACCCGACGTTCCGGTAATCGTTAAGGTGTAGGACCCCTTTGCTGTATGGTCGTGAGATTTGCCCGAGCAGCCCGCGAGAACGAGCAGGACAATCATCGCGGTAGCCATAGCCAGCCGCACACGTAACTGTCGAGCCCTCGCCACTAGACAAAGCAGAATCAGAGTTACAAGCAGTGGAAGAAACTGGCGCGGTGAAAGGGGCGGAGTGCGGAATGAAGGCGGCGGGGTCATCATCGCCGTGGTCGTCACGGTCACTGTCGAAGTTTTTGCCGTGACCCCATCCGTAGTTGTAACGGATGCCGGGGATGCCGTGCACGTCCCCAGGTTAAGTGCCGGTGCGCTTGTGCAAGTGAGGTTCACTTGCGAAGTGAAACCACCGACCGGAGTGACCGTGACGGTGATCGGAACTTGTGAACCGTTTTTCACGGTTGCCGTTGCTGGCGCTGTCACCGTGAAATCCGCCGCCGTATTCGTACCCGCCCCTGTCAGTGAAATTAATTGTGGGCTGGTGCTGTCGCCATCGGTCAGTTGGAGTGTCGCGGTCTCAGCCCCCACCACGGATGGCTTGAGCGTCACGCTGACGGTGCACTGATTCGCAGGCGGTGCGCCGCCGGCCGGAATGCTTGCACCGCATGTGTTCGCGGAAATCACGTAGTCTGTGGCTGCAGCCGCCGGATTTGCGTTTATTAATGTGGCGCTGGTGAAGGGAATCGCCGCATTCGTGTTATTCGTCAGTGTCACGGACTGCGCAGCACTCGTAGTCGGAATCAGAATCGTTCCAAAGTTGAGACTAGTCGGCGACACCACCAGTGTCGGCTCTAGCGTCAACTTGGCGATGAACGCATCCGACAAGCCGCTCAGAGTTGTCTGAAACGCCCCCGCGGGGAAAATCGGGAAAGTTGCGGCGGGCGAGAATGTTACTCCCGTAATATACGCGTTTTGCTGGCTGTCGATGGCGACACCAAGTACAGTATCGGGGCTGGCGCCGTTTCCACTTCCTCCGAAGAGACTCGAATAAACCAAGTCCGCCGTGCCGTTGCCACCCGGATTAATCTTGGTGATGAATCCCTCACCCTGTGCCGCCGCCGCAAACTTAGGCTGGAATGCCCCTGGGCTCACAGGATAGTTAGAGTCGCTAGTCCCCCCGGCGATGTATGCGTTGCCTGCTGCGTCTACCGCGATTGCGAATGCAGTGGTCTGGGATCCGCCGAGGAACGTGGAGTAGGTTAGGGACCCGCTTCCAGTTTGCCCTGTGTCTATCGTGCTTAGGAATGCGGTGCCACCTGTTGAACCTGTCGACTGGTAGGGGCCGGGAGCTGCCGTTGGAAATGTGGGAAAGTTTAGCGATTCCGTCGTGCCGGTGACGTAGGCCACCGCACTAGCCGGTTTGAGCGCGATCGCCGTGCTCAAATCAAAGTTGTTGCCTCCCAAATATGTCGAGTAGACCAGTGAGGCAGCCGGCGTTTTCGTGCCTGACGTGTCGATTCGCGACATGAATACAGTTCCCAGCGCAGCTGCCCCGGGAGCCGTTGTCTGGTAGCCGTTCGGGGTGGGGCTGGTCATTGGGAAGTCCGTGGATGCAGTTATTCCAACGACATAAGCATTTTCAGACGAACCGACTGCCACGCCCACTGCCAGCTCACCGAAGTCCAGGGTTGAAGTCGTTGCATTAACTCCGCTTCCACCCAGATACGTGGAGTAGGCCAACGAAGCGCTTCCGGATTTGGTCGTGTCAATCCTGGTGAGGAAGGCATTTCCATCGCTGGTTCCCAGCGTCGTCTGAAAAGCGCTTGCCGCCGTAATTGGAAAGTTCGCATCCGCCGATCCTGGCGACGCGGAAGTAAGGCCAGTCACGTACGCATTACCGTTCACGTCAGCGGCAACAGAGGTGCCGATATCAGGATTGGCAGAGGTCCCATCAGTTCCGCCCAGATAGGAAGAATAGACTAGCGAGGGCACTCCGCTTGCGGTTGGATCGATTTTGGAAATGAAGCTGGTTCCATTCGTAGACGCCCCGGCACTTGTCGGCTTGAGTGCATTCCCCGCGGTGGTTGGGAAGTCGGCCGACATTGTAAATCCTGTTACATAGACATTGCCGCCGGGATTGGTGCCAGTACCGGAATTGTCTAAGGCAATCCCCATACCAAAATCACCACCCGTTCCACCGAGATAAGTTGTGTAGAGCAGGGCCGTACCGGTGGGATTGATCTCTGTTACAAACGCCACGCCAAGTGCATTCCCGGCGCCGAATCCACCGGGTGTTGATGGGAACGTCGTTGAGCTAGTTGTTCCGGTGATGAATGCATCTCCAAGTGCGTCCACGGCAATACCTTGACCAAAATCCCCGACCGCGCTGCCGCCAAGATACGTCGAATAGTTCAGCACTGGGTCGATGATGAGAGGGGCGCTTCTATCATAGTTTGCAACGGCAAAGGTGACCCGGTGATCCCCGGCTAGTACATATCGGCCCTGAATCTCATGCCGGTTATTCCCCACATTCTGGTAGATGAACGGCTTCTGGAGCTCCACCCTGCCTCCTGAAACGCTCAGGATTAAATTGCCATGCGGATCCACAATCAGTTTCCGCGTGCCCTTCAGGCTCAGTTCGATTACCTTTGGGTCAGTTCCCGGAGCAACAACGAAATCATATTCCAGCCGTCGTTGATTGCCGTAGAACTCCAGATCCACACCCGGATAAATACCCGTATACTTCACGCGAGCGTATGTAGGGATGCCTGTGCGCCAGCCCTCCGGATTATTTCCGAGAATATAATTCACTTTTCCCGGCAGTGGATCTACGCCGGCGATCTGCGGCGTCAGATTGGCTCCTTCCATGCGCATTCGCAAGACCGTCGTCCTCCCGGCCTTACGGGCTTTGCGCAACGCCCGAAAGTAAGCCATCCGGTGGAGGGGCGAAAGATCTCTCGGCATGGATTGCTGCAAGGAAATAACCGCTTCTTGTGACGTCAAAAACAGCGCATAACCCGTTCCGTGAGATACGTACCGCACCTCGCGCGCGGTCTGTCCCGAGTTTTGCTCAAAGCTTAATGGCAATTTGCCATATGTGTCTTTCCACTTGGGATCATCTTTCGCCCTGGGAATATTTATTGCAGCGACATTCCCGGCTGCGGAGATTCCGATTGCGGGGGCAGTCCTACGATTTCCCGACGGTTGCAAGACTCCAAGGAGTAGGAAGCTTGAAGCAAGAATGGCCACACCAGCGATCTTCACAACTGCTGCCAAAGTACCTCTCATTTTCATGATTCCACTCCTCCTAAACTCCAAATCTCGGACAACCGGAACACTGGCGTTTGCGACACTGGTCGTCGATGAAGGCACACTCTTCCACGAGTTCCAAAATGGAATCAGACACAACCCCGCATGGCAGCTTGAATCGTAGGATTCTTAGAAAGAGGGATCGCATTCTGGACGCCGTCGCTAGCGTGCCCCAAGTCCGCGTTACTTGTTCCAAAATGGGAAACGCACGTGTATCGTACCAGATAATCAGGAGCCTTCATCGCGGATTTCCGGGGACCAGCCTCCTGCTTAGGATTGAGCCGAGGTTAGTGTCGGGAGCGAAGCATAATCATCACGGATGACCTTGCAGAGATCATCAAGCCGCGCCGGGTCATTGCTAGGATGAACTCTCCTCACCGCCACCGAGGAAGCTAGTCGAGCAAGTAAATTGAATTCACTGGCACGCAAATCGCGGTCGAGGATCTTGTTGGCGTAAGTGTCTGCAACCAGCGAAAGGAGTGCGGCCTGCGGCCGAATAGCCTCCACGAACGGTGCTGGATCTGGACGACGCTCCCCAAGAACATAAATGGCTGCCAGCGGAAGCGGTCGGCACTCGAAGTGCGTACCATTTTCTCCCAGCGCAAGACGGCGTTTGTCCCATTCTGGACTAAAACACGGTAACGCACCGGCAGACCCATAAAGCATTTTCACGGAATCGGGCCAAAGCGAAAGGTGGGGATACGCAGGCATGACGCGGAACTCACCCGCTTGTTCTACCAAAGCCACAATGTCGTCGGAAAGAACTCCGTAGCCTTGTTGCGCGAGCGCTGCCGCGGTGGTCGATTTTCCTGCGCCTTCTGGTCCCACGAACGCCACACTGCGGTTATCAAAAGCTACAGCGCTCGCATGCAAACACGTCACCCCACGCAACCGAAGCAGCAGCCCGAGGATCGGTCCGAGCAGATAGGAAGCAGTATCTTCGAGAGACAACGTGCCAGGCCACACCGCCCAAACTGACTCTCGTTTTCGATCAATCCAAAACTGCGTGCCATCGGAATAAGCGATGCGCAGAAATTCGCCTTTCGATTCTCGCCAGATTCGCAGACTCGGCTCCCCGGTTTCAGTGAAATGGGAACCCACGTATGCCAGCTCCTCTTCCACAGAAAGTTCTCCTGCCGCTGGACGCGGTGAAATACCCAGGTGGAGCTCAATTAGGGGGAAGCCGGGGTTTGAGAGAATCGGGGTAACTCCAGGTAGGGGCAGATTGGAGCGAAGCCGCAAGCCGAAAAAGGAGTAGTAGAGATCCACTGCCGGGATAAATTCTCAAATCCACTTGTCTGGAATTGTAACTGTGCGCTCTTCAACCGAACTATCTGTTTCTTCCACTCGCTGAAATCCTCGGTCGTCGTGCCAACCTGTTCGGCTCGATGACGAATTCTATAACGAAGTCTTGTTGCGAGCTGGGAGTCCTCCCACGCGATCACGCTTGCCGCGGGGTCCCACCCGTTGCGTGAGTTCCTTCACCGTCCCGTAAAGGGTCAACGTCGGCTTCGAATACGGCTTTTTTGGTTCCCCGCTTACGGGTTTAACCATTACCAGCCTCCACATGCATGTTATAACGAACTCTCCGCGTTGACAGCAACCAAATGTTCAGACAGTAGGGGCGCAAACTATTGTTCAATTCCACCGCATTCATCTTATCATGCGGCGCAGCCATCGCGGAGCGATCGATATAGCGATCACAATCCTTGCTCCAATTCATCTGATCTAACGCTGCGGCTCCCGCTCGCCGGATTTGCTCGACTTCCGGTTCCGTTTGCAAAGGAGTTTTCGGGCGCATCCGCACCGATTCCGGTAATCGTCCGGACATCGCTTCGCGCAAAAGCATTTTCTGGTAGAACCACGGAAACGGGGGAAGCGCCAGGAGAAAATTCACGATCCTCAAATCCAGAAACGGGTAGCGTACTTCCACAGGTTGCTGCGACACCCCGGCATTTTCCTGTTCAAACATATGTGTCCAGTGTGGCAGGGAAAGAGAGGCGTGGGCGTTCGGAAGAATGGGATGCTCGTATACCAGCTTGGGATGCTCGCCCCATTCCTTCCAGCGCTCCCGAAGATTCATGCGTTCGCAAAACTCCCCCGCCAGCCATTGCGGAAATACTGGCACGTCCGGCTCCTTGCCAACCGCTTTCAGGAGTCTCGCCCGGATCCCGCGCCATGGAAATGGCTTGATCCAAAGATAGTTCGCCAGTTCCGTCAACAGTTGCTGCCATTCACCACGGCGCCTTAAATCTCCCAGATGCGGCCACATCTGAAAATCCATTAGGTTGTCGTTGCCTTCGCCCGATAGTAGAACACGGCATTCGGTGGAAATGATGCGCGTGGAGTCAAAAAAACTTGCAATAAATGGATTATCGACCGGCTCGGGCAGACTCAGGTCCGGATTGTCGCAGCCTTCGAAAAGCTTTTGCTGCGCGGTTTGCAAGAATTTGATTGGAATCCTAAGAAACTCTCCGGTCTGGCTGGCAAATCGACCTTCGGAATCTTGAATCTGAGAGTCATCGACGTAAGTATAGCCTCTGATTTCAGTGCCATGCGAACTCTTTCCCGACCCCTCCTTCGCCACCGCTGCAACCGAAGACGAATCCAGTCCTCCGCTCAAAAGGATTCCCACTCGATCCGTGCGAAGACGGTCAGCAACTGCGGCTTGCAATAACCATTGGAAATTTTCTACGTATTCCTCAGGTTTTGAATAGCGAATCCGGCCGTTTGCCGGCGGCGCCCAATACCGCCGAATTTTCAAACCCTCGGCCGAGACGATCAGCCAATGCGCCGGCGGCAGTCGCTGAATTTGACGAAAAATCGTCGTGGCATTGTCGTAATTCAGCCCAAATAGGAGAAAGTCGCCAACCGCCGCCTCGTTCAATTCGCTCGTCACCTTGGGGTGCAAACGAAGGCAATTCAGCGTATTACTGCAAAGGAATACATTCCTCGCTTCCGCGTAATAGAAGGGCTTGATCCCGAAGTGATCTCGCGCGCAAAAAAGTTGCTTCTTGCTTGCATCCCAAATCGAAAACGAAAAATCGCCCCTTAGGTGCTCTACACACGAACTGCCCCAGGCAGCGTACGCAAGCAGAATCAGTTCCGAATCTGGCGCGGTCGCCCTAACCACCCGTCCGGCCCGCTCAAGTTCGTCAAGCAGGTCCGTTCGGCTATCGAGCCGCGCATCCGACACCATCCAAAACCGCCCGTCGAGATTTCCGGGTTGGTCTTCGGCAAGGGATTCGCGAATGGTTCTTAGCATCGCATGACCCATTCCGATCGAACCTTCCGCCCAGCACGCGCCGCCATCTGGACCACGGAAGGCGAGGAAGTCCACGAGGGACTCCAACAGCGCCAGCTCTACTGGCGCACCGTCTCGGTAGAACATGCCGACGATGCCGCTCACTCAACTTGCCTTTCTACTCCGGTTTCCGTCGCTTCCAGCGAAGCATCGGGATGCCCATGCCGTTAATCTTGTTCGAAAAAAACTGCGATCCCTGGGGCAAGTGCTCGCAAACGCAATTCGCTGGCAATGGGAATTGCTCTATTGAATGCCACTTGGCTGGAAGCTCATTGTACTTTCACGTCTCTCCGGCGGCAACCGTCCCTTGACGAGATATCTGGTTCGCAATCCGCTGTGTCAGTTCACCAATTGTCCCGCATAGCTCTTCCTACCTGAAATTAAAGACATTTATCTTGCAACTCCGAGGCGCTCTAGGCAGAGTACCGAAGAATGATTCTGCGGCTTTCCAGTAACGCGCAGCGTGGCGTACTTCTCGGCGCTTCCTGCGCCCTCGCTTTATTTCTTTCCTTTTTCAGCATTCGAAACGCTCGCGCTACCTATGACGCTGATTTGCAAACCGCCCAAGGCTACGAGCGCGCCACACGCTTGGAACCAAATGACCCGCGCAACTGGTATCTCCTTGGCCGCTATTGGCAATACAACTTGGAAGAGAACGACGCCCCGCGTGCTATTCGTGCCTACCGCTCCGCTCTGTCGTTGGATCCAGGTTCGACGGATGCCTGGCTGGATATTGCCACCGCTTACGAACTCGAAGGTGATCTCCCCGCAGCACGCGACGCATTTCTGCATGCCAAGAAAGTTTATCCACTTTCCGCGGAGGTCTCCTGGCGATACGGCAATTTTCTGTTGCGCCAGGGGGAACTTGCGCCCGCCTCTACCGAAATGCGTCTTGCCGTCCAGGCCGATCCCAAGCGCGCCGCGGAAGCTTTCTCTCGCTCCCTTCGCGCCGGGTCCAATGTCGAAACCACTATCGATCGCGTCCTTCCGCCGATCACTGAGGCCTACCTCGATGTGATTTGGGACCAAAACACCGACGGACACACCGACAATGCCCTGAAAGTGTGGGAGCGCCTCGGTGCCCTCCATCCACGCATTGCCTTGCCGGATTCCTACTTGCTTGTCGGCACTCTGATGAACGAAAGACGAATCCCCGAGGCCAGCCGGGTTTGGGACCAGGCAGTCGTCTTCGCAGGACTGGCTGACTTTCAGGGGCCCTCAACCTCAGTTTTGTGGGACGGTGGTTTCGAATCGGGGATTACCGGAGGAACCTTTTCGTGGTCCTTTCCCCCTGCCTTTCGCAACGGCGTGCAGGTACTCACCGATACCCGGGAGAAACATTCCGGCAGTCGTTCTCTGCGCTTGGTATTTGACGGAAGCTCCGACGTCAATTTCAACAGCGTTTGCCATTCAGTGCCCGTGCAGCCCTCAACCGGCTATCGCTTCTCGGCGTGGGTCAAAACCAAATCGCTCACCACAGATCAAGGCATTCGCTTTGAATTGCATTCTGTCGGCACGCAGGATAATTCCACTATCTCCACCTCGGATGTGCACGGGACACAGCCCTGGACTCTTGTCGAACTGCCTTGGTCCTCGGGAAAAGATGTTCAGCTAATGCAAGTTTGCGTGGTCCGCGCTCAAAGCGATCAAGAGGACAACAGAATTCGAGGGATGGCTTGGATAGACGATGTCGCCCTGGTTCCCGCATCCACGGAGCGTCATAAACCATGAAGTGGCTGCGTATCTGTATTTGCGCTCTAGTTGTTTTTGCTGTGGCCGCGCATGGGGGCGTTGAGGATTGGGCGCGAGCCGTCATTGAGACCGGCGCCGGTGTGCTGTTTTTTGCGTGGGCATTGCGGATTTTTCTCGACCACGAAGAGCAAATCATCATTTCTCCTCTGTGCCCGCCGCTGGCGCTTCTTTCTCTTATTGTTTTTGGCCAGTGGGTCTTCCACGGCACCGCCTCTTCTTATTCCACTCGCGTGGAACTTTTGCTCCTTCTCTCCGACTTAGTCCTGCTTTTTCTTGCCGCGCAAGCCTTTCGAACGCTTCAAGAATGGCGCTCTTTCGTTTGGTTTGGCATGCTGCTCGGCTTCATCACCAGCATCTTCGGCATTCTCCAGCACCTCACCTTCAACGGAAAGCTCTACTGGTTTCGCGAGATGCATTACGGTGGGATTCCCTTCGGGCCATATGCTAACCGCAATCACTTTGCCGGATTCGTCGAGTTGATTCTCCCGCTGGCTCTCGTTCCCCTTGTCCTGGGGAGGGTGCGGCGAGAACGCTGGCTAGTCGTCGGGCTTTTCGCGGTCCTGCCGATCGGCGCGCTTTTTCTCTCCGCCTCACGGGGCGGTATTGTGAGTTTCGGCGTGGAGTTGGCTCTCGTGGCGCTTGTAATGGTTCAGCGGCGCATGGCGGGGAAACAACTGCTCGCCGGAGCTGCCGTGCTTGTGGTCGCGCTGCTCATGGTTACTTGGCTAGGCGTAAACCAACTCCTGCAGCGTTTTTCATCCTTCCAATCGCTCGAGGCCACCGTCGGAAAGCGCGCCTCCATGCGCCAGGACACTTGGCATATCTTTCTCGATCACCCCGTCACCGGCACTGGATTTGGTACTCTGCAAATCGTTTTTCCGCCCTACGAAACTCTCTATGACGGAAAGATCGTCAATCACACCCACAACGACTATCTTGAGGCTCTCTCCGACACCGGCCTACTTGGCGGGCTATGCTGTGCTTGGTTCTTGGGAATTCTGTTCTGGGAAGCCCTAAAGCGGTTGCGCCAGATCAACAACTCCTTTGCCGGGGCTCTGCAGCTTTCCGGTCTGATGGCTTGCAGCGGTTTTCTTGTGCACAGTCTGGTGGATTTCAATTTGCACATTCCCGCGAACGCACTCCTTTTTTTCCTAATGGCCCACCTGGCTACCTCGGAGATTCAGCAGGTTGCTCCCCCTCCTGCCCCCCAACGGCGCCATCGCCACCACCGAAATCACTGACGCTCCATCCCTCTCAGGCTGTATACTCACGCTTGGGGGTCATCTATTCTCATGCAGCCAGCCAGACTGGGTGCGTTGGTGTGGTGTTTCGTTCCGACTGCCCTGCTAGTGTTACTGGTTCTGGCGCCGTCCAGCCGCGCACAGCAACAGCAGGCCGTTCTCGAGACGCCACAACAGACTAACGACCGCATTCGCCAGATGTCTGCCGTCGCGCGGCTGACGCCCCACGACTATGTGCTGGGCAATGGCGACGTGTTGGACGTCGAAGTTTTCGATGTAAAAGAACTTAGCCGCGAAGTGCGCGTCAGCCAAACCGGTTCCATCGGTATCCCCCTCGTACCCGTCCGATTGCGCGTCGCTGGATTGACGGAAGTCCAGGCCGCACAGAAGATCGCCGAAGTGCTGGAAGCCAACGGCCTGGTCACGCATGCCGATGTAAGCCTTAGTGTCAAAGAACGAAAAAGCAAACCCATCACCGTCGTTGGGGCCGTGGGTCATCCCATGGTCTACCAGGCGGACCACCCGGTAACCATTCTCGAAGTCTTGGCTGAGGCCGGCGGCGTAGCTCCCGACGCCGGTGATACTGTGATTGTGACCCGTCCCGTTTCGGAGCCGCCTGCCGATCCATCCGAGCCTCCGGCGATTGGCCCTGAAGCCTCCGTCCCGAGTGTTGCAACCCCAAACGCTTCCGCAAGTGTTCAGGCGTCCGCTGGGCCGCCTCCCCTGGACAATACGATTACCATCAATCTCAACGAGTTGATGGAAACCGGCAATGCCACCAATAACATTGTCCTCCAGGCTGGCGATATCGTTACCGTCCCCCACTCTGGAGTTGTCTATGTCTTAGGGGCGGTGGCTAGGCCTGGTGGATTTGTCCTTGCGAATGATCGCGGGCATATGAGTACGCTGAAAGTATTGGCGCTCGCGGGTGGGTTAAACAACACCGCGAAAAGCGAGCATTGCGTCATCGTCCGGAAGAACGCTCAAGGACAGCAGACCGAAGTCGCCATTGATCTTAAGAAGGTCATGAACCGCCAGGAGGAGGATATTCAGCTCCAACCCAGCGACATTCTGTATGTGCCGAACAGCGCGGCAAAACAAGCGATGCTAAGGACTTTGGAATTTGGTATTGCACTCGCTTCCGGTGTCGCCCTCTATCGGATTGCGTACCATTAAAAATGGCCGACGAAAACAAGATCGTATCCCGTGAAAATGGTTCCAACGGCGCCGTCGCCGAAGTAGTTTCTATGCCGGCGCGCTTTCCTTCTTTCGAGCTCTCCCCTCGCGAACCTCACCTTTACGACTACTTGCTGATTCTGCGCAAGCATCAGTGGCTGATTCTCTCCTTCATGCTTGCCGTGGTCACCATCGTGGCCATTGCTACTTTCCGTATGCAGCCCGTCTATGTTGCCACCGCCCGCGTTGAGATTGATCGCGAAAATGCCAACATTCTTCCGTTCCAGGGGTCGGATTCCTACGACTACATGATGGATCTAGAGAATTACATCGAGACGCAATCCAAAATCTTGACCAGTGAAACCCTGGCTCTGCAGACCATTCGCAACAACGCTCTTTCGGCTCGCCCGGAATTTTCCTCACCCAACGGGCCCTCCGACGCAGTTGCCAGCGGCAGTCTCGCAAACCAGAAGCGTCCACCTGAACTGGGAGAGTTTTTGGGAAGTCTTAGCGTTAGGCGCGTGCCTAGCAGCCGCTTGATGGATGTCAGTTTTGAATCCACCGATCCCCAGCTCGCCGCGCGCATTGTAAACGCGCACATTAACACCTACATCGAGCAGAACTTTCGCAGTAAATATGAGGCCACCAGCCAGGCTTCCACTTGGCTCACCAGCCAGCTGGACGATCTGAGAGTTAAGGTGCAGAGGTCGGAAGACGCGCTCATTACCTATGAACGGCAAAATCAGATTTGGACTCTCGACGACAAGCAGAACATCACCACCCAGCGGCTTTCTGACATCAACAGACAGCTGACCGACGCGCAAAGCGAGCGCATGAAAAAGGAGTCGCTTTTTCAGTTTGCCAAATCCGGGAATCTGGATGCTGTTCCTCAGGTTCAGAATAACGTTACGTTAATGGAATTGCTTCGCAGGCGCTCTGACCTTGCGGGCCAATACACGGACGCTGTCAGTCAGTACGGCCCCAATTTCCCAAAAGTCCAACGGCTCCAGGCTCTGCAAAAAGAACTCGACGACAATATCGAAAAAGAAAAACAGCAGATCGTTGCTGTCCTCGAAAGCGATTTCCGCGAAGCTCGCGATCACGAAACCATGCTCACGGGGGCCCTCGACGAGCAAAAAATTGCCGCCAATCAGATGGCTGAAAAGCTTGTCGAGTACAACATCCTCAAACGCGAGGCCGAAGCCAACAAGACTCTTTATGAAGGCTTGATGACCAAGCTGAAGGAAACCGCGATTTCCGCCAGCTTGCGCTCTTCCAACATTCGCGTTGTCGATCCCGCCATGATTCCTTCTACCCCGGCGCGTCCTGCCAAGACTCGCAACGTCGCTCTGGCCTTTCTTGTGGGCCTGGTCGGCGGCATCGGTCTGGCTCTGATGCGCGAATATCTCGATAACACTGTGAAGACTCCTGACGATGTGGAAACGCTTGCGCGCCTGCCCTCCCTCGCCGTCGTGCCTCAGTTTGCCGATTCCAACGGCAAGCGCAACGGCCTCTTGAAAGGCTTCTCGTCAAACGGTCATGACAAGCGCATCGAGCTGGTTGCTCAGCACTTGCCCAAGTCGCAGATGTCGGAAGCATTCCGTGCGTTGCGAACGTCAATTCTGCTTTCGCAGGCCGATCATCCACCGCAAGTCATTTTGGTCACAAGCGCGCTTCCGCGCGAAGGCAAAACCACTGCTGCTGCGAATCTCGCCGTCACCCTCGCGCAGCTCGGCGACAGCACCGTGCTCGTGGATGCCGACCTTCGCAAACCTGGCGTCGGCCGCCTCCTGAATCTCGGCAGCGGAAAATATGCCGGCCTCAGCTCCTATCTAGCCGGTGTTTCCAGCCTCGATCTCGTATCCATTCCGCATCCTGACATTCCCAATCTCGTCGCCATTCCCACCGGGCCTCTCCCGCCGAATCCGGCGGACTTACTGTCTTCCCATAAGCTTGTTGAAGCCATCGCCGAACTTCGCACCAAATACAAATTTATCGTCATCGATTCCCCTCCGGTCATGGCCGCCACGGATGCCGTCATTCTCTCCGTTCAGGCCGACGGCGTATTGCTCGTCGTTCGCAGCGGCGAAACACCCAAGGAAGCTTTCACCCGCACCCGCGACCTGCTCAATAGCGTTAAGTGCCACATCCTCGGCGTCGTTCTTAATGCCGTGGATTCCAACGCTCCCGATTACTACTACTCTTATCGCTACTATCCCTATTCGTATGGTTACGGTCCCCAGGAAGCAGCCGAAGGTCAGCATCAAGAAAATGGACATGAAGATGAAGATTCCGAAGCCCACGTCAGTGAACGCGTTTCCCGCGATCGCGACGACGACTCCCAATCCCTCTAAGGAGGCCCTGTGCGCTATCTGATCACTGGCGGCGCTGGATTTATTGGTTCCCATCTTGCCGAGCGGCTTCTCGACCGTGGCGACCACGTCGTTTTGCTCGACAACCTTTCGACAGGCAGCGTCGAAAACATTCGCCATCTCAAGTCTTCCACCCGCATGCAATATCACCTTGACAACATCGAGAACCGCCAGTTGCTTGCCGAACTTGTTGACGATGCCGACGTCGTCGTTCATCTCGCCGCTGCTGTCGGCGTTAAGCTCATCGTCGAAAGCCCCGTTCGCACCATCGAGACCAACGTCAACGGCACGCAATTGATCCTCGAAGCTGCGTGCAAAAAACGAAAACTCGTTCTCACTGCCTCCACTTCGGAAGTCTATGGCAAGAGCACGCAAGTCCCTTTTCACGAAGAAGCCGACCTCGTGCTCGGTCCCACCACCAAGGGCCGCTGGAGCTACGCAGCCTCCAAAGCGCTCGACGAATTCCTCGCGCTCTCCTATTGGAAAGAAAAAAAGCTCCCAGTGATCGTCGTGCGCTTGTTCAACACCGTCGGCCCCCGCCAGACCGGACGCTACGGCATGGTCCTGCCTAATTTCGTCAAGTCCGCGCTCGACAACACCACCATCAGCATCTACGGTAACGGCAAGCAGTCCCGCTGTTTTTGCGATGTGCGCGACACCGTGGAGGGTTTAGTCCGTTTGATGGACACTGATCGAGCCGTCGGCGAAGTCATCAACGTTGGCAACACCGAGGAAATTACCATCGAAGGCCTCGCGGAAAAAGTGAAGGAGCGTACTCGCAGCTCCTCTCCGATCGAATATGTCCCCTACGACAAAGCGTACGAGCCCGGCTTCGAGGACATGATGCGCCGCGTCCCTGCCGTCGAGAAACTCCAAGCCCTCACCGGCTTCCGTCCTCAAACGCCCTTGAACGAGATCATAGACCGCGTCACCGCCTTTTTTCGGCAGCGCGCCGTGACGCTCGATCAACCCAAGCTCGCCGCCACCAGCGCCGACTAAATCTTGTCCCTGTTTGGATCGGATTGTAAACCACTCATTATGTTTGCTTTACGATACCACTAGACGTCCACGAATCTTTTCGTACTTTTGTCAAACTTTTCCCCCCTTTCTTCGTCTCTACCTCTAGATATCCTGGGGTATCTCCGTGTCTACCATTGCGAACAGCGCGTCGCGTCCCATGAGCCTCACCGGCTGGCTCGATACCATCCTCCGCGATCTGAAGTACACCTTTCGCGCTCTCGCCCGCACACCCGGCTTCACTGCCGTCGCTGTCCTCACCTTGGCTCTCGGCATCGGCGCCAACACCGCCATCTTTACCCTTCTCGATCAGGTCTTGCTTCGTCTTCTCCCCGTCAAGGATCCCCAACAACTCGTTCTTCTCACCATGCGCGGCCACCACTACGGCAGCAACTGGGGCGGCAACGCCATCTCCCATCCCATGTTCCGTGATTTTCGCGAACACAACGAAGTCTTCTCGGACATGTTCTGCCGCTTCGCAAACTCCGCAAGCCTTTCCTTCGGCCAGCAGGCGGAACGCGTTTCCGTGGAATTGGTTTCCGGCACCTACTTTTCGACTCTTGGTATCGTCCCTGCCATGGGACGCATTCTCACTCCCGAGGACGATAAAGTTCCCAGCGGCCATCCATACGTTGTGCTCAACTACAACTTTTGGAAAACGCGTTTCGCGGGCGATCCCCAAATCGTCGGCAAGACTCTCACTCTGAACAATTACAAAATGACCGTCGTCGGAGTTGCTCAGGAAGGTTTTGACGGAGTGGAACTTGGTTTCTCACCGAAAATCTTCATTCCCGTCATGATGATGGCTCAGATTAGCGTCGGTAACCCGGAAGATATGCTTAAGGAGCGCCGCAATCGCTGGGTCAACGTCTTCGGCCGCCTCAAGCCTGGCATCTCCCAGCAGCAGGCCAAAGCTGCGTTGCAACCTTTCATGCATTCCATGCTTGAGCAGGAAGTGCAGCTCCCGGCCTTCAGCCGTGCCTCAAAATACGACCGTGACGAATTTCTGAAATGCTGGATCGACATTTTGCCCGGCTCTCAGGGCCGCTCGAGCACTCGCCGCCAGCTTTCCACTCCGCTTTGGGTACTGATGGCCACTACTGGTGCTGTGCTCTTGATCGCTTGCGCCAATCTCGCCAACCTCATGCTTGTGCGTGGTTCCGGTCGCGTCAAGGAAATCGCTGTTCGTTTGGCCATGGGTGCCACCCGCTCGCGCATCATCGGCCAGCTCTTGCTTGAGAGTCTTTCTCTCTCCGCTCTCGGGGGACTCACCGGCCTCGCCGTCGCCTTTTGGGCCGACCGCGCCCTCATGAAAATTTATCTTCCCTCCGATTCCGGCGGCATGAACATTTCTAGTGTGCCCGATCTTCGCATTCTTCTCTTCAATCTCGCGGTCACCGTTCTCACCGGAATCATCTTTGGTCTCGTGCCTGCTCTTCAGACCACCAAACCCAATATTGCCGGAACTCTAAAAGATCAGGCCGGCGCCGTAGTTGGTGGCGGCGGCCATCACCGCTTGCGAAAGAGCCTTGTCGTCGCTCAAGTGACTCTTTCTCTGCTTCTCTTGGTGGGCGCGGGCCTTTTTGTCCGCAGTCTCTCCAATCTCCGCAATCTCGGCCCCGGCTTTTCGCCGCAAAATCTTGTGGGTTTTGAGATTGATCCTTCGCTGAATGGTTACTCCACCGAGCGTTTGAAGGTTTTCTATCCGCAGCTCTCCGACGCTCTCGGCACCATTCCCGGCGTCCAATCCGTCGGCCTCGCCTCCATGCGCATTCTCGAAGACAACGAGTGGGACAGCGGCATGTCTGTCGAGGGCTTCACTCCGGCCAAGCCCGATGAGCATGCCCAACCTTATATGAATGCCATTGGCCCCAACTATTTTGCAACCTTGGGCGTGCCCATCGTCGCTGGACGCGACTTCACTATCAACGACAATCATGACGTCAAACACGGTCCCGAAGTCTGGAACTGGTCTCCCACTACCGTCATGATTAACGAAAAATTTGCCACGAAGTTTTTCTCGGGAAGAAATCCCATCGGCCTTCATCTCGGCTTCGGCACCGATCCCGGAACTCCCACCGACATGGAAGTCATCGGAGTCGTCAAAGACTTCAAGTACACCAGTCTCCGTGACGATGTTCCCGAGCAAGCCTTCGTTCCCTATCTCGGCAGCCGTTATCTTGGCG
The DNA here is from genome assembly GCA_041482215.1 of Candidatus Acidiferrum sp. Lineage (GTDB taxonomy): Bacteria > Acidobacteriota > Terriglobia > Acidiferrales > UBA7541 > Acidiferrum. Next base: position 15,212 of record JBGPDI010000008.1, on the reverse strand, counting down.
GAACCACCGTCTACCTGCGAACTACTGGCGCCCCCAATCAAATAATGTCCGCGGTGCGTTCGAAAGTCCGCGACATGGATTCCAATGTCCCTGTCTACGCTATGCGCACCACGGAGGTCCAGATCAACAACTCCCTCTCCACCGAACGCATGATCGCCAGCCTCTCCGCCGTCTTCGGTTTTCTCGCCACGCTGCTCGCCGTCATCGGTCTTTACGGCGTCATGGCCTACACCGTCGCCCAGCGCACTCGCGAAGTTGGCATTCGCATGGCTCTTGGCGCCGCCCGCCGCAATGTCATCTGGATGGTTATGCGCGAAGTCCTTTTGCTCGTCGCCATCGGTGTCGTCGCCGGCGTCATTTTTTCTCTTATGCTCACTCGCGTCGTGCAGAGCCAGCTCTTCGGCTTAACTCCGCATGACCCCCTAACATTAATGCTTGCCACCGTCGCTCTCGCCCTCGTCGCCTGCGCCGCCGGCTACATCCCTGCTCTCCGCGCCAGCCGCCTCGATCCCATGGCCGCTCTGCGCTACGAATAATCTCTGGCCACTGACGATCCACAGAAAAGTGGCCGTAAGCGGTCCAACTTATTTTCTGGTTGAGTACAAGTGCACCTACTCGAGTCACGCGTAGCCCGAGAAACTCGATTGCTTCTGAATAGCCCGTCATTCAGGCGTTGCGAAGTACAACTGGCCTAGTCCCTCGACGTATGCGGGCTTCTGGATGGACAACTCGCCCTTGCGCTATCATGCTTTGCTCAATCGAGAGATCCGAAGGAGAAACTCCATGGAAACCAACACTCGACGCGACTTCTTTGGCAAGATCACAGCGATGACGGCTCTTCTAACCGGCGCACCAAGACTCTTCGCTCAGCAGGCGCCCCCTGCGGGCGCCCCCACGCCTGGGAACGCATCCATGACTGGAGGAGACCCGCCTCGTCGCCCAGGCGGTAACCACACGCTTAATGGGATCTACTATTTCTCCGGCACGGGTGCCAATGATGGCTATGGCAAGGACGATCATATCCTCATCACCGACTCATTCGAAAAACACGTCACACGCACAATGGATGCCCTTAAGAGATTGGTCGAACGTGCCGGTTCTAACATGGACAGCATCATCCATCTCGATGTGTTTCTCTGTCTGCCTCTTGCCGACGGTATCCCCACGCCAACCGGCAAAGCACGGTTCGATGCACACAAAGCGCAATACGACGCGTTGAACAAGATCTATGGAACCTATTTCTCTCCAGGCAAAGCGCCATCGCGTGCCTGCATGGCCGTTGAATGGATTCCTGGCGATTCACTCATCGAAATCGTTGGGAGCGCGATGGTCGTCACTTCGACTCTGCCTGCGGAGAGGTAATTCACGAGGCGCGGAAACAAGAATAGAGAGGAAACTACCGATGAATTTGAAATTTGGTTGGAGTCGCCGTTCGTTTCTCGCCGCGCTCGGAGCTGTCACCGGCGGCGTGTTCGCCCCGTCTGAGTTGAATGCTGCGAGCATCTTTGGCAAAAAGCACAAACCGCCGATGCCTTCGGTCGACGGCAGCCCAATCGTGTCCATCACAACCGGCCTTGGTTCCACCGGCGATATCTATGCAGAGCTTGGAGTAACGCCTCTCGTCAACATCAATGGCACGGTAACCGTGATTGGCGGGTCCGTGATGAGCCCGGAAGTTATGGAGCTGATTCGAAGAGGCAACGAGCATTTCGTTTTGATTGACGAGCTCGAAATCGCAGCCGGCAAGTTCATTGCGAAATTGTGTAAGTCCCCCGCCGGATACACCGGCCTGGTAACGGGTGGCGCGGCGGCGGCCATGGTCGTCGGCTACGCTGGCATGATGACCGAAGACCTAGAACCACGAATGCGCGACATTCCAGACGTTAGCAATTTTCCGAGAAACGAAGTCATCATCCAGAAGAGTCATCGCTATCCGTTTGACCACCAAATCCGTCAGACGGGGCGCGAAGCTCGTGGAAGTTGAGACGCGTGAAGAGATGATTGCCGCCATCAATTCCAAGACTGTTGCCATCCACTTCACCAACATCCTTTCCGACAGAGGCAAAATCAGCGGTCCTGAAACCGTCGAAATCGCCAAGGCGCACAACCTCTACACATTCAACGATGCCGCTGCCGATGTTCCGCCGAAAGAGCGGCTCTGGGAGTATCCGGCCATGGGCTTCGACATGGTTGCCTTCAGCGGCGGCAAAGACATTCGCGGCCCGCAGGCATCGGGCGTGCTGATTGGGAAGGAAGAGCTGATCCGCTATTCGCTGCTGAACATGAGCCCGCAGGAGGATCGCATCGGGCGCTGCTGTAAGGTCGGCAAAGAAACAATTTTCGGTCTGCTTAAGGCGCTTGAGATGTTTGTCAATGAGGACTTCGATGCCGCGCTGAAAATCTACGACGAGCGGGCACAAGTCATCACCGATGCAGTGAAGAAATTTGGAGTGACAGCGCTCCCTCGGCAGTTCAACCCACAAGCTCTAGGCAACGTGACGCCACGTTACAGTTGGCAGATCGATCCAGCCAAACTCAAAATCACGGGGCCAGAGATCATGCAGAAGCTGGCAGACATGCGGCCCATCGGTATCGGCAGCATGGGCGCCGGTGCGAGCGGTATGCGCGGACGCAATCCGGATGCGCCTGCTGGTGACAATCAGCGCGAAAATCATCGCCCGCCTCGCGACCCGAATAGCTTCGGCTTTGCGGTCTGGCAGCTCAAGCACGGCGAGGAAAAGATAATCGCGGACCGCCTGGTCGAGATATTCAGCACTGCCCCGAAAACGTAGTGTTTCGACAATGTAGAAGCTTGGGGCAACTCACGATTGTCGGTCACTCAGAAACTATCTTTGCGTATGCAGACAATGCTGTGGGCTGACTGCAACATCATCTTTCCGTGCGACTCACCGTGCAGGCGAGCGGCATTATCAAAGTACAGTTATCTACTATGGCGTATATTCGCCTGTTTTCAAGGCGCGCGCACATCAAAGCAAACCCGCTGCCCCTCGCAGATATTCAACTCCAAAGTAAAATCGTGCGGTATAATACCGCCAAGGTTATTTGCAGTTACCACTGTCCTACCTCGGTCTAGGGAAATGGGCTCCACATCGCGATTCTGTCCGGTGATGATGGATGCCGGGGATAAGAAAAGCTTTCGGCGGGTGCCTCTTTCGTGGATCAACAAGACTTTAGCGCATCCCCCGCGCGCGGTTCGCGCAAATCAGAGCGTCTGCTTTTACTCCTCTTTCTGCTTTCGCTCCCATTTCTCAATCCCTGGGTCCGTGGCGATGGTGTCGGCTACTATGCTTTTGCCCGCGCACCGCTCATCCAGCACAATCTCGATTTCACGGAAGACTACCGGCACGCCAACGAAAGCTTCCGCGTCCCCCGCTTCGATGAAAATGGCCTGCCAAAATCCGAGTTTCGAACGCGCACCGGCCATCTCGAAAACCATTTCACCGTCGGACCCGCCATTCTCTGGACACCTTTTCTCTTCGTCACACACGTCGGCGTCCTCCTTGCACGTGCTCTCGGTTCCGCAGTCGCCGCCGACGGTTTTTCCACTCCATACCGCATCACCATGGCTTTCGCCACCGCCTTCTACGCTTTTCTCGGTTTGCTCCTCTCCTTCCGCCTAGCGCGCCAATATGTCGAAGAACGTTGGGCGCTTCTTGCCACGCTCTCCATCTGGTGGGCCAGCTCGCTCCCGGTCTACATGTATTTCAATCCGTCGTGGTCCCACGCGCATTCCGCTTTCGTCGTAGCCCTTTTCCTCTGGTATTGGCACCAGACGCGCTCCTCTCGCTCGTTCCTGCAGTGGTTCATCCTTGCCCTGATCACCGGCCTGATGCTCAACGTTTATTACCCCAACGCCATGGTCCTCACCGTCCTCCTCATCGAAGCCGCGCGCTGCTATTACATCGCCCTCCAGCCGCAACCCGCCGAAGCCCTGCGCGTCCGCGAACTCCTCCTGCGCCATTCTCTTTTCGCCGCCGTCCTCTTGATTTGTCTGCTGCCCACTCTCATCACTCGCTATCTCATTTACGGAGGCGCGTTCGAATCCGGTTACACTCCGCTCAGCCAATGGCTTTGGTTTTCGCCTGTCTTTCTCAAAGTGCTTTTCTCCTCCAATCATGGCCTACTCACTTGGACGCCTGTTCTCTTTCTTTCTATCGCCGGCCTCTTTATTTTCTGGCGATGGCAACGTCGCGCCGGCACTCCCTTTCTCGCTGCCTTCCTCGCTTTTTATCTTTTCATCTCCTGCTATCCCGATTGGGCCGGCATCTCTTCCTACGGCAACCGCTTCTTCGTCTCTCTCACGCCCCTCTTTATTCTTGGCCTCGCCGTTTTCCTTGACCGCACCGCTCAGCTCTTCCGTTCTCGCCGAGCCGCTCTCGCCGTGGCCTGTGGGCTACTCGCCGCTCTTACTCTCTGGAACGCCGGACTCATGTTCCAGTGGGGCTCGCATCTCATTCCCGCGCGCGGCCCTGTCGCATTCTCCGAAGTAGCCTACAATCAATTTTTCGTCGTGCCCCGTCAGCTCACCGTCTACGCCCAGCGCTACCTTTTCAAGCGCCAAGCCCTCATGCAGCAAATCGAAGACCGCGACCTCCAGCAACTCCAAGAAAATCCACCTCCCCCCTAGAAGTTCCCGTAGCGGTGGGCTTAAGCCTGGCTTCTTTCTGCTATTCTTAAACGCTCATGGCTTCCGTCTCGCAACCGAGCGTCGCTCTCCCGCTCCACTCCGGCGCTTCCGCCACCATTCGCATCGAGCCTCCGCGCGGCCTCTTCGAACTCCGCCTCCGCGAAGTCTGGGCCTACCGCGAACTCCTTTATTTTTTCGTCTGGCGCGACGTCAAAATCCGCTACAAACAAACCGCCATCGGCGTTCTCTGGGTCGTCATCCAACCGCTCCTCACTATGCTCGTCTTCACACTTTTCTTCGGCCGCCTCGCCAAGCTCCCTTCCGACGGCCTCCCGTATCCCGTTTTTTATTTCGCCGCCCTCGTCCCCTGGACCTATTTCGCCTACGCCCTCCAGATGACCACCAACGTCGTCGTTGACAATCAGCGCCTCATCACCAAAGTTTATTTCCCTCGCCTCATTCTCCCCATTTCCTCCGCGCTTTCCGGCCTCGTGGACTTCGCCATTGGCTTCGTCGTCCTCGCCATTTTCACCATCGCCTACGGCATTCGGCCCACGCTCGCGGCGCTTTGGCTTCCCGCGCTTCTTGCTCTCGCCGTTTTTACCGCTCTCGGCATCGGCCTGTGGATGTCCGCGCTCAACGCTCTCTATCGCGACGTCAAGTACGTCATCCCTTTTGTCATCCAGTTTTGGATGTTCGCCTCTCCCGTCGCCTACCCGAGCTCTCTCGTTCCACCGCGCTGGCGTTGGCTCTACGGTCTCAACCCTATGGCTGGCGTCATTGACGGTTTTCGCTGGGCCATCACCGGCCGCGGCCACGCTCCCGGCTTGCTCCTTCTCGCTTCCACCGCCGTCGTCGCCCTCATCCTCCTCGGCGGCCTTTTTTTCTTCAATCGCATGGAGTCCGCCGTTGCCGACAGAGTTTAATTCCTTCGCGTTTCTTGCTGATGTAGGGGCACGATACATCGTGCCCATTCTTCTCTGCGCCGCGTTTAGCCGATGAACAAAGAAGCTCACGCCCCGTCGAATCACTACCGCATCCTGGACGCTTTGCGCTTCATCCTCGCGCTGTGGGTAGCCATCGGCCACTACGGCATGTTCCCGCTTTTCGCCGGCGCAGACGCCACCTCCACCTTCATGCGTCTTCTCACTCGCGGATGGAACACTGTCGTCTTCGGTACACCCGCTGTCATCGTTTTTTTCGTCATCTCCGGTTTTTGCATTCACTTGCCATTCATTGGCACCGAAGAAATTTCCATCGGCCGTTATTATCTTCGCCGTTACACGCGCATCCTGATTCCCGTTGCCGGCGCGCTCGGCGTCTATCGCCTTTTCGGCCAGCATCTCATCCTCTGGGGAGAGCACTCCGTCCTCTGGGAGTCTCCCCTCTGGAGCCTCGCCTGCGAAGAAATCTACTACGCCGCTTATCCTTTTCTCCGCTGGCTCCGCAACCGTTTCGGCTGGACGAAATTTCTCCCCGTTGTCTTCGTCGCCGGCACACTCACCGCCGTCACGCATCCGCATTCCGTCGCCTGGCACGATTTCGGCCCGTTCGGGACGGCCCTGCTCCTTCTCCCCGTCTGGCTTCTCGGCTGCCTTCTCGCCGAGCAGAGCGCCGCCATTGGCGTCCGCCGCTCCGCTCTCCGCATTTGGAGCTGGCGCTTTCTCATCTGGCTCGCTTCCTGGACCGCCGAAATGCTCCATTTCAAGGCCGGCGTCCCCTACACGCAAACGATGATTTGGTTCGGCGTCCTCGCCTACTTCTGGGTCCGCGAAGAAGTCGCCTATAGTAAGCATCGCGAGCCCAGCCGTTTCCTCGCCATGGCCGGTGCCTGGAGCTATTCGCTCTATCTCGTCCACGTCCAGGGCATGGAGCTCTTCGGTTTCCTCCGCATTCCGTATCTCGGCCACATTCTCAATTGGACCGCCGTGATGCTCTGCAGCCTCGCCTTCGCCTTTTTGTTTTATCTCCTCGTGGAGCGCCCTTCCCACCAGCTCGCCCGCAAAGTTCAGGTCTTCGCCAAGCGCCGCGCCGCCCTCCACGATCGTCCCGCGCCTGCCCCGCCTTCCACCGAGGCCGCCCGCCCATGACCACCCTATCTTTGTTTTTGACGTTCCGACGTTTAAACGTTCCGACGTTGAGACGATCTTTATGACCGCCTCCCTCATCCACGCCGAACTTCTCGCCTTTGAGTGGCACAGCCACTCCTGGCTGTGCGGTTTTGTAGCGGGTGCCCCACCCTCGGTTTTGGAGGGTGGGTGTTTTTCCCTTTTTGATTTGGGTGCCCCATACGCCGCTGTTGCGTGTGGGGTTCTTTCTTCTCTTGAGGTCCCTCGCCCATGACCGCCGTCATCCATGGCGAAGGCCTCGGCAAGGAATACCGCCGCGGCTTGCAGGTAGACGACGGTCTCCGCCACTCTCTCGAAGCCTTTCTCCGTTCCCCCATCGCCTCCCTGCGCCGCAAAAAAGACGAAACCTTCTGGGCTCTCAAAGACGTTTCTCTCGAAGTCAAAGAAGGCGAAGTCCTTGGCCTCATCGGCCGCAACGGTGCCGGCAAGACCACTCTTCTCAAGATCCTTTCCCGCATCACTCGCCCTACAACCGGCTGGGCGGAAATTCACGGCCGCGTCGGCTCTCTCCTCGAAGTCGGCACCGGTTTCCATCCCGAGCTCACCGGCCGCGAAAACACGTTTCTCTCCGGCGCCATCCTCGGCATGCCCAAATCCGAAATCGAGCGCAAGTTCGATGAAATCGTCGCCTTCGCCGAGCTCGAAAAATTCATTGATACTCCCGTCAAGCACTACTCCTCCGGCATGTACGTCCGCCTCGCTTTTGCCGTCGCCGCCCATCTCGAGCCCGAAATCCTCCTCGTGGACGAAGTCCTCGCCGTCGGCGACATCAACTTCCAGAAAAAATGTCTCGGCAAAATGGGCGACGTTGCTCGTGCCGGCCGCACCGTCGTCCTCGTCTCTCATCAACTCAATCAGATTCGCCGCCTCGCGCACCGCGTCCTCTGGATTGATGCCGCCTCCGTTCGCCAGGACGGCCCCACGCATCAGGTCGTCTCCGCCTACGAATCCGCCATGGCCTCCGGCGATTCCAACGGCCACTCGCCGGATCGCCCCTCCAACTCCAAAGGCCGCTTCCTCAAATGGGAAATCGCCGGCAGCTCGCCTGATGCGCTGCACACTCTCGATACCGTCGGACCTGTCACCGTCAAATTCACTCTCCGGCTCAGCGAACCCGTCCGTCACGGCCACCACGGTGTCGCTCTTTTCAATAGTGACCGCCAGTTGATGTGGGCTTGGGCCGCGGATAATTTAAAACTCGAAAGCGGTGAAAACTCTTTCAGCTACACTTTTCCCATGCTTCCCTTGCGCCCTGGTCCGTATTCCTGGCAGGTAAGTCTTTACGACGCTGGAGATCGCCTTGATGCTTGGGACTGCCTTCCCGACATGATCGTCGCCACCGAATCCAAACAGCACCAGTTCGACGAATGGAATGGCATACTGAACTTACCGTCGCAATTCGAAGTCAGCGGCAGAGGATGAGATTGGCGTGGACCTGAAGGGGAGAATTCCCGAACTGGACGGCATTCGTGGCACTGCAATTGCCATGGTTTTGGCGCACCACTATTTCCTTCTGCCTATTCAAGCCTCACCGGGCACTCTACCCGCCTATATTCAGGCGGCTGGCCGTCTCGCTTGGAGCGGTGTCGACTTGTTTTTTGTTCTCTCTGGTTTTTTAATCGGTGGAATTCTTCTCGATGCTCGCGAATCTTCCAATTATTTCCGCGTCTTTTACACACGCCGCTTTTTCCGTATTGTCCCGATCTATCTTGCGTGCCTGATGGGTGCACTTATCCTTGGTGCCTTCGTCAACTCTGGAACTGCCCCGAGGTTAGCCTGGATGTATGAAGCGCGATTGCCCTGGATTTCTTACTTCCTATTTCTCCAAAACTTCTGGATGGCCAAAGCCACGACTTATGGAGTCTTCGGCCTAGGTGTCACCTGGTCCCTCGCCGTTGAAGAACAGTTCTACCTCACTCTCCCTCTTCTAATTCGAAAACTGAACGAGAAGCGCCTTCTCTATGCCACTCTCGCTGGCATCGCGCTCGCACCGGCATTGAGGATCGTCCTCCACGCGCTTTGGCCGGAGCACTATATTTCTTGGGTAGTCATGATGCCCTGTCGCGCCGACGCATTACTGCTCGGCGTTCTCGGTGCAATTCTCCTCCGCGATCCAGCTTGGACAAAGCGCATCGAGAAAAATCGCACCGCACTATCTTTTGCGCTGTTGGTCTTGGCCCTAGGCTTTATCGTGCTTACGAAGTTCCTTCCAAATCCTTATATGTTCGGGATGCTATCATTCGGACTCTCTTGGCTGGCTCTCTTCTACCTCTGCATACTGGTTCATGCCTTATCCTTTCGAGAGACTTGGCTCAGTCGGTGTCTCCGTTGGCGCTGGCTCGGCTGGCTCGGCTCCATCGCGTATGGCACTTATCTCCTGCACGAATTCGTTCGAAGCTTTTTCTTTGGCTTCCTCTGGTCCCACCTTCCGATTGGAATGTCTGCTGAAACGTTCTTGGTTTCTGTCCTTGCCCTTGTCGTTACTCTCGGCATCTGTCGAGCATCCTGGCAATATTTTGAGAAGCCGCTTATTCAGATTGGGCATCAAGTGCGATACGAGCCCATCGGCGCACGAACGGCGGAAGTCACTGTAGGCGTCTGAGATAGAGGACAAAAGTGGAGAAGAAGTGGCTTTTTGATAGGCAATGGACACGAGACTTCACAACGCTTCGCCAGAGTTTTGTTCGCGACTTTCTCGCAAAAGTCCAACCGCAGATCGCCGCCGGCTCTGCTCTTGACGTAGGCTGTGGTGTCGGCGATTTTTCAAAATTCTTGGCGGTCTTGGGATTCCGTGTCTCGGCCGTCGACGGACGGGAAGAGAATGTAATAGAGGCGAAGAAAAGACATCCGGAGATAAGCTACCGCACGGCAAACGTTGAGGAGCTGCCGGTAGCAGAGATGGGGATTTTTGATCTCGTGCTTTGCTTCGGACTTTTGTATCACCTCGAAAATCCTTTTCGCGCTATCCGAAACCTTTACTCACTGACGGGAAAAATTCTCTTGATTGAGACCATGTGCGTCCCTGGCTCCGAGACGACGATGGAGTTGCTCGACGAAGGGCAGGCCGAGGATCAAGGCTTGAATTATGTGGCCTTCTATCCCTCTGAGACGGCTATCATCAAGATGTTGTACCGGGCAGGTTTCCCTTACGTCTATCGCTTCGTACCTCTGCCTGTTGATGAGCTCTACACCAAGACCGTTTGGCGAAAACAACTCCGTACCCTTTTAGCTGCGTCCAGAAGTCCCGTCAGCGCGCCCAATCTCGTGCTTGCGACAGAGTCGATGCGACACGCCGTCGGGGATACAGACCCATGGACCACCGGACTGTCACGGGTACGCGACTTTTTGCTCAAGAGATTGTTTAAGCTGCGCGTGCTTGCCTCAAAGCTTTTGAAGCCTTCGCGCAAGGAGATGAACACAGATGGGCATCGTCCGTAAGATCAAAGTCATGATGGGGTCTGATTCCGCGGGGATGGCCTCGGAAGGCCGCAGCGAAGCTTGGCAACTTCCATACGAAACTCTCCGTCAGAAATGGGTCTCCGTTCCTTCAGGAGACAACGTTTTCGAGAAGACCACGAATTTAATGCAGCTATCGGACGACGCACTTTTGGCTTTCTGGGAAAAAGCTCGCCACGACATCACTTCTGGAGCAGAATTTGCACACCGCGGTTGGTATCACACCCTCTACGCAGAATTCATGCGCGGCAAGAAAGTCATGGACGTTGGTAGCGGCTTTGGTGTCGACCCCATCACCTTTGCCCAGCACGGCGCCAAATTAACTTTTGTAGATCTCGTGGAAACAAATCTGAAAGTCCTCGAACGCCTTTGCAAGATCATGCGCCTTCAGGATGTTCAATTTGTCCTCCTCAAAGAATTGGACTCCTTAAAGCCACTCGACACCGATTACGATGTCATCATGGGCATGGGCTCACTCCACAACGCTCCGGATCACATCATGAAACCCGAGTATCAAGAACTCGTGCGACACCTAAAAGTCGGTGGACGCTGGCTCCAGCTTGCGTATCCCAAGGCACGTTGGATTCGCGACGGTAGACCTCGCTTCAAACATTGGGGCCTCACGACCGACGGCCCGAACAATCCTTGGTGCGAGCCATACGATGTCGAAAAATTGCTGGGTATGCTCGCGCCTGCCAAATTCGATGTTGTTCTCTATCAGGAATTTCACAACCTGGATTTCAATTGGTTCGACCTGCTTTACCGCGGTACGCCCGCACGCGCCAACCCATGACGCTACCGCGCATCGCCCTCGTCACCCCCGTTTTCAACTCCGCCAAATACATCGAGCAAACCATCCGCTCCGTCCTCGCCCAAAACTACCCCAATCTCGAATACTTCATCATTGACGGCGGTTCCACCGACGGCACCCAGGACATCATTCGCAAATACGAATCCCAAATCTCCGGCTGGCTCTCCGAACCCGATAAAGGTATGTACGACGCCATCAACAAAGGTTTTGCCCGTACCACCGGCGAAATCATGGGTTGGATTTCCGCCACCGATCAGCTCCATACCGGTGGCCTCACCGTTGTTGGCAGCGTCTTTCGCGACCTCGCCGAAGTCGAATGGATCACCGGCCGTCCCACAGGCTTCAGCGACGAAGGCATGACGTCTGTCATCCTGGACGTTCCTCGCTGGTCGCGCTTTCGCTTCCTCGCCGGTGCCAGTCGCTACATCCAGCAGGAATCCACTTTCTGGCGCCGCTCGCTCTGGGACCGTGCCGGCGGTCACACCGATGCATCGCATCGCAGTGCCAGTGATTTCGAACTCTGGGTGCGCTTCTTCCGCTACGCCAAACTCTATTCCGTGGACGCTCTCATCGGCGGTTTCCGCGCCCACGCGGATTCAGACAGCATTGCCGCCATGGAAAACTACAATCGCATCTGTGAGGAACATGTTGACGGCGAGATGCGCTCACTCAAGGGCGCTTATTCTGCAAAGCTCTTTCGCAATCTAACCAGTGTCTTCCAATCCGTTCCCAAACTTCGCGGCGCGTGGAACCGTTTTGCTCTTCGCGCTCTTTACCGTGTTCCCGGACCTGACTTGCCGCCAATCATCGAATACCGCTCCAATCGTTGGGTCGTCCGCGACTAATTCTCCTCTTCCTCTCGCAACTTTCGCCTTTCTCACGTTAGACTAGGAGCTCTCTCAGGAGGCGTATGGTCTCGTCCGTATCCGTCATTGGTCTGGGCAAACTCGGCGCACCCATGTCCGCCTGTTTTGCCGCTCGTGGTCTTCAGGTCATCGCCGTGGATGTTGACGCGCAAAAAGTAGACGCCATTGGCCGCGGCCTTCCTACCGTCCATGAGCCCGGACTCACCGAACTTCTTCTTGAATCCAAAGGGAAACTTTCCGCCACACAGGACACCGAAGCCGCCGTCCGTGATTCCGAGGCCACCTTTATCGTCGTCGGCACGCCTAGCGAGCCCGACGGAGGATTTTCTCTTCGCTACGTCATTCCCACCTGCGAAGCTATCGGCCGCGCGCTGCGAAACAAAAATTCTTTCCACCTCGTCGTCATAACCAGCACCGTCATGCCCGGCTCTACGGGCGGCGAAATAAAATCCGTTCTCGAACGCGCCAGCGGCAAACGCTGCGGCCTGGATTTTGGCCTCTGCTACAGTCCGGAATTCATTGCTCTCGGCACCGTGATCCGCGATTTCTATAATCCCGATTTTCTCCTCATCGGCGAATCCGATCCCCGCGCTGGGGACATTCTTTCCGATATTTACTCCCGCACCTGCAAAAATGCGCCTTCCGTCGCGCGCATGAATTTCATCAACGCGGAAATCACCAAGCTCGCCGTCAATACCTACATCACCACCAAAATCAGCTATGCCAATATGCTCGCTCGTCTTTGCGAAAAACTTCCCGAAGCCGATGTCAGCGTCGTCACTTACGCTCTGGGCCTCGACTCCCGTATCGGCTCCAAATACCTCAAGGGCGCTGTAAGCTATGGTGGCCCGTGTTTCCCCCGCGACAATCGCGCCTTCGCCGCACTCGCCGCGCGTAGCGGTGCTTTCTCCGATCTCGCCGAAGCCACCGATCTCTTCAACCGCAAGCAAATCACCGCCATTGCCAGCCTTGTCAAATCGCATCATTCTGGCAGCCAGCCCATCGGCATTCTCGGCCTTACCTATAAGCCGGAAACCGATGTCGTTGAGGAATCCTTCGGCTTGTTGCTCGCGCAAGAATTGGCTTCCGCCAATCTGCCCGTTATCGTCTTCGATCCCAGCGCGGACCTGCCTCGCGCTTTCGCCGCGTATAAATCAGTTCGCATTGCCGCGTCCGCGGAGGACTGCATCGCCCAATCCGCCGTCGTCGTCCTCGCTACGCCCTGGCAACAATTCAGCGATCTCCCAACCTCCGCCTGGGTCCAGCCCTTCCGCACCAGCCCGAGTTTCAACAGCACGCAGCGCGTTGTGATCGATTGCTGGCGCGCCCTTTTACACTTGGAAGGTTCGAAGAGTGTCCACTACATCCGCCTCGGTTCTCCGTCTCCCGCCGTCCAGCCCGCGACGGTATCTACTTCAGCGGCCTAAACGCTGGATTCCATCGTGAATCATCTCGTCAATCGTCTTCTTCAAAAATTCGGCTTCCGTCTCGTTCGAATAAATGACGGCCCCCGTCCCAGCGAAGGCCTCGATCCCTTTTTTTCTTCACTCCAGAAGCTCGGCTTCGCCCCCAAACACATTCTCGACGTCGGCGCCAACCGCGGCAATTGGACTCGCACCGCCCTCAAACATTTTCCCGATGCCCGCTACACTCTCGTCGAGCCGCAGGATCACCTGAAGTCCCACATTCAGGATCTCCTCAATCGCGGCAACAAAATTCAATGGATCAACGCGGGCGCCAGCGATAAATCCGGAACCATGTCCTTGAATCTTTCTCAACGCGACGATAGCGCCACCCTCGTCCTCACCGACCGCCACGGCCACTCCACCGGCACGCAACAAATCACCGTCCCCGTAAAAACACTCGACGAAATCGTCGCCTCCATCGGCGCGCCCCTGCCCGACATGGTAAAAATCGACGCCGAAGGCTTCGACCTCAAAGTTCTCGCCGGCGCTTCCGATCTCCTCGGCAAAACCGACATCTTCCTCGTCGAAGCCGTCGTCTGCGGCAACTACGAAAACTCCGCCGCCGAAGTCATCAGCTTCATGTCCCGCGCCGGCTACCGCCTCCTCGACATCACCGACCTCAACCGCAGCCCCCGCCACGGCGTCCTCTGGCTCTGCGAACTCGCCTTCCTCCGCAATGGTTCCACTCTGTTAAACGCCGCCACCACCTACGAGTGATCGTTTCCCTTTGTAGTGGCGCAGCATGCTGCGCCCTCTTTCTCTTGCCCTCGTAGGGGCACGATACATCGTGCCCCCGCCCTCACAAGGGCGGGCCTTTGTAGGGGCGTCAGCATCGCTGCGCCCTCTTTCTCCTGCCCTTGTAGGGGCCGTCCCTTGGGCGGCCTGCTCTAGCCCTTCTCCCCCCGCTGTCATCCCGAACGCCGCGGAGGGATCTCTCCTTCTTTTGCTTTTGCCCTTCTCCTCCCGCTGTCATCCCGAACGCCGCGGAGGGATCTGCTTCTGCCTTTCTTGTCTTGACGTTAGACGTCTAGACGTTCCTTTGCTTTCCCTCCCCCGAACGGGATAAAATGGTTTTCCCAGCCAAGGATGTCCCCGTGGCAGAAGTTGATACTAAGAAGCAGTCCCCTGTTTGTCCGCATTGTGGAAGTACCACAACGTATCGCTCGCGAAGGCACGGCCAAATCGAATGGTTCCTGCACTTCGTGCTGTTTCTAAGTCCCTATCGTTGCCAGAAATGCAGCGACCGCTTTTTCCGAAATCGATTCGCCTTCCGGCACAATAAAGAACTCCACCACTACCCCATCTGAGCATCCGACGAGGATGCGCATCGGACGTTCCGACGTTTAGACGTTCCCCCGCCGTCATCCCGAACGCGAAGGCGGGTCTTGCTCCCACGTTCCCGAAGCGCTATAATCTTTTCCCCCAGCAACAGCAAGGATGTCCCATGAGTAAACACACCATTCAAAATCAATACCCCAAGTGTCCCTATTGCGGAAGCAACGACCTCTACCGCACCGGAAGAAAAGGCCTCATGGAGTGGTTCTTGCACTACGTCCTGGCTCGCAACCCCTACCGTTGCAAAAGCTGTTACGAGCGCTTCTTCCACCGCCGCTTTGCGCACCGCCCCAACGAGCAACTCCACCACCACCACGCCTAAGCATCGTTCTTCCCGACGTTTAGACGTTGAGACGTTCCGACGTTAGACGTTCGCCCGTCGTCATCCCGAACGCCGCGGAGGGATCTGCTTCTGCCTTGTCTGTTTGACGTTTAGACATTTAGACCTTCCGACGTTTAGACCTTCCCCTGCTGTCATCCCGAACGCCGCGGAGGGATCTG
>JBGPDI010000007.1:0-86144 GCA_041482215.1 Candidatus Acidiferrum sp. | reverse complement strand
GTCACGCTTTATGCGCGCCACGTCCGGACGCCCCATGTTGGTGATGTACTCGTTCTTGTCGCGGACCTCTTTGATGGTGAAGCTGATGACCTCCAGCCCCATCTTGCTCATGTCGTCCGCGCACGTGGAACGCATGCGATCGCCAACCATTTCTGGTTCCTTGACGATCTGTTCCACGGTGAGCTGGCCAATGATTCCCCGGAGATGACCTTCCATCACCAAGCGAATCAAAGCTTCGCGTTGTTCCGGCCGCTTGGTAAGAAATTGCTCGGCGGCCGTCAGAATGGACTCCTTGTCGTTCTTTACTTTGATCTGTGCTACGGCTTCGACTGTCACGGCGACGCCCTGCTTGGTATACAAACTTTGCTGCGGGGCGACGTCAAACGACATTAACTCCAGTGAAAGCTCCCGGCTGGTCTGGACCATCGGAAAGATCAAAGCGCCCTTTCCGCAATAGACTTCGGTCCCTCCCATGCCGAACCGAATCAAAGCCTCATTCGGCCCGACTTTGCGATACATCTTGGCGACCACGATCATGATCATCAAGAGGCCCAGGACGAGAAGCCCGGCGATGACCACCACTTCGTTTGGCAACCCCAACATAAATCCTCCTTTTCAACCCTTCCGGACTGTTTGTGTCGAACGCCAGTCCGAGAAACTTTTTCACTTCGAAAACTCTTCCCACCTTTTCACGTAGGCGATCCCTTTTTCGTAGCGCTCGATAACGATCTCGGCGCCTTTCTCGATGGCTTTGCCGTCATCGCAACGCGCGCCAGCGCACCGCCGAACTCCCGCCTGCGAGAAAATGATTTCGCCGGTGCCGTTCTCCCGGATTGGCATGCTGATGGTCCCAAGTGAACCCTCCATCCGGTAGTCTTCACTCCTCATTGGGGCATCGGTCGAACTCATGAGTTTCACCATGAAGCGGAAGACCACCCATCCGGCTACCAAGCCGGCGCCGGTGGCGATCAGAAGACTGACGACGGCAAGCAGATGCGAATGCCGGGTGAGCAGATAGCCCGTGCCACCAAACCACGCCAGGAAAGCCATCGCCGACGAAGCGTTGAACCAGGAAATGTGTGTGCTGCCCTTGAGCCCGCCGTGCGAAGCGCTGGCGCCTCCGTGATGCGCGCCATGAAACGGCAAGTGCATTTTGAACGGCAGATGGAGATGGACCGCACCAGCCAGGAACGAGAGCACGCTGAGCGAGAAGCCCACCAGGAAACACAGAAGATAAAAATCAGACCAGGTCATACGACACCTCTGGCGCAACTTGCCTTGCGTTGCGCGGGCTGGAAACCAAGACGCGGACCTTGCTACTTACTGCCTAAACCTCCGGATCGAAGCTGCTCAATTGCGAAGAGCAGCAGGCGGTGGATGACTGCCGCCGTTTTGCCCAGCGTTTTGATGATTGGCCGGATGCAAAACTTCTCCGAGTCGCTCTGCAAGATCGGGCGTCCGGAGAATCTCCGCGAGGAGCAAAATCGCCCGGCGGGAATCTTCATATTCCGCGATGACTTTCAGAGCACGCTGAAGCGCAGGATCGGTCGTGAACTGTTCGGCTCCAGCAAAAAGCCAGGAATCAATTTTCGCGTCGATCGCACGCAGTTCAGACTGCAGCCCCGGCGTGTAGCCCTCGGGATCGTCCACCAAAAATCCTGGGTAGACGCGGAAGAATCGCGCCAGCAGTTCGCGCGTCGTGTGCGTCAGGTGCGGCCGAGCACCATTCTCGATCTGTGAAAGGTACGCCTGGCTCAAACCGCGACCGATTTCGCTTTTCATGGCGCTGGCCAGTTCCTGCTGGGTCATCGAACGGCCTAGGCCACGGAGCGAACCTTCTACGGAGCGGAGGGAACGAAGCTTGTCACCTAGTTTCATGGAACACCCATTATTGCAATCTGCAAATATGTTATTACAATACGCTATTTTGTCAAGCGGAAAAGTGCCCCTATTTTCAATGACTTACAGACATCCGCGGATTTTGTTGCTTATTCTGGCTTGCGGAGGGACTGCAAGTCAATTCCCAGCTGCTGGCACTTTTTGTAGAGGTGGCTGCGTTCCAGGCCCAAGGCGCGCGCTACATTGGTCATGTGAAAATTGTGACGCCGGATTTCGGCGAGCATCACTTCCCTTTCGAACGCTTCCGTGCGCTCGGCCAAGGTACCTATTGAACTTCCCGCGGGAGACCCTGATGCGCCTATAGCGGGAGCATCGGAAGTTGGAAGAATGAGGCGAACATCCACGGCGCTGACGTCGCCGTCCGGGGACAGCAAGATAAGTCTCTCCACAACGTTGCGCAGTTCGCGGACATTTCCTGGCCAGCCGTATTTTTGCAACTCGGCAATGGCATCGTCTGCGAAGACTTTTTCTTTCCATCCGTTTTGCGCTGCCACCTGACGTGCGAAATGCGCTACAAGATCTGGAAAGTCCTCCGGGCGATCGTGCAAAGTCGGCAGCGTGAGAGGAAAAACATAAATGCGGTGAAAGAGATCGCGGCGAAAGGCGTTCTGCTTCACGAGCTCTTCCAGGTTGCGGTGCGTGGCCACTACCACGCGTGCATTCACTTTGATAGGCTTATCGCCGCCGACGCGCTCGACTTCGCCCTCTTCCAGCACGCGCAGCAACTTTGCTTGCATCGCTACGG
Source organism: Candidatus Acidiferrum sp. (assembly GCA_041482215.1). Classification (GTDB taxonomy): domain Bacteria; phylum Acidobacteriota; class Terriglobia; order Acidiferrales; family UBA7541; genus Acidiferrum. Next base: position 83,500 of record JBGPDI010000007.1, on the reverse strand, counting down.
GCATATCGCCGATTTCGTCCAGAAAAAGCGTGCCACCGTCGGCTTGTTCAAATTTGCCTAAATGTTTGGCCGCGGCTCCCGTGAATGCACCTTTTTCATGGCCAAAGAGTTCCGATTCGATTAATTCCGCCGGGACTGCCGCGCAATTCAGCGTAATAAACGCATTTTCCCGCCGCGGTGATTTTTCATGGATGGCGCGCGCGACCAGCTCTTTTCCCGTACCGGTTTCGCCGAGAATGCATACGCGAGTTTCGCTTGCCGCGACGCGCTCGATCTGCGCAACTAACTTCTTCATCGCCGCGCCTGAGCCGACCAGTTCGTGTTTTCCCAGGCGATGGCGCAGCTCACGATTTTCATCTTCAAGCCGCGAGAGACGCAACGCGTTTTCAACAGTTACCAACAATTTGTCCGTGGAAAGCGGTTTCTCTAGAAAATCCAACGCACCCAGTTTCGTGGCCTTCACCGCCATCTCAATGTTCGCCTGCCCGGAAATGAGTACGATCGGCGTTTTCACGCCGGCTTTTTTCAAATCCTCGAGGAGCTCCAGGCCGCTTCTGCCAGGCATCACCACATCGGAAAGGATCACGTCGAAAGTTTCCGTGCGGAGGAGTTCAACAGCGCGCGCTGCATTGTCGCAAACGGTGGCTTCATGTCCCGCGAGGCGGAAGGCGCGGGAAAGCGATGCCAGCGTGTTGGGATCGTCGTCAACGAGGAGGAGGTGAGCTTTGCGCGGCAAGCGGCGGTCCTTTGTACAGCGCTAGCCGGAAGCCGCGGCCATAGTCGGCGGCGTGCTGTTGGGCTCCGTCACTGCTTCGCGTGCTGGCGCAGCGTGTCCGGCTTGGCGCTGCGGCAGATCGATTCGAAACGCGGTGCCACGGCCTTCGTCGCTGGTGACGGAAATCGTGCCGTGATGATCGCTCACCACGGATTGCACGATAGCCAGACCCAGCCCCGTTCCTTGCAGCTTCGTCGTGTAATACGGCGTGAAGAGCCGCGAGCATTCTTCCGGCGTCAAGCCTTTGCCTGTGTCGGCCACTTCGATCCGAACGTTGCCGTCATTTTCCGATGTCTTCAGCGTGAGCGTTCCACCGGCAGGCATGGCGTCAAGCGCATTCAGCACCAAATTCTGAAACGCGCGATGGAGCAAGTCAGGATCGGCATCAATATCGGGGAGAGGCTCGGTCAGGAAAAGCTCCGGAGTGATCGTGGGCTTGCCAACTTCATTGAATTGCGGTTCGAACAGGCGCACCGCATTGCGCAGCGCTTCATTGACGTTTACGCGGACAAACTGTGGTGCAGGCATTTTCGAAAAATCACTGAACCGGCTAACGATGGTATTTAGATTCGCAAGTTCGGCGCGCAAAGTAGCGGTGGACTCGTGGAAAACTTCCAGAAATTGCTTGGCGTCGAGTTGGCGGGCTTTCTGAAGATTCTCGACGGTGATCTGCATGGGAAACAACGGGTTTCGCAACTCGTGCGCGAGACGCCGCGCCAGTTCGCGCCAAGCGGCAACGCGCTCGGTCTGCACCAGACGCTCCTTTTGCGCCTCCAGCGTTTGCGTCATCTCATTGAACGCTTCGGCGAGCTGGCCGATCTCATCGTTTCCATGAACGTCAATGCGCGTATCCCAACGCCCGCCAGCAACTCGTCGGGCGCCTTCAGCAAGTTCTTCCACTGGTTTGGTAATGCGCGCGGAAACCCAGAAGCTGACAAGCATGCCAATCAATAGCGCAGCAGCTGCGACGGCAGCGGCAATCTTCAATATCTGGCGGGTCAGCAACACTAATTCTTTTCGCGAGCTGCCAACGAAAAAAACGCCAAGAAGTTCGTTGCTGCGTCCCATAAGGGGAATAGCATGAAACGTTTCGGCGTCGGCCGGATCTCTGGTCCATTCGATCGTTCGAACCATGGGCTGCGGCTGCTTCTGCAGTTGCTCGACGAGAGGGGCGAATCGCTCCGCCTGCTCCGCATCTATTTTGTCGGCTAGCAGAGAAGCCGCGGAAAAAGTGGGTTCGAGGTTTGTGTAGATCAGCGCCCGCATTCCAGCCGGCAAAACCAGGGACGCAAGAAAATTCTGATCCATCCGGCGCCCGGCAACAACATACAAAGACTTGTCCGCCACCGTGGAGTTCGTCCTTACTACAGTGAGTGAAAGGGCCACGCCGTCGGACAGTTCTTCCTTGCGCAAGAATGCTGGAGTGTCATTCCACTCCTTGACCGATGTCACCCAATCGTTCTTATAACCGACGCGGGCCGGGTATTGCGCCGACGAAACCAGTACGCCGTCATATTTCACGAACTCCGCAAAGTCCAAGCCGTGGTCCTGAGCCGCTCCGTTGGCGTCCCGAAAATAAAGAGAGAGATCGGCATTGGGATGCGAGAGGTCGATAGCCATTTTTTCGGTGAAGTTGGCGTCCGCAACATTTTTTGCCTGACGGGCAATTTCATCGCCGCGCTGGGCGAACTCTTTTTTGAATTGCGCGACGAGAGCCTCGGTGCGCTCCGCGTCCATCGATTCGAACGCCGCCTGCGTGTAATGCGTGACGCCATAAGCAACCACTGACACGGACGCGAAGATGGTGAGCAACACGACCAATAGCAATTTCGTTCGGAAGCTCATGGTTTTGCTCCAGGAGGGGCAACAGACGGCTGAGTCTGAGGAGTTTCCGCAGAATTTGCATTGCCGATTGTCGCAACAGGCTCGGGGATATCAAGCCACACATCGGCGAGATGCCACTCGCCCCATCGTGCGGGCATCCAGTCCCGAACATTCTGGCTCAGGCCGACGTATTCGGGCAGCGCGACCAGCGGCAGAACGCGTCGCTCTTCCAGCAATTTCTTCTCGCGCGCATAAAGTTGCTCCGGATCGCTCGAAGACACTGCGGCTTCGCGCGAGTCACCGAATTTGAACGCGGTCACCATGGATTCAAGTTCCACCCTAGGCGAAAGCGAGGAATAGTGCCAAGCAAAAAGATGGACGCCGCTGGCGGAATCGCTCGAAGCCGTCGTCGCGGTATTCGCGCTCTTGGGTGCAGCGCGATTCACAACTTGCACCGAGATCGTCGCCTGGCGCGCATTCACTGCCACGCGTTCACCCAATAATTTCGCGAGGTCTCCCGGCGCGTCCACGCGAAGGCGCAGCGGCTCCGCACCAGCAGCCACGTTTGCGGGAAGCGTGGCGCGAATTTCTTTCGCGCGCTCGATGTTCGTCTCCATGGTGAAGAGGAAAGCATATCCCGAGAGCCACTGCGGCAAAAGGGCTGATGCTGGCTCGGCTTGCCTTTGCAGCAACACGTTTGCCATGGTCTGTCGGTCGAGCGACAGGGACACCGCCTCGCGCACTTTCGGGTCTGCCGCCACAACCTGAGCATCGTCAAAGCGCAATCCGTAAAAATTTACCGGCGCCGAAGACCACACGCGCAAATTTTCCTGCGTCGCCCGCCGCACCAGTTCCGGAGACAACTCGACCAGGTCGGCCTTGCCCAATTGCAAATCGAAAAGCTGCCGCAACGGCAGCACTCCCAGCGTCACTTCAATCGCATCTACAAATGGCCGCCCCGACCAAGTGTCCTCATTCGCGCGAAATCGCAGATGCGTCGTCTTGCCGACGCCCGATGTAGAAACCGCCGAATTCGAATCGCCCGCGGGCTCCCCCACAAAAAACGGACCCGTTCCCATGAGCGTGCCATCCGGCTGCACTCGATAAACAAAAAACCGCCCGGATGCCAACTCCTCGAGCAAATCCGGCAGGGCTCCCGCCGATTGAATCACCACATTGTTCCCCACTGCACTAATTTGCTGCCCTTCGGGAAGCAAAGCCTGCAGGGCGGCCACAACATCTGCCGCATTTAACGCCGTTCCATTCGAGAACTTCACGTTCGTGCGCAAACTAAACTGCCACCGCTTGAACGCCGCGTCGTGCAACCACTCCGTAGCCAACTGCGGCTGGAATCTCCCATAATTGTCCAGGGTTACAAGCCGGTCGAACACCAGAGCTCCCAATTTTTCATCCGTCGAAGCTTCCATCGTTCCCGACTTCCACTCCCGCGGATCCAGCGACACCGCCGCCACCCGCATCTCCACGCGCAGTATTCCGCCTCGCCTTGGGCTCGTTGCTGGGCGAGCGCCTATAGCGATCATGAGCATCCCACTAATTAGGGCAAGTAATCGCGATGCGATACGCATCATAGCGACCTGTCTTGAGGTTGCGAATGACCGCGACAGCGCTTGTGCCGGCTAAGGCATCGTCCGCGGTTCTCGTCGCCAGGCTGTGCAGTGCAATCACTGCTCCTGCAAGTTCGAGCGTGGACGAAACCGGCTTGGCCTGTCGCTCCGGAAGTTCGAGCGCTTGAACACTATCTGTGCCTGTCCAATCATTTTTTCCAGAGACCAACAGTTGCCAATCACTTCCGCACCCGCTTTGAACACTGGCAATCTCGCTTCCCCAGCCCGGAAAGGTAGCGACGGGATCGGGACCATCCTCATATAAACGAGCCAAACCGTCCTGTCCTGTCACCAAGACCTTCGTCGTCTCCTCTGGCCCAATTTGCGCCGCCGAGAACCAAGGCGGTAACTTCTTTCCAGCGAGTGCTTCTGGAGAGACGGAACGCACGGGCATGGTGGCTCCGTAGTTTTCGCAGCTCCACCCTTTACCATCAAGTGCAGAATACCGGCACATTTCTCCTGGCAAGTACGCTGTCCCCGAGTCAATGCCGAAGTACAGGAAGCCTCTTGGCTCGCGGCTCGAAGCCTCGCGAACCGGAAGACGCTCGGCCCCTGTAAGTGTCCAACTCTCGCCTCGCAGTTCATAGGTGCTGATCCCTGGCATCCCGAGGGCATATGCCCGCTTGCCCCTGATGACCACATCTAGGACAGGGACGTCCTGCGAAAAAAGGAATTCTTCTTGAAGTGTCACGCTAAATCTATGTTCGGTTGTGGGAGCGCCCTCTATCGGCCCGAGGATTTCCATCAGTGTTTCCACGCTCTCTTTTCGCCGAATCTGGACGATTCCCATATACTCCGTGGGGTTTTCGGTTACCGTCAGCACGACAGAGCCGCCAGCATCGGTGGCCGAAATCTTGGCGCCACGCCGCTGCATTTCTTCCTGGAACACAGCTGAAAAATTTGAAAACTCCTTTCCTCGCAGAGAGGAAAGATTTCGAACTTCGATTGTGCCCGAAGCTCCGCGGAGAGAAGAGGCCGCCTTTCGTGCCAGAGTGCGCGCCGAGTCTTCCAAGGAGTCAGACCGAGAAGCGCAAGGGCTGGAAAGAAAAAGGATTCCCAGAAGGGAAAGAAGCAAAACGCGGCCGCGCGAACGCGGTAGAGACAGTTTTTGGTCGGCAGACACGTGAATAAGATGTTGATGATATCACGGCTGAAATGGATGGCCTCGACTCTCAAAAGTTCCTTGTTTCGATATCGCGAGTTCAATGCTCAATTCATTCATCTCGTGCGATTTCTAACCGCTAGCCGAGTGGCGCGAAACGCGGCGTCGGAGGAGGAAACTCTCTGGCTAAAAGGTCGAAGCGCGGCGGTGCTTGCCTTCGTACCCGGTTTTCGCTTTGCGGTGACCAGGGCCAGAGTATTTCCTCCTTCCAACTTTGCGTCCCGAGCCACCCACAGGGGTATTGGCTAACGGAGCCCTTTGGCACGCACTCCCTTTCCAAGTCGCGAAGGGAGAACTGTGCCGATTCCTTATTGAAAAATCATGGCCTCTTCGAAGGCTTGCGTTGGGGCGATGCGGTTGATGCAGTCTCATCCGAACCGTCGTCGGAAGTACTGCCAGCCGTCGCACCTGAGAAGGCCGATCGCATGACGTCATTCGCAAAGAAATTCTTCCCGTCCATCGGCACCATCATGATTTGCAGCTTGTCCGAGAGCCGTTCGGCGATGATCTTCTGAATGAGCATGGGGTTGGATTTCAGCACCGACGCTTCAAACTTCATCCGCTCGGAGTCCGCCGCAGCCGTCACCCGGATACGGTTGGCATCGGCATCGGCGGTCACGCGAATGCGGTTCACTTCCGCGTCCGAGAGATTCCTTTGCCGCTCGATTTCCGCTTTGCTGTCAATAATCTTCGCTTGCGCCGCGGCTTCCGCGTTTTGCAGGGTAGATTCCTTGCGTGCTTGCGCTTCCAGTTTCGTTTGCTCAATCTGTTTCTGCTTCAACGGAAGTGTGTACTGCATTGCGTCCGATTCAGCTTTGGCTTGCAGCACGCGAACTTGCGCCTGCGCCTCCGCCTGTTTCACGTCACGCGCCTTCTGCGCTTCCGCTTCCAGTTCCGCAATCTTGACCTGCTTGCCCTTGATCTCCGTCTCGGTGCCGAGGCGCTCGTTCTCCTGCTCTTTCAGCAGCAGTCCTTCAAGCCCCTTCGCATACTCCGCAGGGAGTTGCAGATCTCGCAGTAGAACTTCGCGCACGATAATTCCGTCGCTCGCCAGCCGCGCCGTAATTGCTTCCGCCGCTTTGGTGCGTAACTCCTCGCGCTTGGTAGCGAATATTTCGCGCGTGATGTAATTCGGCGCCAACTGCCGGTAGATCGTCGCAACCACCGGTGCTACCACTTGCTCGCCGACTGGTTGCGGCAAATTGGTATGAATCGCATCCAGCCGTCGAGGATCGATCCGGTAACGCACGGAAACTGCCAATCCAATGTTCAGTCCTTCGCGCGCCTGTACCGTCAGCACATCACCCTTTTGCTTGGGATTTTCGGCTGCCTGAGTCGTGTACACCTGCTCGCGCGTATCGTAAATCGCGATGGAATCCACCAACGGCGTCATCAAATGCACGCCGGGATACAACGTACCGGGGCGCGCGCCCCAGATTTCGCTGACGCGTACGCCCGCCGCTCCATCGGGAATCACAACGTTCGATTCCATGATCAGCAGCGCCAGCGCTCCCGCCGCCGCGAGTTGGACCGCCAGCCTCCAGCGCACCGGCCGTAAAGGGCGGCGAGCCAGCGCCCCCACCTCCGCACCGGTTTCGTCCGTCTTGTTGCGCGACAATAAACGGCGCAGTTGTTCCGAAAGATAAATGTCATACGCGACCAGGGCCCCCGCGCTTCCGAAGAGTCCCGCGCCCACCAGCATTAACAGATATTTCAAAGCCAACATCGAAGTACCCCTTTCTTCCATTTCCCGGTGCGCTGCGGCGGAGCGGTGACCGCCGTCTCCGCCGCTCGCGTTGGGCCGGGGAACCTAGTGGCACAGGCTTTAGTTCACCCTGAGGAAGGCGAAGGGCCTGTGCTCTTTAGCTCGACCCAATCAGCGCGACCCGGAGAATGCCCGGGCAAGCTGCGCCGTCCCGCGCGCCAACTCCGTGCGAACAGTAATTCGCCGAGCCGTCGCCGGCCGCATCATCAAAAACGTGGCTTGTAGAAACAGCCAGTGGAGAGCAACCGCCCCAGCGACCGCAAACATCGTGGCGACTACAAGTGTGGCAAAGCTGAACATAGCGATCATCGCGTGCCTCCTCAATTGCGATTTGGCATATCGCACCGCCATGACCAATCTTAATGTGCTGATGGAAAAGGACTTACGGGAGGGGCAGTACTACGAATCTGTGGTGGCCTTCACACATCGTGTCGCGCCGGACGCGCCTCGCAGCCCAACGCCCGCGCTTACTTCTTCGATTCCAGGCAGGGCAGTGCGGCGATCTTCGCCTCTGTCGTTTCAAAGTTTCTCGCGCCGCTCTGGTCCTTCATGGACAGAAAGACCCAATCGCTCTTTTCCTCTGCCGTCCTGCTGAACTCGAACATGATCTTCTCGTTTTCTCCGCGTTGGTAGGTCATCGTCCGCAGCACCACCGGATACATTTCTTTCGTCACGTCTTCCGCTGGCGGGCCGCACCGCGCGATCAATTTCTCCGGCATCACGTCCAGTACCGCCTGTTCCTGCCGTTTCTCCCGCGCTGCTTTCGCCCGTTCGGCCATACGCGTCATCACCGTGACTACCGTCATCACTCCAAAAATCGCTCCCGCAATACCCAACCACACCCACTTCGTGCGCTTCAAGAAGTCCGCAAATTCCTCTATCGTTCCAGCCGCAAGGGTCTGGCGGATCTCCGGCACGACCATCTTTTGCGCCGTTTCCATTTGCTTCGAGGCGGTCTTTTCCGCCCCCGAAAACTCCGTAGTCGCTGTCGGGCTTCGCAGTGAATCCGGTCCCGTTATCTTAGTCTGTTCGCCCGAGTACGTCGGTTCCTTCGGTTTCGTCTCGTCCATACTTTTCCTGCCTTCCGGGCTGTACCTTCATCATCCCTCTCCGCGCTTTCCCACGCGCGCAATTCTCGTTCCGCATCGCCAGTCAGTAACTTTCAGGACTGCCCTCCGCCAGCGCCGGGGGCGCGGCACACACCCCTGCGCGCCATCTGCCCCCGTTATCCGATGATATCCGCCGGCGCACCGAGGCTCCGTGATGAAACGCTCGCTTAACAATTTCAGAGAATTGTTCAGTGCGTGAGGTACCCTTGGTCTGCTCCAACCACCTGCGGAAACGCCGCAGGACTTTGACCCACCTAGACTCCGAATTTGTCAACGTGCCGTTGCACTTATGAGGTCGAGTAGGCCATTCACAATAGCGGTTTCCGCGCATCCTGGCTTCAAGCGCGAACCCAAGACCTGGAAGGTCATGGCTCCAAACGCTGTGTCATTCGGGATGTAGCCGGAATTTGCCATTCCGTTCGCCAGTGTCACCATAAATGTGTCCGCCATCGGTGACTCTCGCTTCAACCGCAGCGCGATCGGGCTATACACCTCCGCATCCACGGACGTTAGCGCTATATTTCCAATCCGCATTGCGCCAAGTCGTATGTCCACCGGGTCGCCTTCCTCGTACATCCCCCGCGTTCCCTCTCGAGCGGTATCGGTGCGTTTCCGTCCGGGACACGTCACCGTTTTCTGCGCGGCCGTGAAATTTGGACTCGCCTCCAATCTCTTTATATTGCTCATCACCCGAATCACTTCCTCGCCCAGCAAGATTCCTTCGCTGTCCATCACACGTTCCAGCACGTCCTCCACTTTCGGGTCGACCCGAGCCGCCTTCACTTTTCCATCGCGAATCGGCGCCTCCACAATTTCACGCGTCAGGACATATCCCGTAATCGGCACGCCACTCTGCGATGCCATCGTGTTTGTTGCCGCGCGAAGATACAGCGGATTCTGGTCGCCAGACGCGCCTTGCACAAACACCACGACAGCCTTGTCATCAAATGCCTGCTCGACGTAGCGCGACGCCGCTCCTGCGAAATCTGCGCTTGTCAGCCCGGCAAGGAATCCGTTCACCGGGTGCATTGCATAGTCCATGTAAACCGCAATCGGTTCACCCGTGGCCGCAAGGAATTCAATCACTGCCACGGTCTTGTCCGAAGGGCCGTCGAGATTCGGCGCCTGCGTCCACAAGCGGGTTTCGCCATCCACGGCGTCTCGATTTACATTCAAATATGATTTTCCGGTGCCATATCCCACGCGCGCCGGTTGCAGCTTCGCCTTCGCTTGTCGCACCGCATCCAGAATTTGACCCACGATCGGCGGAGGTGGCGGATTCGCGCCCGCATCCGGCCTCAGTCCACGCATACCCGGAAAGCCTCCGGGGCCCCATCCGCTGTGTGTGTGCGTCGCAGACATCACAATGTTTTCCACCGGGCAGTTCAGATCCGCCGCAATTTCTTTGGACGCCGCTTTCCACACTCCCTCGGGCAGTCCGCCCTGATCCGCTCCGATCAGCGCCGCCCTCGTCGTTCCGTTATCCAAAACAATCGCCCGCACATATAGCCGCTCGTGCGCATATTTTCCAGAAGGTGGATTCGTTGGATCCGCTGCGGGCGTAATATCCACCCGCGCCGCTCCCACGCGCAACGTCGCCTGTCCTCTCGCCGTTGCCCCCCAACTTAGCGAACACACTAATGCAGTCACCAGCCCCAGCGCTCCCTTTATGAACATTTCCGTCCCCCTTGGCCTGATGAAATGCGCACATCGAATCTAGACGCGGTGCGGAATCCCCTCTTGCCACGCAGAAAATACACCCATCCCCCTCTTTAGAGAAGAATTGAATTACGCTCTTGGACGCTCCCGGCGGTGTTCCCAGCGCCGCGTCAGTTCGTGTCAATCATCCAACCACGAATGGAAAACTCTATACATGGCAACAGCGAGATCCAGCCCGTTGTTGATTCTGAAACCTTGACTTGAACTGACTTGAGCGCTACGTTTGGGGCTCAGACGTTCCCTGCCTAGGAATAGATCTGTGAACACGCACACACGCATTTTCGTCGAGTTGGCGTTGGCAATGGGACTTCTTGTACCAGTCGCATTGGCACAGAAGCCCCCGCCTCCTGCGCCTCCGCCTCCCAAACAGCCGAGCAATCCTGCGACCCCCTCTCCCTCGAGTACGTCGCCAGTTCAACCGAGGGAGGATCTCGTGCAGTTTCTCCGAGGCCGGGTTGCAACCGATGACGGGACACCGATTCCACACGATGCGTTGGTTGAGCGGGTCTGCAACGGCAGGATACGTCAGCAGGTGTACGCAACTTCCGGCGGCGACTTCAACATGCAATTGGGATCGATGACCGATTCTTACCTTGACGCTAGTGGAGAAGGGTCTTCGCAAAATGGCCAGGCTGGCAAGGCTCCGGGGACGGGAATTTCGCGACTCCAGTTAACAAATTGTGAGTTGCGGGCCACGGTTTCTGGTTTTCGTTCCAGTGTCGTCAGCCTTGCGGGCCTCACTCCCGTCAGCAGTAGCATGGACGTCGGCGCCATTGCAGTGCACAGAACTACAAAGGTCAAAGGCATGACGCTGAATGCCGCTCCCTACCAAGCACCGAAAGAAGCAAGAAAAGCCTTTGAGAAAGGCCTCGAGGCCCAGAAGAACGGCAGACTTGCCGATGCACGCCAATACTTTGAAAAGGCAGTAGAGATCCATCCGAAGTACGCCTACGCGTGGTTCGAGTTGGGCGCTGTTTTGCAGAGTCTAGCCCAGAAGGAGCCGGCTCGCGCAGCGTATACCCATGCGATGACGATCGACCGCAAGTTCGTGCCGCCTTTTCTGTCGCTAGCGTCAATGGCCTACGAGGCGGAGGATTGGACCCAGGTCCTTAACCTTACGAATCACGTCTTGGATCTCGATCCGTTGAAATACGACAACGTCACCGGTTACGTCCTGGATCTCGATCCGTTGGATTACGCCCAAGCTTATTTCTATAACGCGGCCGCAAATTACAAGCTCAACCATATCGAAGCCGCTGAAAAGAGCGGGCTCAAAGCGGAACGACTGGACGTGCGCCCGCGCTTTCCGCAACTGCATCTCTTGCTGGCTGACATATTTATTCAAAAAAACGACTATGCCACTGCAATCTCGCAGATAAAAATTTACTTGGAGTTTGCTCCCCATGCGAAAGACGCGGATCTGGTACGGGAGCGGTTGGCAAAATTGGAGAAGCTGAACGGTCCCGTGTCAAGCAGCGAAAAAAAACCTCAGATGTGAGTATCGGCGTTGGCTCGCAGCTCCCTGGCTCGCAAGCCAAGCACGTGCAAACCAGTTCGCTGACAGGGTTCATGCCCTTGTAATTAGAAGTCAGGGCCACCAGTCGGCCGAAAAACTAAGTGCCGGTTCAGATTGCCTAGAACGGCGTTTCATAGCAGCCAATGTCGATCTTGGCTTCTGCAAGCCTGTGCCGGCCGTCGAGATCCTCATCGCCTACAATCTGTGGTCCAAGATTCTCTCCACCATTTCGGGCGGGAGAAGCTGGCCGCAGATGAAAGTTGTTTGAGGCAGCGTCTACGAATTCCGGATCGGCAAAGCGAGAGTGCTGGTCATTGCCGCTTGCTTGGACATATTCTTCGAAACTTGCGAATTCTTGGCGGTCATAACTCCATTTCGCACTCTTCGAACCGTCAGGATAGTAGTAGAGGTTGTGATCGAAGATCACCGTCGGACTGCCATCCATGCGGCCGGCTCGGCTGGTCATGACTCGCCCATGTTTGCCCACGTAAATGATGTTGTTCTTAAATACGTTGTTGCGCAGATAGAATTGCATGAGGATCTCGCCAGTTCCCGTTTCCCAAGTATCGTTGTTGTATAGGGTATTGTTGACGATGGTTGAGTCCTCGGTCTTGCCCCGCTTTTCATCGTAGCCTCCGATGCTGATCCCAGCGGTATGGCAGGAATAAATCAAATTATTGCGCGCGAGAATGTGGCTGGTATTCCCTGAAGCATGCTCGCTAGCCAGTTCAAGTCCGAAATCTACGTCGTGCATCACGTTGCGCTCAATCAAAATTCGCGTTCCACCATCCACATATATGCCGTCGGAATTCGCTTCGTTGCCGTAGGCTGGATTACCTCTGGACGTGATGTTATAAACCAAGTTCTCGCTCACCACCCCATCGCGCGCTCGATCGACTTCTGGATTGGGTGCGGTTCGTTCAAAGCCGATCACGTCGATTCCGATGTTGTTGTTATCGTGCACAATATTTTTGGAAATTCGGAAACCAGCAACGTTTCCATTGACCACAAGAGATTCGCTCGAACCTGTTTTGAGATGGTGAATTTCATTGCCCTCGATAACGAGATCGCTGACTGGCGTTTTGGCGTCCGTACCGTAAATGGCAATACCGAAACCGTTGGCGCCTTGTCCCGGCCGTATCTGGACTGTGGAATTCTGCTCTATGTGATGCACGTTGTTCTTCAGAATTTCGATGTGCGAACCCCCTCCAAAGACTCGAATCCCGCCCGGAACGCTGCGGGAGTCATTCGTTCGATAGTTGCAAATCTCGAAGCCCTCAATCCGCACATAGTGCATGTCGCGCAATTCGATCATGTTTGTGGCGCCCGCGGGCGGCGTCAGGCAACCGCCGTCGAGGACCGCTTGTTCACCGGGCTGACTCCGAAACGTGATGAACCCCTGCCGTGCATCGCCGGAGACCTTCACGGTCAACCGCTGGCAGTACGTGCCACCACGCACATAAACCGTGGCTCCCGGCTTTGCAGTGTCCGCCGCGCGTTGGATTGTTCGAAACGGCCTTTCGACTGTCCCAGGATTCGCATCATCGCCACTCGTTGAGACATAGAGGTTCGGGCCGGCCTCGTTGGCGAAGCACGCACAGAAGGAGGTAAAAAACAAAGAGCCAGACATCACCAAGCCGTGTACAAGCTTCAAATCATTCCTCCAAGTCACTGAGCCCTTCCCGGCAACCATTTTGTACTAGCAATAGCGGCAGTGGGCGTCAAGTTTCGCACGTTCCCGCCCACAGATATGACTCTCTGATAGACTATGCACCCATGAAAACATTCCTCATTCGAACCCTTTGCTTACTGGTGTTCCTGGCGCCCCTCGGAGCCGCCCAGGATGTCATTCCCCTCTACCCCGGCACTGCGCCTGGCTCGACGCCGGAGAACTATCCTGAGAAAGAGTACTTCTCGAAAAACTGGAACACCGAAGTCGTCGCTAACGTGACCAAGCCCACGCTGACCGTATTCAAGCCTTCTCCGGAGTTGAGAAACGGCACCGCGGTGGTGATTTGCCCGGGCGGCGGTTTTATGGCCCTCTCCATCAACAGCGAGGGCAACGATGTCGCTAAGTACCTGGCCGCGAAAGGCGTGACGGCCTTTGTGTTGAAGTACCGCATCGCACACACCGGCGAGGACGCCACGCAGGAATTTACGGCGCTGTATGCGGACAGGCAGAAATTTCGAGAGATAGTAGATAAGGTCATTCCGCTGTCAATCGCCGATGGGTTGGCAGCAGTCACCTACGTTCGGCAGCACGCGTCAGACTGGGGAGTTTCCCCCGATCGCGTTGGCATTATCGGATTCTCCGCTGGTGGAACGGTCTCAGCCGGAGTTGCCTTCCAATACGCGCCGGAAGGCAGGCCCGCTTTCGCAGCCCTGATCTATGCCGCCGGGGGCAGGTTTAAAGATTCTCCCGTTCCAGCGGATGCGCCGCCCGTGTTTGTCGCGGCTGCCACCGATGACAATCTCGGACTCGCGCCGGACAGCGTCGCCTTGTACCAGAAGTGGACCAATGCTCACAAACCGGCCGAACTACACATGTACGCGAAGGGTGGCCACGGCTTCGGAATGCGAAAGCAGAACCTCCCTACGGATCATTGGATCGACAGGTTTTCTGATTGGCTGGAGCTACAAGGTTGGCTGAAGAAGTGACTACCAAGATTTGGTGCGGATTGCGGCTGGCTATCTCCGCGTAAGTCGGATTACCAGACAAGTTCCCTCGCGCCGCTGTTAGAACTCCCAGTGAGGTATGCCATGACTCGGGAGTGGATCCAGACCTGAACTCCAACCCGTTCCGCGCACACCCAAGGCGTTTGGACGTTTTGACGTTCGGACGATCCGATGCTGCCCAATCCTTGTGCTACGCTAAACAGAGAGACCATGAACCCTGGATCAGGCTTGCGCATCGGCAAAATTCTCGGAATCCCTATTTACCTTCACGCTAGCTGGCTCATCATCTTTGCGCTAGTCACCTTTTCCCTTGCCTGGCAATTTTCCCAGGACCATCCACACTGGAGCCAGAGGGAACAATGGGGTGTGGGCCTGCTCACCAGCTTGTTCTTTTTTGGCTCGGTGCTTTTCCACGAGCTCTCCCACAGCGTCGTCGCGCAGCACTACAAAATCCGTGTCGTGTCCATCACCCTATTCATCTTCGGCGGCATCGCTCGCATTGGCCGGGATCCTTCCAAGGCCATCCAGGAATTCAACATTGCCGTTGCCGGGCCGCTGGCAAGTTTCTTTTTGTTTGGCGTTTTCTTCGCTCTAGCAAGAATATTTCCTGGCAGCGAGATCCTGGTGGCCCTTGCCGGCTGGCTCGCGTTCATCAACAAACGATTGGCGCTCTTCAATCTGATTCCTGGATTTCCCTTGGATGGCGGCAGAATCTTCCGCGCCCTCGTTTGGGGCAAAACCAAGAGCTTTTCAAAGGCCACGCGTATCGCCGGGGCCGCCGGAAAGCTTGTGGCCTACGGCTTCATGGCCTACGGGGCTTCCTTTTTTCTCAAGTCAGATTGGCAATCCGGCTTCTGGTGGGTTTTCATCGGCTGGTTCCTGCTCGATGCCGCGCAGGAGAGCGTTTCCCAGGTTGCTGTGCGCGAAACACTCGCTGGACTTAGCGCCGCCGACGTCATGAGCGAGGAAATCCCCACGGTTGGCGGCCACATCACGCTTGAGGAATACGGCACCGAAATCCTCCGCACCGGCCGGCGCTGCCACCTTGTCCTCACGGATGACCGCCTCGTTGGAATGATGAACGTCCACATGCTCAACTCCGTCCCGCGCGAAGAGTGGGCCCACAATTCCGTCCAGGCTGCCATGATCTCTCGTGAAAATATTTTGTGGACCTCGCCGGAAGAACCGCTCCTCCGCTTGCTCGAGCGCCTGCTCGCCGCGGACATCAATCAGATGCCGGTCGTGAGTGGCACTGAGAATGGCAGTCACGTTGTAGGAATGGTCACGCGCGACTCGATTTTGCGCGTCGTGCAAAACCGCGCGGAGTTGGATTCCGTGAGCGCTGGCCGATAGAAAGAATGATCGTCTCCACGCTGAATCATTCGCAGCATTTCGTCGTCGTTGGTTTTGTGCGGCGCTAATCCGCGACGGCCGATTGCGAATCCAGCGAGGACTTTTCTGCGGCGTTTCGCTGACGACGCTCCAGCGTGACGCGCACTCCATGCCGAGGCCGCAGTGTAATTGACGCGAGCGGCACCACGCGATGATCCGGCACAAGCCGCAATCGAAATTTCTGCGCGATGGTCGCGAGAACCAACGCCGCTTCCATAAGCGCAAAAGTATTTCCGATGCACTGGCGCGGGCCCCCACCAAATGGGAAATAGGCGAACCGCGGAATTCGCTTCATCAAATCATTTTCCCAGCGCTCCGGCCGAAATTCTTCCGGCGCGTCGTACCATCGCGTGTCGCGATGCACCACCCACTGCGCCATGGCTACGCCCATGCCCTTGGTCAGCGGGTACCCGGCCATTTCGTGATCTTCTACGACGAGACGCGCCAATCCCCATGCCGCCGGATATAGTCGCAACGATTCCGTAATCACGTGTACGGTGTAAACAAGTTTTTGCAAATCGTCGAGAGAAGGAGCGCGATTGCCGAGCACCGAATTCAGTTCCGAGTGAAGCTTCGATTCCACGGCGGGATTTTGCGCCAGCAGCCACCACGTCCAGGAAAGCGTGCTGGCGGTGGTTTCGTGCCCGGCCAAAAACAAAGTAATCGCTTCATCGCGAAGCTGCTTGTCCGTCATGCGCGAACCGTCTTCGTCCTGCGCCGCAAGTAGCATAGAGAGAAGGTCGCCGGCGTCACGGCCGGACGCGCGGCGCTCTGCAATAATCCGATAAAGAATTTTTTCAATTTGCGCAATTTCACGTTTCACGCGGCGATTCGTAGCAGTGGGCAGCCAGTGTGGAACAAAAATAGTGCGACGAAAATTCGCGCCGAGTTCCAGCAAAAGTTCTAGCGATTTACCGACGTCCTGCGCGTCGCGTTGGACGTCGGCGTCGAACAAAGTCTTTCCAACAATTTGTAATGTCAGCCGCATCATTTCTTGATGCGCGTCGCGCTCTTCGCCATCCTGCCAACTTTCTAGCAATCGTTGCGAGTACTCCACCATTGTTGCGGCATAAGAGGCGATTCGAGCGCGGTGAAACGCAGGTTGGGCGAGACGGCGCTGCCGCAGCCAGAATTCGCCTTCGCTGGTGAGCAGGCCTTCGCCAAAAACGTGCTTATTGGCGCGCAGCACGCGGCCTTTCGAATACTTGCGCGCGTTGGTGACCAGCACTTCTTCGATCAAGTCGGGATGATTGATGAAAATTGTTTTGAAATTCAGGACACGCATTCCAACGACATCGCCATACTCGCGAGCGGCCTTGCTGAAGTACTCCAGTGGACTGCTATTGAGCGGTCCGAGCGACCATCGCTTGGCCCCATCGGAAGGCCCATCGGGAAATTTCTTGTGAGTGGTGCGCCACATCTAGCTATGCTAAGCTGCGGCGCTGCCTTGGTCAACGCAGTGCGCGGATTCGAAAGCCGCCGCGGTGTGGATCAACTGTCACGCGCGAGAATCCCGCAGCCGTCAGCCTAGCAATTGCGGAAGACGGCGCAACTGGCACGAACGTGCTGCAAATGTGGCTGGCCCGCTGCAGCCAAGTGTCCTGGATTTCGAACGCAAGGAACACGCCGCCTGGCTGCAGCACACGCGCAATTTCCGTGAAGGCGCGATCCTGCAGTTCGTTCGAACGCAAATGATGGAGCATCAAAATCGCAATCGCGGAAGAAAAGGTTGCGTCGGCAAAAGGCAGACTCGCGCCATCACCTTGAATGACTCTCACATTCGAACCAGCCATGCGGGCACCCAACTTTGCCGCAAATGCGCGGTCGAACTCCAGGCTTGTCACGCGCGACGCGAGGCATCCCAACTCTTCCGTGGCTGCGCCTGGCCCCGCCCCAAGCTCCAGCACGTGATCGCCAAGATTTGAACCTTGCGTGACCCACGGGAGAAGCTGCTGGCGCGTCACATAACGCCAGAACGGCGATCCACAAAACCACGTTTCGAATCGATTCATCGGTAGCTCGGGGTAAATCGCAGGCGCACAACTCTACCGCGAGAGAGAGAGATTAGTGAAGCATTGAGCGGATTTGGCGAAGGGCGGAAGCGAATTGATCGGCGTTGTAGGAGGATGGGTTTTCGAGTTGCTGGAAGAGGCCGTTGATGGCGGCGCGGACTTCGGCGGCGTTGGCAGGCTTAGCGTCCTTGCTGTAGGCGATATAGAGCGAATCGAGGGCCATAGCGGCCTGTTCTGCGGCACG
Organism: Candidatus Acidiferrum sp.; assembly: GCA_041482215.1. Classification (GTDB taxonomy): domain Bacteria; phylum Acidobacteriota; class Terriglobia; order Acidiferrales; family UBA7541; genus Acidiferrum. The sequence goes on along the minus strand of JBGPDI010000007.1, from coordinate 65,681 downwards.
CTCATCGGCGAGAGCGATATTTTCCGCTTCATCGGGAATGCGCTGGAGCATGCGCAGGGCGACGGCCTGATCGTACTGCATGGTCGCAAGGCGTTCGGCGATGCGCTGCGCCAGAGGCGCCGCCGCCGATGCGTCTGAAACTACCGCGTTGCGATCGGGATTGAGCTTGCTCATTTCGTCTGAAACAGCGAGCAGTCGACGATCGAGCTCCTGCGCGCTCCCGGAATCAATCTGCTTCGCGAGCATACGGAACACTGCATAGCGCGAACTGTTCCAGGCTGGGTCGCCGGGACGCCGTCCGACGTAGCCGCGTTCCTGACGCCAGCTGTCTTTCGCTGGGCCCAGCGCATGGTGGCAGGCAAAGCAGGAAAGTTCAGAGTACTCTGGCCAAACATCTTTTTTGTCAAAGCGTTCATTCTTCGCGCGCCAAGTAAGGCGTTCCATCGCGGCGCGCAACTGCACCGCCTGACCTGCGCTCCACTCGCGCACTCCAACCCATGCGGCGTCTTCAACAGGTTTGCCCGGTTCCGATTCACGCGGAACCTTCCAGTGGCGCGGCATGACGGCCGAAAATGAATCCAATTCGAAAAAAAGATCCGGATGGCCCGCGGCGATCATCTCGTGATCTACAAATTTGTTTTTCGTTCCCAGATGGCATTCAAGGCATTTTTCCGTGCGGTGAATAATGTCGCGCGTGTCGTGCATTCCCAGCGCGACTGATTTCTCGTGTGCCCACGCTCTTGTAGTGTGCGGCCCCAGCCAACCGGACGCCGGCCCGTGGCAGTTTTCGCAAGAGACGCCTTCCGAGATTTCGAATGCGCGTCCGCGCTGCTCCGCCGGCGGATTCAGTGCGTGGCATGCCAGACACTTCGGCGCTTCCTCAGCCTTCGCGCCCAGCTTCAGAATGCGCGCCATGCGTTCGCCGACGTCTCCGGTCAGAGCCTGGTAAGCGCGACTGTGCTTGTCCTTGATGATCCACGTTGAGTATTCGTCCTGCAAAATGCGGCTGCCGGCGATGGGCTTCACGCTTCCGTGACAACTCGTCGCCGCACACGAACCCGGGCCGATGTACTTGCTCGGCTCGTTCTCGGCCGAAAGCAGCACTGGGAGTGCCAGGAACGATGCGCAAAGGACCACGCGGAGCATGCGGAGATTGGATGATTTGCGCATTCAGTGTGCCGGAGAATCTGTTTGCTTATATCGTTTGCGCGGAGGTGAGTCAACGCTTCGCATTGTCTTTTTCGCGCCGCGCCGCGAAAAGCCAAACGCGCGCTATTTACAGTGGACTCCCCTGCCAGTAGTATGCAGGAGATTCAGCACGCCACTTTGCGCCGCGCACCTTTTGGATAACATGCCAGGCGCTTTTCGCGCGAGACGGGGCGCCGTGATCTTCGACGACCTTCGGGCCATTCAGCTTCGCTACGGCTTTCTGCCCAAAGCGGAACTTGAGGGCCTTTCACAACGCACCCAGACGCCGCTCTATCAAATCCACAGCGTCGCGAGTTTCTATCCGCATTTTCATCTCGTACCTCCTCCTAAAGCGGAGATTCGCGTTTGCGCCGACATGAGCTGCCATCTCAATGGAGCTTGCGAATTGCGCGCTGACCTGGAGCGCCGCTTCGCCAATGCGCGGCCGGAGGATCTGCAGATTCGCGATGTCTCCTGCCTCGGCCGCTGCGATCGTGCTCCCGCCGTTTCCATCAACGATCACAATTTCACGGATGTTACGGCTGCGCATGCCGAAGAAATTGCTCGTGGGGCGATCCGCGGTGAAGAAGTTCACGAGCCGCATCCCGAGCAGGCGAGGATCACCTGCAAAGCCGACCCCTACGGCGAAGCTGAAAAATACGGTGTCGTGCGCAAGCTCGTGCAATCGAAAGACTGGGACAGCGTTATCGCTCAACTTAAAGCCGCGGAACTGAAAGGCATGGGTGGTGCAGGTTTTCCCACTAGCATGAAGTGGGATCTCGTTCGCAAGCAGCCCGATCCCGTCAAATACATCGTTTGCAACGCCGATGAGAGCGAGCCCGGAACGATCAAGGACCGCTTCATCATGACCAATCTGCCTCATCTGCTGGTTGAAGGCATGATCATCGCTGGGCTGGTCACCGGCGCGAAGCGGGGCATCCTTTATATCCGCCACGAATACCATCTGCAGGAAGAAATTCTTGGAGAAGAGATTCGCCGGTGTTATCGCGCGGGCCTGCTCGGAAAGAAAATCCTCGGCAGTGATCTTGATTGTGATCTTGAAGTTTTTGTCAGCCCGGGCGGGTACATCTGCGGAGAAGAAAGCGCGCTCATCGAGGCAATCGAGGGCCATCGCGCTGAGCCACGCAATAAGCCTCCCTTCCCCGTTCAAATCGGCCTCTGGCAGAAACCCACGGTCATCAACAACGTCGAGACCTTTATCAATGTCCCCCAGATTCTAGCGCGCGGAATCGATTGGTTCGTCGCTCAAGGCGCCGGTGGGTCACGTGGACTGAAATTTGTCGGCGTTAGCGGCCACGTCGCCCGTCCTGGAGCTTTCGAAGTTCCCATGGGCGTGCCGATGCGCGATGTGATCTTCAATCATGCGGGAGGCGTTCATGGCGGTCGTCAGCTCAAAGCATTCGCGCCGTCCGGTCCGTCATCCGGCTTTCTTCCTGCTTCGATGATTGATGTTCGTTTGGATTTCAAAGCTCTCGCGGAAGCGGGTTCGATGCTCGGATCAGGCGCTATCGTCGTATGTGACGACACGACCTGCATGCTGGACATGGCGTTGAACGCCGTGCGTTTTTACCGCAACGAATCCTGCGGCAAGTGTGTGCCGTGCCGGGTCGGCTCACAAAAAATGGCGGACATGCTGACGCGGTGGACGCAAGGCGGATTGCCCGAAGCGCAATATCGCGCCGATCTCGCACTTCTTGACGAACTTTCGCAGGCCATGAGCCTTACTTCGATTTGCGGACTCGGCCAGATTGTGCCTGCGCCGATTCAATCGGTGCTAAAACATTTTCGCTCTGAAGTGGACGCGCACGTTTTGCATGGACAATGTCCCAGTGGGATTTGCTTTACGGCTGCTTCGCGCGCCGGAGAGGCCCAACGCGTAGGAATCCGCCCTTAATATGAGCACTGCTACCACGCCTCCGGGATTTATTGACATCACGCTCGACGGACAGCCCGTGCGCGTGCCCGCGGGCACAAGCGTCTTCGATGCGGCGCGCATGAACGGCATCAATATTCCTACACTCTGCCACCTCCAGAGCCAAACTCCGGTGGGCGTCTGCCGCCTTTGCGTTGTGGATACGGGCGCGCGCGTTTTTGCCGCATCTTGCGTCCGGCCTGTTGAGCCGGGCATGAAGGTCATCACGAATTCCGAAAAAGTCTTAGCGGCGCGCAAAACAGTCCTTGAATTGATGATGTCCGATCATCCTTCGCCATGCGCGCGGCAGCAGAATTCCGGCGATTGCGAATTGGAAACGCTTGCGAAGGCCGCCGGCGCTTCCGAGCCGCGCTTTGCGAAACGCAGCGTCGCGCGTGGTCAGGATGATTCTTCGCTGGCCATCGCCGTTGACCATGACGCATGCATCCTTTGCGACCGGTGCATTCGCGGCTGCGACGAAATCAAAAACAACTTCGTTCTTGGCCGCATGGGCAAAGGCTACTCCGCCGGTATCGCTTTCGATCTCAATTCGCCGATGGGCGATTCCACCTGCATTTCTTGCGGCGAGTGCATGGTTTCTTGCCCCACGGGCGCTCTCACCAACAAAAGCGTCGTGGGCACGGCCATTGCTGTGGGTGCGGACGCACAGGGATTCGAAGCGGAAGATCTTTTGCAGATCCCGGTTTTCAAAGGCGTCTCGGGAACTTTTCTCGAGTTAAATCGCGGGGCGATCGTTAAGCGGCGCTACCACAAAGGCGACATCATCTGCCGCGAAGGGGAATTCGGTTCGACTGCGTTCTACATTCTCGAAGGCAAAGCGCAAGTCTCGATTTCCACGCCCATCGCACATGTCAAGACCCAAGGCGGCGCCAAAGGATTTTTCAAGCGGCTCACCAGCACGCTCGTCGCACGCGAAGAGGACAAGCGTGCAGAGGAGACGCGAGACAGGACGATTCCCATTGATGCTTCCGTTGATCTCGCTTACGGCAACCCTGTGGCCGAGCTTGGGCCGGGCGATCTGTTCGGTGAGATGACGTGCATGAATTTTTATCCGCGCTCCGCAACCGTAGTGGCGGAATCCGATGTCGTTGCGTTCGAAATGCTGCGCAATGTTCTCGACATCATGCTCAAGAACAAAACTTTCCGCGCGCAGCTCGACCAGACTTACCGGCGCCGCGCGCTCGAAAACCATCTTCGCGGCGTGCCGATGTTCGCAGATCTTTCGTCGGATTTTATTGAGCACCTGAAGGAAAGTGTTGAGCTACAGCGCTTCGCGCCCGGCCAGACTATAGTTCAGCAAGGCGCGGCGGCGGACAGTTTCTACCTTGTTCGAATCGGTTTCGTTAAAGTTTCGGAGAACTATCCGGGCGGCGAACTCGTCCTCGCGTATCTTTCCCGTGGCGATTACTTCGGGGAAATCGGACTTCTCGGCGGGGGCGTTCGAACCGCGGCCTGCACCGCGCTCGATCACGTCGAGCTGGTTCGAATCTCCGGCGACGATTTTCGGGACATGGTCGCGCGCTTCCCCAGTGTTCGGGCCGGCCTTGAAGCCGTGGCCGCCGAACGTCACGCTGCCAATCAACAGCGCATGCAGATGGTTCACAACGTTCCCATCGACCAATTCCTTTCGCAAGGATTGATGGAAGCGCAGAGTTTGCTGATTCTGGATTTGCAAAACTGCACGCGGTGCGATGCATGCGTGAATGCTTGCGCCGACGCGCACGACGGCGTTACTCGCCTGGTTCGCGACGGCTTGCGTTTTGATCAATACCTGGTGGCTACGAGTTGCCGGCAGTGCCGCGATCCACTTTGCATGGTGGGCTGCCCAGTCGGTTCAATTCGCAGGCGAAATTCGCTCGAAGTCATTATCGAGGATTGGTGCATCGGCTGCGGACTTTGCGCGCAGAACTGTCCGTACGGCAACATTAATCTGCATCCATTTGAAGTGATGGTCGACGACCCGGAACGGGCTGGCCGCAAGAAAGCCGCCATCAAGCAAAAAGCGACTTCGTGCGATCTTTGCACGCATTTGAAAGAGCCGAGTTGCGTTTACGCATGCCCGCATGACGCCGCGCACCGCGTAGACCCACGAACATTTTTTGCCGACATGCTCGGCCAGGGCCCTGCGAAATGAGAATGGACCGCACGCAACGCGGCTGGGCACTCGGATCGCTGGCAATTCTTGCGATTTCCGCGATCGTATACGTGCTTTATGCATTCGAATCGCCGCGAGAGCCGCATGGCGGCAGCGCCATTGGCCTGACGTTTGGAATTATTGGTTTTGCTTTCATGATTTTTGCGGCGCTGCTGGGCGCTCGCAAGCGAGTCCCCACGTGGCGCGTCGGCCGAGCGCAGACCTGGATGCGCGGGCACCTGTGGCTTGGTTTTCTGGCGCTGCCGATTATTTTATTTCATGGTGGATTTCATTTTGGCGGCACGCTCACGCGAGTGCTCATGTGGCTGCTGATCATCACAGTGTTTAGCGGGGTTTTTGGGGCCGCGTTGCAGCACTACATTCCGCGCGTGATGACTTCGGACGTGCCACTCGAAACGATTTACGACGAGATAGGCCACGTGCGTTCACTGCTGCGCGAAGAAGCGGATCGGGCCATCGAATCCGTCTGCGGCTCCCTGGGTATCAGTAAATCTTCGAACGAAGAAATGCGGCGCGCGGGCGGCTTTACGGCGATGCGTGGCATGGCCGCGTCCGCGGTGCCGCTACGGACTTCGGCAGCGGTGAGCGCGGGTGCCAGCGCCGCCGTGGCCGCGGCTCCCGAGATTATCTTGTTGAGCGCAGAGGAGAGTGGACCGCTGCGGCGATTTTACCTGAGCGAGATGCGTCCGTTTCTGGAGCGGCCAAAACAACGCGGCCAGCGGCTTGGAGATGAGGCGAAAGCGAGCAGCGCGTTCGCCGGACTGCGCACGTTGCTGCCCGCAGCGGCGCACGTCACGCTGGGCGACCTGGAAGATATTTGCGACGAAGCGCGGCAGCTTACGCGGCAGGAACGATTGCACCGTTGGCTTCACGGCTGGCTTCTGCTGCACATTCCGCTTTCGCTTGCATTGATTTTGCTGGGCGCCGTCCATGCGGTGATGGCGCTGCGCTACTAGGCCGAGAGAACCGTGGCACGCACACGCACAACAAAAAAACTCGCGCAGCGCATCGACCTCAACTATTTCAAGAGACCAACGCCACTGAAGCGTGCAAAATTCTGGCTCAGCCTGCTGCTGCCTCTGCTCGCGCTTGTGTGGATCGCTGAACGAACAATTTTCAAAGACTCACGCGTTTATAGCAGCGGCCGTTTGTCCGAACCGCATGCAGTTCTCGAAAAGGAATGCGCCACTTGTCACGTGCAAACTGCCGGCGCATTTTCATCGAAAGCGGCCGACAGCGCTTGCCTGGGCTGCCACGACGGCCCAGTTCATCACACTGTCGACATCGTTGGCAGAAGGGAGATCGCTTGCGCGGAATGCCATACCGAGCACAGAGGGCGCGTGGACATCTCCGCGGCCAGCAATCAATCCTGCGCGGAATGCCATTTGAATCTTGGCGCGAATGGCGGTTCCTCGCACTATGCATCGAACATTCGCAGCTTTGAGGACGGTCATCCGGAGTTCGCCGCGGCCAGAAATGGCGCGCGCGATCTCAGCAACATCAAACTCAATCACGCTATCCACATGAAACAAATAAGGCGCAGCCCGACTGGACCTCTTGTTCAACTCGATTGCGCTGACTGTCACCGACCTGCTGCGAGTCCGCGGCCGACAACTTATTCCGACGCAAACTATGTCGGCGCTAAAATCAGCTACGGTGAAAGCCCTGGACCAGTTCCCAGTGTTGCGATGCCGCTCATGCCGTTCCGTCCCTCTACGGGACGGGAGTTGATGGCGCCAGTGAGATTCGCGAATGCCTGCGCGGCGTGCCATCTACTTACCTTTGATAAGCGGTTCGAGGAAGGTGTGCCGCACGACCGACTGGATGTCGTGCATGCGTTCTTGGTGAAAAAGTTTTCGGCCTACATCGCTGCGTATCCAAACGAACTTCGCGAGATGCAGGACCCCGCGCGCGATCTAACGGGCAAGCCTTTTATGCCGGGCACACGAACGGTCACTTCTTCGCAATGGGTGAGGGAGAAGGTGATTGTGGCCGAGGAACTTCTTTGGCACAAAACGTGTTCGCAGTGTCACGCCATTGTGCGCGGGTCTCTGGCTTCCACGGATATCGCGCGCTGGTCCGCCGGGACTGTGGGCTGGGCTCCTCGAACGCAGCGTGTTGCCACCATTCTCGCGGCGCCTGGCGCGGAGCCGCCGCAAATCGCGCCTGCGCTGACGACACTGCGCTGGATGCCGCACGCGAAGTTTGATCACTCTGCGCACACTGGTTTCACTTGCATAAGCTGCCACTCAAAAGCGCTGACGAGCACGGAATCCACCGATATCTTGATCCCTGGGATCGCGACTTGCCAAAAGTGCCATGCCCCGGGACCGGAGCATGCAGAATCGCGATGCTTCGAGTGCCACACTTACCACGATTGGTCGAAGCGGAAGGAAATCACACCGAAATTTGCGTTGCCGGCGCTGCGCACCGGCGGACGGTAACTATATGTGGCACAGGCTTTAGCCTGTGCGCTCAAGCCGACCTCGAAATTGCAGATCGAGCAAGCAAATAATTACCGCCCCACAGCATTCATCGCCTGCTCTGGATAGCGCAACCCTGCAGCGACACCGCGCGGCGCCACCTCGTTGATGCGGCGCAAATCTTCCGGACTTAATTTCATTTCGACAGCAATAGCATTTTCTTCGAGGTATTTGCGACGCTTGGTGCCGGGGATGGGAATGATGTCTTGGCCTTGAGCGAGGAGCCATGCGAGGGCAAGTTGGCTGGGGGTGCATTTCTTTTCTTTGGCAATGGTCTCGATGCGCGCGACGAGATCCAGATTTTTCTGGAAATTCTCTCCCTGAAATCGCGGCGAATTCCGCCGGTAGTCGTCGGCAGCAAAATCCTCGAAGCGCTTGAATTGACCCGTCAAGAATCCGCGTCCAAGCGGGCTGTAAGCAACGAACGCGATTCCCAGTTCGCGTGTGGTGGCAAGGATTTCATCCTCCGGGTCACGGCTCCAGAGCGAATATTCTGTTTGCAACGCGGCAATGGGGTGGACTTTGTGCGCACGGCGGATGGTGCTGGCGGAGGCTTCAGACAATCCGAGATAGCGCACTTTTCCGGCGCGCACTAGCTCCCCCATAGCGCCGACGGTATCTTCAATGGGCACGCTGGGGTCTACGCGGTGCCGGTAGTACAGGTCGATCGAGTCAACGTCGAGCCGCTGCAAGCTGGCATCGCAGCTTTCGCGTACATATTCCGGCCGGCCGTTGACGCCGCGCACGGTAGAATCGGTCTTGTCGCGAAGAATTCCAAATTTAGTCGCGAGAAAAACCCTGTCTTGCAAACCGCGAATGGCTTTGCCAACGAGGAGTTCGTTGTCCCCGTAGCCGTAAATGTTCGCGGTGTCGAGAAACGTGATGCCGAGCTCGATGGAGCGATGAATGGTGTCGATGGATTCTGCGTCATCACGCACACCGTAGAATTCCGACATGCCCATGCAGCCGAGCCCCATTTCAGAAACCCGAGGGCCGTTTTTTCCAAGTTGACGCTGTAGCATGAGTTTCTCCTAGTCAGCAGTTGCCGGTTGGATGAAAAGTTCGCGCGTTTTGATACAAATTATGCCATCAGCACGATCGTGCATCCTTCGCTACAATGAACACGGGCGTGCATTGCGTGCAACGCTCCATTTGACTCTTTGATGGCTTCCGAATCAAAGGATACTTCCGCCCCGTACTCAGCGCCTGCTCCGCAGACGCCCGCCGCTCATGATGGTGCAGCACACGCGTTCTGGCGCGTGTTGATACGCTTCGATTCCCCCAAGCTGTCGCCATACCTGGCGCTGCGCAACTCAGTGGGCGTGTTATTGCCGCTCGTTGCCGGATTCGCGCTGAATATGCCACGCGGCGGCGTAGTGGTAGCCAGCGGAGCGCTCAACGTCGCCTTTTCCGACCGCAGCGACCCCTACGCACAGCGCGCCAAACGCATGATCTCTTCCAGCGTGTTGTGCGCGCTGGCCGTTCTTCTGGGCGGGCTTTTCGGTATACACGCCATGGCCGCGGTAGTCATCGCCACGCTGTGGGCCTTTGCCGCAGGAATGTTTGTGGCGGTAAGCACGACCGCCGCCGACCTTGGAGTGATCAGCTTGGTGACGCTGATGATTTATGCAGCGCAGCCGCTGACGTCGCGGCAAGCCCTGATTTCGTCGGGGCTCGCGCTGGCCGGCGGGTTGCTTCAAACATTGCTCTCAATCGCACTCTGGCCCGTGCAGCGCTATGAACCGGAGCGCCGTGCCCTCGGCAATTTCTATACGGAGTTGTCGCGCGCGGCAGAACAACCCTTGAATGCAACCTCGGCGCCGCCCGCGACATTGGAAAGCGCGCAAGCACAGGAGGCGCTCACCGGGCTTGATCGCGACGCGGGGGTCGAAGCAGTGCGCTATCGCGCGCTGCTCAATCAAGCAGAACGAATTCGCCTTAGTCTGCTGATGCTCTCGCGATTGCACCTGCGAATGCAACGCGAAAGCCCGCTGCACGCGGCGGTGCAAATTCTAGGCGAGTATTTGAAAAACGCCGCCGCCGTGCTCCAAACCATTGGAGAGTCTCTTGTTTCGGGAACTCCCGCAAAATCTTCCAAGGAGAATATCGGAGCGATGGAATCTTTTTCCGGCCGCCTGCGGCAGGAAACCAGCGCGCTATCGGCTTCGTTTCTTGCCGCAGTGGCAAAAGACGCGCGCTTTCAAATGGACGCGCTGAACGGCCAGATGCGGTCTGCGGTGGATCTCACTACGAACGCCACACCTGCGGGCCAGGCAGAATACGCGAGGCAGGAAGCACAGCAGCCGATTCGCCTGCGGTTTAGCGGAGTGCTGGCGACGCTGCGCGCGAATCTGAATCTGCAATCATCCGCATTCCGGCACGCCATTCGGTTGGCAGCGATGGTGGCGCTGGGAAATATCTTGGAACGAAGTTTTTACTGGCGTCGTTCCTATTGGCTGCCGATGACCATCGTCCTGGTGCTGAAGCCGGAGTTCACGACGACGTTCAGCCGCGGGTTGCTGCGTATCAGCGGCACGATCGTGGGACTGTTCCTCGCCACCGCGCTCTTTCACTTTCTGCCCAGCACGATCGCGATGCAAATCCTTTTGATTTTCACGATCACGCTAATCTTGCGGTGGGTCGGCCCCGCGAATTATGGGATTTTCGGAGTGGCCATTAGCGCGCTGGTTGTTCTCCTCATTGCCATCACCGGAATCTCGCCAAAGGACGTGATCTGGGCTCGTGGGATTAACACGGCAGCGGGCGGCGCGCTGGCGCTGCTGGCGTATTGGATCTGGCCAACCTGGGAACGCACGCGAGTCTCGGAACAAATCGCGCAGATGCTGGACGCTTACCGGGATTACTATCGAATTCTGACGGGATCGTACCTCCGAAACGAGGACATTGATGCGCGCGAACTGGACGGCGCACGGATGAGTGCACGCCTGGCGCGTTCGAATTTAGAGGCGTCAATTGATCGGCTGAGCGCCGAACCGGGAACGACTGCGGGGCAGATGAACCGGTTGAATGCCCTGCTGGCCAGTTCGCACCGTTTCGTGCATTCGGTGATGGCGCTGGATGCAGGTTGGCTGAATACGCCGGCGGTGCCGCCGCGCGCTGCATCCCGCCAATTCGCGGCGGATGCGGAGAAGACTCTCACGTTTCTAGCGAAGGCTTTACGCGGCGAGCGCGTGCAAGCGAAAGAGTTTCCGGACTTGCGCGAAGATCACCGTGAACTTCTGCAAGCTGGCGACCCTCACGCGGAACGCTATGCACTGGTGAACATTGAAGCCGACCGGATAACGAACAGTTTGAATACGTTGCGCGAGCAAGTGCTGGAGCGGGCTCGCTTGGAAGGCGAGCCGGCCTGAAGGCCGCCGCTACGAAACCCCAACCTAGAAACGGTTGCGAGAATTCTCGACAGGGCGAAACTCAGGAGACTTCGTTAGTCATTAGGAAGAGCGGCCGCATTTCGAAGCTCGCGTATTGGGGGCGGAGACGGTCGGTATTGTACTGGTCCTTGACGTTGACGACCTTTTTGGTGGCGGTAACGGTTTCGAGAGGAATGTTGTCGTAATGACCGTTTTTTAGAACCACGAGCCGCCCGCTGATGTTTTTCAGGAGCAGGTCGAGAGCGAGATTTCCGTAGGCCATGGGAGCGATGGAATCAATGGCATCGGGATCGCCGCAACGCACCAGGTAGCCAAGTTTCTGGTTGATGACGTCAATTTTTTTGCCGTTGTTGAATTTTGCGGAGATATCGCGGATTTTATCGCCAACGATTTCGCCGATGCCGCCAAGCTTTTTGTGACCATAGGCGTCGGTGCTTTCCCCTTCGAAGACCATTTCGCCGCCTTCGAACATCGCTCCTTCCGAGATGAGCACGATGGAGTACTTGCTAGGATTCTTGCGGCGGTCCGCGACAAGCAGTTCAGTAAGATGCTCGATATTGAATTTATATTCGGGAATGACGCAGCGATTGGCGGCGCCAGCCATAGTAGGCAGCATGGCGGTGAAGCCGGCGTAGCGGCCAAAAACTTCCAGCACCATGAAGCGCTCGTGAGAACCGGCGGAAGTGCGCAGGCTATTGACCATTTGAATCGTGCGCGTCACGCAAGTGCTGAAGCCGATGCAATAGTCGGTGCCAGGAACGTCGTTATCCATGGTCTTGGGAATGCCGATGACCTTGAAGCCTTCTTTGTGCAGGCGAACGCCATAGCTGAGCGTGTCATCGCCTCCGATGGGAATGAGCGTGTCAATGCCGAGCCAGGCGAGGTTTTTCAACACTTCCGGAGTGAGGTCGTTCTTCTCGGCAGTGAATTTGTCCCTGAGGTGCACGGGCACGTTGGCCTTGCCTACCCGGCCGGGGTTGGTACGGGAAGAATGGAGAAACGTGCCTCCCGTGCGCCCGGCGCGATCGACGATCTCCTCGTCGAGGAGAAAAAAGTTGTCAGAGTTGTCGTAATCCTTCTCTCGGACTATGTCCACGAGCCCGGCCCAGCCGTGGCGAATGCCGATGACTTGATAGCCTTCGCGCAAAGCGCGGAGGGTAACGCCGCGAATGGCGGGATTGAGACCGGGAACGTCACCGCCTCCGGTAAGAATGCCGATGACGCCGCGCTTGGTGTTGACGTTAGCCATAAATCTAAGATCGCCCCTTCGTGAGATGTTGAATAAGAAATTATCTCCTGTGGAGGAGATTTTAGGAAGGGGAGAACCGGCTTCGAGCAGCGTGATGACACAAGCCGAAAAAATCATCTATTGAATCGAGAATTTGCATTGGACACAACAATAATTGGTGCTATGGCTGGATGCGAGTGCCCAGTGCCACGAGGAATTGGGCGAGCCAGGAGTTGAGTGCTGGCCACGCCGGACCGGTGATGAGGTTGCCGTCTGTGAGCGCATCGGTCATCGGAAGATCCACGTACGTGCCACCCGCAATAGTCACGTCAGGCCCAGTGGCGGGGTAAGCGCTGCACTTCTTCCCTTTCAAGACGCCAGCAGCGGCGAGAACTTGCGGAGCGTGGCAAATCGCCGCGAGTGGCTTGGAGGACTTCGCAAAATACCGCACCATTTCGAGGACGCGAGGATTCGTTCGAATGTACTCGGGCGAGCGGCCGCCGGGGATAATCAGCGCGTCGTACTCTTCGTGCTTGATCTCGTCGAACGTAGCGTTCAGCTGAAAATTATGGCCACGCTTCTCGGTGTACGTCTGGTCGCCTTCGAAATCATGAATGCAGGTGGGAACAAATTCCCCCGATTTTTTGCCGGGACAAACGGCGTCGACTTTGTGACCTACCATCAGTAACGCTTGGAATGGAACCATCACTTCGTAGTCTTCCACGTAATCACCGATGAGCATGAGAATGGATTTCTTAGACATGTGCCGCCTCCGGAAACGCAGTAGTGTAGCAGAAACAGAAGATGCTGGGCTTCGCGGTCAGGGATGAACCAAGTCGGAATTACCGGGGCCGCCGACTTGCTGCGGACGCGGAATGCGCTGGTCGACTGGGGGAAGCGCCGGAAATAGCGCGTGCGGTTCGGTCTGATACCAATACGCCACGGAATAATAATTGTCCGAGCGATGATTCGCGTGGCCATGCTCGATGGTGGCGCGAAGCGATTTTGTAAACGCAATAGGCGAATCCAGATGGAAGCGATAGACCGACGATTTGCCTCCAGCGCGTTCTTCACCAACTAAAGGAGCGCCATACAACCGATAGGAGAAGGGATGCCCGCCAAAATCCCAAGCGCCAAGAAAATAGTCTTCTGAGCCGGTTCCCGCCACGGAGGGCCGTGCTTCGCCGTCAACGAAAAACATGTCGTCGCCTTCACCCCACCAGTTATCTTGATTCTGGAAGACGGACATGGTCACCCCAACAAAATGTCCACGGCCAGTGGCCTCCATCCAAACGTAGTTGTCCTTTCCATTGAGATTGCTCTTTCCGTCGACCTTGGGATCGCCGTTACTCTTCCAGTCGGAGGTCCACCCGTGATTGGGCTGAGCCTGGCGGAACTGAGCATGAAAATAGAGGGTTCCCGGCGCGAGCGGTTGTGAGAGCGCGCGATAGTCCAGATTGAAATAAAACGCATCCACTTTCTGCTGCCCCTCGTTCGAAACGGTAATGCGAGCATGTTTCTGAAACGGCATTGGGAAAAAAGCATTCAAAGCCTTGTCGCTGCCGACGGAGAGAAGCTCGGATTCCCACTTGTGATAGACGCCTAGGCCAAGGCCGAAGAAATCTCCCAGTGGAGCTTCGACGCTCGGTGTCGCCTCGCCGTCCCAATAAATTCGCAGCACCAATTTCTTTAGGTGGTAACCCTCCGGGCTCGCCACAGTAAACCATATATGCGTCAGCAGCCCGGGCCCGTTCGCGTCCATCATCGTCAGCGTGCTACCCGGCTCGATCTGCCGGGCATCCGCGTTTCCACCTGTAAGATCCGCGCTTGAAATGCGCTTAACGACGTAATCCTGCGGTTGCGTGAGATCAATCTTTGCGGACGACTGTGCCTGCGCAAAAAGAATCGCTGGAACAAGACATGAGACAACCGGGAAAAGGAACTTCAAAAAACTGCAGCACATCGGCTCTCCTCTGCTCGTTAAGACCAAACGAGCGAAGGAGGATTCTGCCCCCAAAGGCCAAACAAAGAAAGGGCGGAGTCACCCTTTTTCGCACTCCGGGTGATTCTCCGCCCTTTTCCTAGACCGACGATACGAAGCGCTTACTGCGCGTTGATTTGAGCCGCAGCAGCCACTGATACGTGCTCAGTTGAATCCTGAATAGTGAGCCGGTCCGTGCGCATCTTGTCCCACTCGAGCAGCGTCAGCCCGTAAGATGCAAACAGCCTCCGGATGCGCGCCGAGTCCCAGCGCAAAACTTTCTCAAGCACTGGAACAAGCACGCTCATCGAGCTATCGCTGAGCACGGTGCGCTTCGCCACTCGCGTAATAAACCTGGCTTCGGACACCGCGATAGTAAGTCCGTCGTACTGATTCACGTGCATCATCACCGGGATATCCGAACTCCCATCACCCATGTAGATGATCTGGTCGTGGCTGATCCCGAGCGTCGAGCGCAGTTCCTCAAGCACCGTAATCTTGCCCCAACCCGCCGAAGCGCGGATGATCGAATGCACTTCCCCGGTATCTTCGTTGTACCGAAACCGCGTACCAAAAATGTGGTCCGGCGAGACTATCCCCTCCAGCGCCGACTGAATGATTTCCTGCGGCGCCGCAGAGATCACATTGAAATGAAACTTGTACCCATCCGCAAGATTTTCGAGCGCCCGCGCAAACAGCGCCACGTCGTGCTTCAGCCTAATTCGTTTCCCGGTCTCAACCAGATGTTCCCGGCGGACCTTCCGAAAGTCCGGATCATGCAGAATTAAATAGCTGAGCTCCGCGCCCTGCTGGACGAGGTTCATCTCCGAAAGCCCTTTCACCTTGTCGTCAAAGCCGTGAAAGCCGATCAATTCGCTGAGAACGACTCCCGAGTCGTTAAAGCTAAGCGTCTGGTCGAAATCGCTAGCCAGTAAGAATTGTTTGGTCATGTACTAGTACTCCCTTGCTCTCTTTCTTGGTGGGCCCGCTCTGGGAAGCCTCCTCACCCTCTCTGAATACACCTTAACTGCGTTCCCCTCACACTGCCCCACGAATTATTTTGATGGGTGCTATGCGTTAAAGATGTGAACAATTCATTATACCTCAGTTAGATGTTCTGTTGTCGTAAAGGGCACAAACAAAAGGAGATGAGTGTTCCAAATCGCAACAGAATGCCGCAAATTCCATGCTCTGAAAGGGTTACAGGAGGCGAAGAAAGAGGGAAGGACTGCCGAACGAAGCTAAGGATGGGTGGAGGAAGAATCCGACACCGAGTAGAGCTTGTTGCCCCGCAAATACAAGGACTGCACCTCAGTACGGTTCAGTGGCCTGGCACCACGCCGCCCGAACACCGCCAGTTGGTTGCCGGATTCGTCCACGGCCCGGTCGCGGTCGATGCCTTTCGAGATGGCCAGCGCGGGGCCATGCGTGTGCGCGGTAGCAATGAGTTTTGGCGTAGGGCGCGGGCTAAAACCGGAAAAATGCGCGGGATCATCCCACGGCGAAAGAATTTGTAAAACGCGCAATCCGTTTTTTCCGTCGGCGACGAAAGCGAAAGCGCTCGCCGCCACCATTCCAATTTTCACATCGTTGACGTCGTTCAACTTCCCTTCGGCAGTGAAGAATTGATCGAGCTTAGGGGCGTCTGGTTTCTCAACGTCAACTATCGCAAGCCCCTGCTTCCCTGCCGAAACATACGCGTAAGTTCGCGCAACATAAACATTGCGAGCGTCTCCGAGTGGAACAAGAGCGTTGGCGATTGGTTTTGGCTGCGCCAGATCCGTAACGTCCAGAACTTTCAAGCCATCGCGATCAACAACAAATGCGTAGCGGAATTGCACGGCGATGCCGCGAGGATCGTTGAGAGCGGGCCCGCCAATGTTTGCGGTAACGCGCGGAGCCAGCGGATTGTCAAGGTCCACAACGACGAGCGCTTTGTCCGTAAGGATGTAAGCAAAAGTTCCAGCGATCGCGATGCGGCGTGCGCCCGTGAGCACGCCGCCCGGATTGAAGGCCAGCGCACGCTTCAGAAAATTGTTTGCCGGATTGCCGTCAAGCAGCGTTCCTACACCGGGACTCTTCGCTTTTAGATTGGGGTCACCAATAATAACCAGGCCTTCTTCCTTATCCGCAACGTAGAGAAAGCCGTAGAGAAGATGAATCGGTTGCTCTTCATTTTCAGGCAATTGTTGGCGAAGTGGATCGACGCCGAGTGTTGTGGGCGAAGCGATAGCAAGGGCATTTTTTGTTGGCACATAAAATCGCTGCCCGATGGGTGAGACCGGCGCCGTCGTAACTTTCTCGGAAAACTTCTTGTTGTCAATATTAGCGATGTCGTAGACACGCAGTCCGCCCGGACCGAGAGCCGCATAGGCGTATTCCCCGCGAGCCTGAATGTCGAGTACGTTGCCCGGATGCGCCGCCGCGGCGCGAAGTTCGCGATGGTGGTCGAGAAAGTTCTTGAAGTCGCTAGGATACGCAATGCGCTGCAGGTCGCTGCCGTAGATAGCTTCAGGCTCGTCGTGCTCGGCGACAGCAATGGCCTCCAAACCGCTTTTGCCGGTGGCCACGTAGACATAGCGGCCCATGAAGTTCATGAAGTTGGTGCCCTGCAGCAAGAGCTGAGCCATCCACGCGTTGTTGTCGTCTTGCTCGGATACGTGGCAATCGCTGCACTGCTTGGTCTCCTTTGCGCGCACCGTGTGCGGCACAAAAGTCGAGAATGCCTGGCCAGACAAGCCTGGCGACGAAATCGTTTGCTGCGTGTAATAGAGCCAGTCGCGGTTTGCGTTTTGCGAGCTGACGAGGATGGCGCACGACGAGCGCGCTGGCGCGATGCGATGGCCGGTGACCGTGCCATCCACGCCAAGCATATATATGTCGTCTCGCAAAATTTGAAAGTTGTAGCTGGTGTAATTCTTCGTCAGCAAACCTTCGTTGTGCAGCATGGGCTTGCGTGCGTTGGCGGTCATTTGCAGATGGCAACCAAAACAAGTCGGGGTCCAGGAAGTGTGGCAGGCATAGCAGGTCATGTTGCTGTTGGCATGCGCGAGCGAAGCGTCGTCGCTCGGCATCTGCGAAGGCACCGCACCCTCTTTGTTTACAAGCTTCGCGCGAAGCGATTTCTCGTTGAAATGCACATTGCCCGGCGTGATGCTATCAATGGTCTGAACGATCTCCCACTCTTTACCCTCTTCAGACATCGAGCGCTGAAAAACTTTGTCCCCGCGCGATTCGAACCGCCGCAAACCCCACGGCGTGCGCAGAGCATCCAGATGCCGCCCGCCCTCGGGAGCAGCCGGCCCCGAAGTAATCAGCGTCGCCTTCTTTCGAATCGTTCCGTGGCAATCAACACAATCAATTTCAACAGCAGCCCGCGGCTCCCCATAGATTTTTCCATTGCCGTGATTGTCCTGCGCAAAGTGGCAATCGTTGCACTGCATTCCCTTTTCGAGATGAATGTCAGCAAGATGAACCGCTTTGCCAAAACGGTCGGGATCATCGAAGGCGATCTGCTTCCCTTCCTTGTCCAGCCAATTTCCTTTTCGATCGTGATTGAACACTGCGCGGAAAATCCAACCGTGCCCGTGAAAATCCGCAAACTGCGTGGTCTTTAATTGCTTATTGAAATCGGAGCTCCCAACGTTTTCCAGAAATTTCTCGTCTCCCCAATGCCCGCGCACCGCCGCGGCTTCCGGATTTCGCGTGAACGATTGATAGCGCTGCTCCTCCGTGGGATTCCGCTGCTCCTTCGGATACATCTTGTCGCCGTCAATTTCGTTATCCCACCAGGTGAGTCCGAAATACGTCGTCACCATGTTCGTGCCCGGATGAATGTGGCAGACCATGCACTGGCTCGAAGGAATCGAGCGCGTAAACGTGTGTTTGATCGGATGGCCCGATTCATTTCTAGGGATAGTTGGGTCCGATGACGCGCTGAAGCCAGAGTGGCCGAACTGCGCATATGCCCCGGAGTGCGTCGCATCGCGGTCATTCGCATAAATCACATGGCATGCCGTGCAGCCGCTGGCGCGATAGTCACCGGGATGATCATTGGTCCCGGGCAGCGACATCACAGGATCGAGCAAACGCGTTTTTTGCAATCCGAGAAAAACCGGATCGGTGCGCAGCTCAGTACCAAACCCGCGTTCGCCCAGCTTATCGTCGGGCTTGCCGGGATCTTCTTCGCGATTGGGATTTCCGATCTCCGCTTTTTTGGTACCGCCGCGTTCGAACACGCGAAGCACATTCCCAGGCTGTGAAGTCTCCCAACGGAAGAGCGGGTCCAACTCGGGGATCACGCCTTTAGCACGCGTTTCTTCCGGCGTGGGCTTCGGAGAAGTCTTGATGGATTGCGGCTTGCCGTCACGATCGTAACTTTCGCCAAACCTCGTATTTTTTGTTGGATACCCGCCATTGTTGTAGAGCGCTGCTCCCCACAACATTCCAGAGTGTGTCATCATGCTGGTGGAAACGGCTCGCGTCTCGGCGGCGTGACAGCCCAGCGTCCCGCAAGTTTCGGGCGCGACCCGCAGATCTCCAGGATTCACAAACTTTACGTACTCCGCGGATTCCTTGAGCCATTTCGTATAAGTTCGCTCGGGAAGATTCGAACGATTCTTGAATGCCGGATCGCGCGGCTGGACGTGCGCTTTTTCTTTCGCGGAATTGTATCCCGGGGAATTCGGCGCCGCTCCTGACATCATCGATATAGAAGAATTTCCGCCATGGCAATCCGTGCAGCCGATATGCACGGTCTTTGTCGGATGCATCGTGGGCTCGTCCGTCGAAGCGTGGCAGGAAATGCAGCCCGCGGATTTGCGGTCGGCTTCTTCCTGCGACTGACCGCGGAATGGCGCGGCTTCCTGCGAGACGCTTGCAGCCGGCCTTGAGCTGGCGTGAAGAGCAAAGAGAAAGGATAACGCCGAGACGCAGAGAGCGCAGAGGGTTCGCAGAGAAGAGGAAACGGATTGACGTTGGCTGTTAATCATGTGCGCATGTCAGAAGGTAAACTTCACCGACCCGAAAAGCGAGAATTGCGTCCGGCCCGTATAGATATCTTTGAAGCCCTGGCCGGGCTGAAGCGCCGATGCGCCGCCGGTGAGCACAATGTTTTCCGTCAGCGGCGGACGGTATTCGACGCCGACGCCGAAATCTTCTCCAATGGTGTGGCGGATCGGTGATTGGAAAAGTAGAAATTCCAACGGCTCGGTTCGTTCGAAACGCAGAAAATTGAAATTCGCAAAGCCTCGAAGTTTTGGAGTAATGTCAAAGTCCGCGCCGGCGTTGGCAAGAAAAATTCCCGGATTCACGAAATTGGCTTGACCTTCTTCCTTGCTGGCGCGCAGTGACGGGATCAAGCTTCCCGGCGTAGTCAAAAGTACGCCGGAGCCGAGCAGCCGAATGCCTTCGCGATCCCAATAGCTGAACAGACCGCCAGCAAAATTGGGCAAGTCGACAATCGAATCGAAGCCACGCGCGCGCCCATCGCGCGGATTGGTATCGCCCGAAGTGTAAAAAGTAGAAACGCGGTAGCGGATCCAGTCTTTGTCGTAAGAAATTTCGGCGGCGGCCAACTGCGCATTTACCGTCACGGCGCGTCCAGCGATGGGATTGAAGGTGTCCTCGCCAATCGCTTGATAGAAGGCGTGCGTTACGTTTAGGCGGTGAATGTGGCCGCTACCTAGCCAGCCGAAATAACCCACGCGAATACCGTGGAGGATTGGTCCGGCGCCAGGATTCTGATTGATGACGTTACCAATGGGCGCGGGACGAACGAGAAAACCGTTGTCGTCATAGTGGAGGCTCGGATCGTCTTTGTTCCAAGCGACAACGAATTCTGCTGTGTAACCGGGGGAAAAGAAATCCTGCAAATACACATTCCCAAGTACAACCTGCTGGTGACGTCGATCGAAGGTGTTGAGTCCGCTGTTTGTATTCTTTTCGAGGAAATGAAAGTAAGCGACGTTGTACTCGATGCGATCGCTGTGCAGATTGCCGAAGACGCGCAGCGCCGGCTCTTCATCCACAAAAAGAAAACCGCGAAAATCGGCGTTGAATTGCTGGATGCCTGCGCGCGCGGAAATGAAATCGTAATTGGGTCCTAAATCGTGGAGTTTCACTTCTACGAAGGCTTCCTGCAGCCCAACGTGGTTATCGAAGCGGTTCGTGCCGCTGCGCGGATCGGGACCCACGATGCCGAGCTCTCGAACGTTTAGATTGTTGAGGCTGAGCTCCGGCGTGATTCGAATGCGCCAGTCCACCGGCTTGAAAGCCGCATCACCATGAAATAAATCAAAAGTGATTCGAAAAGTTTGATCGAGAAATGCCTGTTCGCCTTTGCCGAAGAAATCAGAGCTGCCCGGGCGCGCGCTGCTCACGTTGCTGGGCGAAGGCACGCGGCGGCCGTCGAAAACAGTATCGGAGGAGGCGGTGATGTTCAAAAAAGTTTGCTGTCCAAGCACCTCAGGCCAAATGGGCTCGTCACCTTTGAAGCGATTGCGATTAAACGGATCGTACCAATGAGACTTGGTGTACATGTACTCGCCCCGCTGCGAATAGCGCCGGTAGTCTGGCTGCTCGAGAGCCCAGCGATTGGGGACGGTGTTGAAAACATCGCCCACAGGGGGAAGCATGTCCGGCGAAATATTTTCAATGTAATTGGGATCGGAATCGAGGCGATGGCGAAACTCGCGATACGTCCCGGCGGAGGGTTGAGCTCCCGCCGAAAGAGCGGGGCCCAGCTCAGGAAGACGCGGCAGGCGCGAGCGCGCCTCCATCGCTGCCATGGTAACGAGAGAAATCTCAAGAGTCATGACCTCGTTTGGCTGCAAGTTGAGGTCGGAAAGAACGAAAGGGGCATAGTCCTTGGCTTCCACGCGAAGCTCATAGTGCCCCGGCGGCAGTGGGAAAAGGCGAAAAACACCTTCACCCGAAGCGGCAGCGCTGAAAACTTGGCCGGATTGCAAGTTGCGCAAAGTAAGAACGGCAGCCGGAACCGGAAGAATAATGTTGGAGAAGCCCGCGTCACGGACGACGCCATCAAGCGCGGCAGTGGTCTGCGCCTGCTGCCGAGGGATGCGCAACGGCGGGCCGGACTGGCGAGATTGCTTTGCGGTGTCTTGCGCAGCGGGCGGAGATTGGCGTGGCGAACCGACAGCGGCACGCGGCGCAAAAAACAGGCAGGCAAAGCAGCAAGCCGCGCAGAACGCGCGTCCAACTTGCCGCGGAAAGAGAAAGATCATGCGCTCGGCCTGAATGAATCGCTGAAAAAAGGAATCGCGTACTAGATAACAATATCGAGAAGCCCCGGGCAACAGTTTTCCCCAGCAGATGGACACATTCGATAACGCAGCGGCAAGCCCCGAGCGTTCACCACTAAGCGCCAAAGGCCGGGCAATTCCGTTGAGGGGCTGTGAACGAATGTGGTACCAACGAAGGTACTCACGCGATGGAAACTTCTCACATCATCCGGAAGCCGATGGCATCCCGCCGCGCGCTGCAGCAGCGAAAGTTCATTCTCGCACTGGGCGTTCTCCTGACATTCGGAATTGCCGGAGCCTTGGCGATGCTCCTTTTCGGTTGTGGAACCGGAACGAGCGCACCCACTGCCCCGCCACCAATTGCAACCGTGCAACCGTTGCAGGCGGCCGATGTGCAAAATATCGTGGCGGCCGCAGTAAATTCATTGAACGTGGACATGGTAGTGGCGGTCGTGGACCGCGCCGGATTCGTTTTGGGCGTGTTTCGAACGCAAAATGCGCCAGCAACAGCAATTGGAAACTTCGGACAAACTCAGGATGCAAACGATTTGGCCGTTGCGCTGGCACGGACTGGCGCGTTTTTCAGCAACGATCAAGCGCCGCTTTCATCGCGGACTGTGCGTTTCATCAGCGGTATTCATTTTCCTCCGGGCGTAATGAACCAGCCGCCTGCGGATCTCTACGGAATCGAAAACACCAATCGCGGCTGCACGCTAATCAACGATCCAACGTTCGAAAATAAAATCCCGCCTTCGCTCGCGCTCGGTGGCGGATTCGGACTCGGAGTGGTCACGGGTAAGACCGACACGATGGATTCGAACGCGACCGTCGTAAATCCCGGCGGCGTCCCTATTTTTTACAAAAATGTGGTGGTTGGCGGGATCGGTGTCGTGACAACTTCGACCAATCTGAATGTTGCAGAGTATGCAGCACTGATCGGGGGCACATCGCAACGTGGAGGAGCAGGCGATAGCTTTGGGCCGACGCCCGCGGCGCCTGGCGTTATTTTTATCGGCGGGGTTGCGCTCCCCTTCGTGGATCAAACTTCTCTTCCGTCGGGTTTTTCCGCGGGGCCGGTTGCAGGCACAGGAAGTTATTTGGTGGCGGCAACAAATAGTCAGGGGCAGCCACCCGAGGGTGATTTGATTCCACCGGCGGCGGGGCCGCTCGGCGGCTTGAGCATTGCAGATGTAACACAAATACTGGATAACGCTGAAGCGACGGCGAATACTACGCGTGCGGCGATTCGCTTGCCGCTCGGTTCGAAAGCTCGCATGGTTATCGCCGTTGCGGATCTCTATGGAACCATCATCGGTTTGCGCCGCATGCAGGATTCCACCGTTTTCAGCATTGATGTGGCCGCATCCAAAGCGCGCAACATGGTGTACTTCAATAGCAGTATTCGAACAGCCGCCGACTTGGACGGTGTGCCCATGGGCACGGCGGTGACAAATCGCACTATCAGTTTCGGCGCACAGCCGCTTTATCCGCCAGGCATCGATGGTTCGAGCGCCGGACCTTTTTTCAATTTGTACACGATGGATCTTGCAAATCCCTGCACGCAAGGATTCCAGAGCGGCCCCGCCAATTCGAACAAAAGTGGAATCGTGTTTTTTCCCGGCAGTGCCGGTCTGTTTCGAAACGGCACTCTCGTCGGCGGCCTGGGCGTCAGCGGCGATGGTGTAGATCAAGACGACTACGTAACCAGCGGCGGCACAAAAGGCTTCGAAGCGCCCACCAGTACCCGCGCCGACCAGATCATGGACCAAGGTGTGCGCTTGCCGTACTTCAAATTCCCGCGAAATCCCACCAACTAATTCCAGGCCGCGCAACGCTCTAGAGTCATGCCCCTGATTCGAATTGCCCCGATCATTTGTGGCGCGCTGATTTCTTGCCACCAGCAATTCTTGAAAGCGCGCGCGAGTACGCCTCGATCGTTCCGGGAACGGCCTGGCTATGGACAAACTGACCTTGTCTCTGGCACTCAATGAGTCCCGCTTCGCTCAAGATCTTGAGGTGATGGGACACCGTTGCCGGAGTCACGCCGCGCATTGACACGATCTCGCCGCAGGTCATCTTCTCGCCACGCGAAATGGCCTCAAAGATCTTTAGCCGCGTCTTGTCGGCCAGCGCTTTCGATATTTTTTCAATCCGCGAGCGGTCCATGTGCCTTGCCGAAGTGTAGCGAACCTGCCCGTCTCTCCGCCACAGCTGCCCCACGGAGATACGTCCTAAAAAAGATGCAACCAAACACTTCGACACTCATCTAAACATCGAAATCAAGAAAGCCTGGACATAACCGGGCTTTGACAGTGGCACACAGGCTTTCCACCACCAGGTAAAAAGGGAGAACATCATGAAAAGACTCGAAGGAAAAGTTGCAGTAGTCACCGGCGGAAATAGCGGCATCGGGCTCGCCACCGCACAGCGTTTTCAGCAGGAAGGCGCTCGCGTGGCCATCGCTGGCAGAAGCAAGAAAACTCTGGATGAAGCTGTAAAAACAATCGGAAACGGCGTCGTCGCCATTCAAGCCGACGTTTCGAAACTCCCGGACGTAGACAAGCTTTTCGCCGAAGTTTCGAAAAAACTGGGAAAAATCGACGTTCTTTTCGTGAACGCAGGAGTCGCGAAATTCGCCCCGTTCGCCGACACCTCAGAAAGCGTCTACGACGAACAGTTCGATATCAACACCAAGGGCGCTTACTTCACAATTCAAAAAGCAATTCCCTATCTCAATGACGGCGCTTCCATCATCCTGAACACCAGCGTGGTGGATGAAAAAGGAAATGTAAATACCAGCGCTTACTCAGCGACGAAAGCTGCATTGAGGTCGTTTGCTCGAACGGCGGCGGCAGAGCTAGTGGGCCGCGGAATCCGCGTGAATACCGTCGCGCCGGGGCCGATCGAAACGCCCATATTCGGGCGCACGGGATTGCCGCAGGAAGCCATCGATGATTTCGCGAAGAGCGTGCTGTCCCATGTTCCGATGAAGCGATTTGGACAGCCGGAAGAAGTAGCCGGCGCCGTTGCGTTTCTGGCGTCGTCAGATGCGTCTTATGTCACCGGCGTTGAAATCAACGTGGACGGCGGGATGGGGCAAATCTGAGCTTCATCTCCAGCAGATCTAGATTTCATTTTCATTGACAGCAAGAGAGGCGGACAAGAGTCCGCCTTTTTTTTCGCACGCGATTATTTTGCACCGTTCGATGGATCGGGAGACGTCGCAGAATTCACGTCGAGGAACCTTTTGTGTGCGGTGTCGCCGGGGGCGTAGCAGTTTCCGTCGGGGGCGTATTTCGCGGGACAGTGCGCGGTGAATTCCTTGCGGCGGGGAGATTGCGCGAATTGCCAGACGGCGGCGTTACCGATGCCGCTCGAAGACGGCGGAGGAGGATTTTGCGGAAAAGTGCAGCCGGGGGATGGGGGGCAGAGGTCGTTGTAGGCCCAAATCGTGATTTCGCGCGAAGGTGCGTTATTGCGAATGTCGTCGGCGGTGGTGATGGTGACGCCAGGCTCTTCTTTGACGGGCATGCCGGAGCAATAGACTCCAACACGAAAGCCAGCGTGCGTTAATTCTTCGAACCACACGGCGAGGTACGCGTGGTAGTTGGCGGGCAGGCGGCCGCCTTCTTCGATGTCGAGGAAGATGATCGTGCCTTTTGGAAAACCTTCGGAGTTCGCGGCGGCAGTTGCATTTTTTGCGTCGCGAGATCCCAGAGTTTTCGCGGCAGTTGTACTTTTTAGTTCGCGACTGTCGCGTCCGCGATACAAAACCAGAAAACCAAAACCTTGCGAGCGGAGGAGTTCGCGTTTGCCGCGCCAGGTGTTTGCCTTTTCGCCAGGAGGAGAGCCTAGCCAGTAGCTTGTGAATGCGAAGGTTTTGCGAAGGATCGGCATCATGGCATCGCCGGGATAAATATTGCGGTCGAAGCCGAGGTAAAAGTGCGTGGCCGCTGACGCTTCCTGAGTGGTTGGAAGTGTGGTGCAAACTGCAAAAGAAAAGGGGAACACAGAGACGCAGAGAGCGGAGAGAAGAAGTGAGCAGGCGAGTAAGAATTTCATCGTTAGCCTTCGCGAAGTTTGTGGCCGGCTAGATTGCCGAGGCCATCGTAGGCTGCGTATTTGTAGAGTTCGCTGAGAGTCGGATAGTTGAAAACTTGTTCGATGAATTCGTCGATGGTCAAGCCATTGTCAAGGACCATCATGCCTATGTGGACTAGTTCGGTAGCGTTTTCGCCGATGATGCTGACGCCGAGAAGTTTCTTATCGGCGCGGGCGAAGATGATTTTGAGCATGCCGGCGGTGTCACCTGTGATGTGGCCGCGAGCGTTGTTTTCGTAGAGGGCGCGGCCGACGACGTAGTCGAGTTTCTTTTCTTTGCAGGATTCTTCAGTTTCTCCGGCGGCGGAAATTTCCGGAATGGTGTAGATGCCCATGGGGAGCAGCGAAGCGACGCGCTCTTTATATTTTAAGTGAAAAGCGTCGCAGACCGCTACTCGGCCTTGTTCCATGGACGTGGAAGCGAGCGCGGGGAAACCGATGACGTCGCCGGCGGCGTAAATGTGTGGGACGGCGGTGCGATAGTGCTCGTCGACGGCGATGTAGCCGCGGTCATTGATGGAGAGGCCCGCTTTTTCGAGAGCGAGGCCATCCACGGCGGCGCGGCGGCCTGCGGCAAAGAGGGCGGCGTCGGTTTCCAAAGTTTTGCCGCTCTTCATCGTTAGGCGAACGCCGCTGGCGGAATTCTCGGTTTTGACAGGGCGCTCGTTGAATAAGAAATGCATGCCGAGAGCAGCAAGGCGGTCGCGAAGGCGATCGGAAATTTCACTGTCTAGAAATGGGAGCAAGCGGTCGCGCCCGTCAACAAGGGTGACGTCCACGCCGAGAGCCTTGAAGATGGACGCGTATTCGCAACCGATGACGCCGCCGCCGATGACCGCGAGGCTCTTGGGAATGCGATCCATCTGGAGAAAAGTATCGGAGTCAAAAGTGTGAATGTCATCGAAAGCGATTTCCGAAGGACGATGCGGTTTGGAGCCAGTGGAGATAAGGATCACATCGCCTTTTAATTGGCGCGTGCTCTGCGCGCCGGAAACGTTGACGGTGTGCGGGTCGACGAAGGCAGCTTGGCCGCGGACGAGCTCGATGTGGTGGAGCTTGAGATTTTTCAGGATGCGCTGGCGTTCCATGTCCACAACTTCGCGCTCGTGGTGCATGAAATCGTGAACGGTGAGATTGTCTTTCAGCGAGTAATCGATGCCATAAAGACCACGTTGCTTCAGGCCGGAAAAATAAAGCGCCGATTCGCGAAGGGTCTTGCTGGGGACGGTGCCGGTATTGATGCAACTGCCGCCCATGTGTTCGGCGCGCTCGATCACGGCGACGCGTTTGCCGAAGTAGGCGGCCTGGGCGCCGGCCTTTTCACCGGCGGGGCCGCAGCCGATGATGATGAGATCGAAATTATCGGTCACCGTCACTAATTCCTCCACGAAGGTCTCACGGCAAATGGTGCCAGTTCCAAAGCGATTTAGCGCTGGACGATTCTAGAACGAGACGAGACGAGCGCAACGAAAGTTGCATCGAACGCTGTCTTATTGGGAACCGGGCTGCGCCAGTCTTCGAAGGCGTTCTGAAACATTGAGGAACGCACGGCCGTCGTGATAGGCAGCTTTCCAAATGCTGCCTTTGTCTAGAGCCGTGGGCTTGCCGTCGGGACCGATCAGGAAGTACAAACCATGAAATTCCGAATCGATTTGATATTCCTTAATGAAATTCCATTGGTGTTGGAATGCTTTGAAATACAAATCGGATTTCGCGCTGTATTTTTCGTGCATCAAAAGCAAAGCGTTCAAACCTTCGACCTGCACCCACCATTCCTTGCGCTTGTCTTCGGGCGCACCATAGGCGGTGCCATCCTGGTAGAAGCCGCCGAGACTGGAGTCCCAACCGTAGGCCAGGGCGTGGTCTACGAGCATTTTGGCCATGCGCTCGGTGGCAGTATCGTGAGTGTGGCCGAGGGCGGCGGAGGTCTCAAGCATCAAGTACGCGGCTTCGACGTCGTGGCCATAGGAATCGTGGCCAGGAATCGCGCCCCAGGCATTAGTGAAATAGAGATTCATAGCGCCGGGCTCGACACTGATCTTGTCGCGGAGAATCGTGAGCATTTCTTCCAGGCGTTGGCGCAGCGTTGGATCGGGCCAGACTTCGAAGAGTTGGGTGAAAGACTCCAGGAGATGAAGATGCGTGTTCATTGATTTATAGCCGATGGGGAAAGCGGCGACGGGAGAGAGTTCGATTTTGCCGGATTCGGCATGTGGAGCGATGACCTTGCCTTCGCGCGAGAGCCACTCGAAATAGCCGCCGTTGGTTGCGTCGTGAGCGTGCTCGTCCATCCAACGAAAAGCACGGACGGCGAGATCGAGAGATTTAGGATCTTTTGTCGCCTGGTAAGCAGCAGCGGCGGCGTAGAGGGCGAAACTCATTCCGTAGAGATGCTTCCCGTCGGAAAAGCGCGGGGAGACTTGGCCGTTATCTTCTAAACCCCAATAGAAACCACCGTATTGTTTGTCCCATAGGACATCGTTCAGATACTTCATGCCATGCTGCAAGACAGGCAAAAATTGATCTTTCAATTCGGGGCGACGCATGACCACTTCTGCGGCGACCCAGATCATGCGTGACTGGAAGACTGAGAACTTGCCTTGGCTCGCGAGGGGTTTCCAGTCGCGGGTGAATTCGGACTGGAAACCGCCGTTTTTGGTGTCGAGCGTGCGCGGGAACCAGACATTTAGGACGTCGCGGTGCAGTGCGGCTTCCACTTCATCGGCAAGCTTCAAGTAGCTTTCTTTGGTTGGAGCGACGTAGGTGATCGGCGAATGGATCGCGGGCCGGTCTGGCATAGCCTGTGGCGCAGCGGTCGTGGCGGGGGTTCCCGTACAGATAGATGTCAGGAGCGCGTAGATGCACAATCGCGGTTTCATTGATTTAGCCTTCACGAGGACCTTTTGACCTGCGCTCCGATACGCGGGGAAGTGTATACCACTCTGCGCAGAGGGGAGGATAAGGGGAGTCGGGCGCAGACATTTGATCATTCGGATGACCGGGCGATGGGTTTTTGTTTCTGATTGATTCAAAAATGGTGCCCGGGGGGGGATTCGAACCCCCATGAGGTAAAACCCCGGAGGATTTTAAGTCCTCAGCGTCTGCCATTCCGCCACCCGGGCTTTGGCAGATACAAATCTATCGGACACAATCAGCTACTGCAACAGTATTAGTCCAGTTCCAGAGCGGCATTCGGCCACCGCGGTTCCTCGGCTCGGAGACAGCATCTGTCAACAATGACTGCACTGATTTCGATTTGGGAATGTTTCCTGATAGTGCTCGGGGCCTTCGCGGCGTTTGTTAAGGAGGTTTGACTCGACATAGACTGAGTGGAGCGCGTGAGGTTCCTCTTGGGTCCCTCTGGAAAGTTTACGTGGTTCGCCATTGCAGTGGCGGGGCTCCTTGCCGCGCTTCTCCTTTTTGTCGTTGAAGAAGTCTCCACCCCCGCGACAAGCCTGCTGCTTTCAGACCTCTTGCAAACGGCGATTGTCCTGTGGGCGGCTCTATGTTCACTTCAAGTCGCCCGGCGATCGTCAGAGTACTTACGGCAACTCTGGATGCTTTTGGCCACGGCTCTGTTCCTGTGTTTTGCCGGGCAGGCACTCGAGACCTATTATCAGTGCTTTGCCCACGCGTCTTCGCTGACTCCCTGGCCTTCCGACATCCTTTTCGTCCTTTGGGTTACGCCTGCAGTCATGATGCTTCTGCCTAGACCGGCGAAAGAATCGGGAGTCATCGATTGGCAGCAAGTGTTGGATTTTGCGCAAATCGGAGTCGTGGCACTTACGGCCTATCTTTATTTTTTCTACGTTCCCTCGCGATGGGAGGCAGAAGGGCCACAGATGGTCCTGAGAGTCTTCAGGCTCCAGATGTTTCGCGATATTGCGCTCACCGGGGCGTTTTTGATTCGGGCAACGACGGTTTCGAGGCGCTCGATTCGAGGATTTTTCGATGGAGTGGCGGGTCTTTTCCTGGTGGCGAGCATTTCTGACGTCATATTTTTGATTGCTCCGTTCACATCGCGCACCGGAGCGAGGTGGACGGACGTTACTTGGTGCGCACCTTTTCTGTTTGTAGCCTTGATGGCCGCAACCTGGAAGCGGGAGGAAGAACTCGTAAAACAGGAAGTGAGCTCTCGGTTCCGAACAATTGTTGTCTCGCAGGGTCTGCCGATTCTTATCCCGCTGCTAGTTTTATTCATGGGACGAAGGATTGCCGCCGAACAGATCACCGTGGCCTGGGTGGCGATTACCGCGTCGTTCATTCTCTCCGCGGCTCGTCTGGTGTTGACGAACGAAAGGCAACGCCGGGTCGCGGAAGATCTCCTTCATGCCGAGGAGGCGCTGAGCCGCTCGGAGCGCATGTTCTTCACGGCGTTCCGCTCCAGCCCTGACGCCGTGGGCATCAGCACGGTCCCGGAGGGCGAATTCCTGGAAGTCAATGACAGCTTCATCCGGCTTACTGGTTATTCGCGTGAAGAAACCATTGGAAGAAGCGGAGCGAAATTGAATTTGTGGAGGGACCATGCGCGACGGACGGAAGTCCTAACCAAACTTCAAAAAGAACTTGAAGTGCGCGATGAGGAGTTCGTCTGTGTGACGAAAAATGGAGGAGCGCGCCTGTGCCTATTCTCCGGGACGGTGATCGAGCTGGACGGCAAGCTTTGTAACCTGGCGATCGTGCGGGACATCACCGCACGCAAGGAAGCGGAAGCAGCGTTACGCAACAGTGAGGAACGTTTTCGAACTTTGGTGCGAGACTTCCACGTTGGGGTGGTGGTGCTGGGACCAGACGCGAAAATTCAGTTTGCGAACCAGGCGGCAGAAGAAATGTTTGGACTCAGACTGGCGGAAGTATACGGAAAAGACTCTTCAGAATTGGAATTGACCTCGATTCGCGAAGACGGAACCGAAATCCCATTTTCAATGAGGCCAGGACCCACGGCGCTGAAGACGGGGAAGACAGTGAAAAATGAAGTGATCGGCTGGCGGCAACCGGGATCGAACGAAATGCTGTGGACGATGGGGAACGTGGTACCGCAATACGCGCCTGATGGTTCCATCTCCGCGGCGGTCAACACGTTCATCAACATTACCGAGCGCAAGCAGGCGGAGGAAGCGTTGCACCAGCTTTCCACGCGGTTGCTGCAGCTACAGGACGAAGAGAGGCGGCGGCTGGGGCGGGAACTCCACGATAGCCTGGCGCAGAGTGTGCTTGCGGTGAATCTGAATCTAGCGCAGGCGATGCGGTCTTCGGCGGCTCTCGACGAGCGATCACGAAAAGCACTGACGGAAGCACGGAGGGTGCTCCAAGAAATGTCGCGGGAGATTCGAACGCTATCTTATCTTTTGCACCCACCGCTACTGGACGAGCTGGGTCTGGTTTCGGCGGTGAAAGAGTACGCCGAGGGATTCAGTGAGCGCAGCGGGATCAAACTGGAATTGGACATCCAGGCCGGTTTTGGCCGGTTGCCGCAGGAGGCGGAGACGGCGCTGTTCCGCATCGTGCAAGAGAGCCTGTCAAACATTCAACGGCACTCCGGCACCAAGACGGCCAAGATTGAATTGCGAGGCGATTCCAGCAGGGTCAACCTGGAAATCAGCGATCGAGGCAGAGGGATGGAAAAAAACACCATCGAGCGCGGGAATGGCTCCGGAACTCGCCTGGGAGTCGGCATCCTGGGAATGCGCGAACGAATGACACAGCTTGGCGGTAGACTCGAAATAGAATCCAGTTCCTCGGGAACGATAGTGCGGGTTACCATCCCAGTGAGAACCGAGGTTGCCGATGCCCGTTCGCATCCTCATAGCTGACGACCATCACGTGGTGCGGACAGGACTTCGCGCGCTGCTCGAGTCCAAGACCGGGTGGCAAGTTTGCGCGGAAGCTGCCAATGGGCGCGAAGCAGTGGAAAAGGCCGGCCAACATAAGCCGGACGTGGCAGTGCTCGACATCGGAATGCCCCTGTTGAACGGAGTGGAGGCCACACGCCAGATATGCAAGGTCTCGCCGAGGACGGAAGTGCTGATCTTGACGATGCACGACTCTGAACTCCTGGTTCAGGAGGTTCTCGGAGCGGGCGCCCATGGATACATATTAAAGGACGACGCGGATCGCAACTTGATTGCCGCAGTTGATGCTCTTCGGCGTCACAAACCGTATTTGTCTTCGCGCGTGTCGGAGGCCGCTTCCAAGACGGCCCAGCCCGCTGGCGACGGCTGGGCATTCAACCGGTCTTCGCGAAGCCGCTTGACGCCACGAGAGCGTGAAGTGTTGCAGCTTCTTGCTGAAGGTAAGAGTAACAAGGAAGTAGCAGAGATCCTGCAAATCAGCGTGAAGACGGCGGAAACTCATCGCGCCAACATCATGCTTAAGCTCGATTTCCATTCGGTAACGGAACTGGTGCGGTACGCAGTTCGCAACAAGATCATCCAAAGTTAAAACCCCGCCCGCCTCTACAGCGAACTCCCTAGGGAATCAGCCGAATTTAAACGCCGGATGCTATCGGTGCACACTTATGCGAAGGATCGGAACGCATTGTGTTCCCTGGGAGTGTGTAATGGCATCCAGCAATCGCCGAATTCGAGTGCTTATCGCTGATGATTCGCCGAACGCTTTGCGTTCCGTTTGCAAGTATCTCGAATTGGAGAGCGGAATCGAGATTGTGGCGACCGCCCGCGATGGCCATCATGCCCTGTTTCAAGCCGAACGCTTTCGCCCCGACCTGGTCCTGACGGACCTGAGCATGCCCCAAATGAACGGTTTCGAGGCGGCGCGGGAGTTGCGAAGGTCGTTCCCGGAAATGCGAGTGCTGATTTTCTCCGAGTTAAATGGCCTTGCGCTGCGGGAGGAATGCCTGCGGAGTGGAGCAGATGGTTTCGTGGAAAAAATGGGGATGCCAGAAAAACTCATGCAGGAGATTGCAAGACTATTTCCGCAGAGTCAGTGAATGGTAGGAAGGCGACCCGCGGGGCTGATAAAAAAGATGTTCGGCCTCGCGGGAAAACCGGAAAGTGATCGAGGAGCAAGCAAGACGCATCATGTTGCCGCAAGCGCACCGAATTCTGATGATTGAGAATGATTCGAAGTGGTTCAAGTCCATCTGTGCAATGTTGGAAGGTGGAACTGAAGCCACGTTCCATGCCGTAGCAGCGGCGTCATTGCAGGATCGTTTGTCGCCAGCGACGCCTGAGAACTTTGACGCTTTGCTCCTGGACGTGGAAACACTGGGCTACCCCGCAGCCATTGGCATGGCCAAGATCCGGGAGCAATCCAATTCCCTGCCGATCATCGTGATGATTCCCAAGGAGCGAGAAGCGCTCGCGAAGGAAGTGCTGGAAGCGGGCGCATCCGAATTCCTTGTGAAAGAAACACTCAGCCGGGAATTGCTGCAGAAGACATTGCGGTATGCCATCGAACGCGGGCGCGCGGAGAGCGCGGTCCGCAATTATGAGCAACGATTTCATGAACTTTTCGAAAACGCAAAGGACATCCTCTTCACGCTCAATTTAGAGGGAAATATCACCTCGTTGAATAAGTCAGCCGAGGATGTAATGGGGTGGTCAAGACACGAAGTTCTGCAGACAAATATCAAGAATTATGTAATTCCGGAGCACCTAAATCTCTGCACGCAGATGATGAAACTCATCGTTAGCGAGCAACCCTTGCAACACTTTGAGATAGCAATGTTGCGCAAAGACGGCGGCAAAGTGCTTCTGGAGGTGAGCGCTCATCTTCTTCAGTCCAATGGAGTGAAAGTAGGTGTTCAAGGAATCGCCCGCGATGTTACGGAACGGCGCCAGCTGGAGAATATGGCCCGGCAAGCGCAGAAGCTGGAAGCGATCGGCCGTCTTTCGGGCGGGCTGGCTCACGACTTTAATAATCTTCTGTGCGTCATCAACGGGCATGCGGAGCTATTGTTCGAACGAATCGAGCCGGCGCACGCGGCTTTCAAGAGCGTGACGCAGATCAAGAAAGCCGTTGAAAGCGCTTCTTCTCTAACGCGCCAACTTCTGGCATTCAGCCGCAAGCAAGTCTTTTATCCGCGAACCCTGGATTTGAACACCATTGTCGCCGAGACAGAGAAGCTGCTGGGACGCTTGATTGGCGAACGGATTGAGTTTGTTACCTCGCAGCATCCCGCATTGGGAAGTGTGCGGGTGGATCCCGTGCAATTCGAGCAGGTGCTGATGAATCTAGTGCTCAACGCGCGGGACGCCATGCCGCAAGGCGGAAAACTCACAATCGGAACAGGCAACGAGGATTTCCAAGAGACCCAGACTTTCAAGAAGGCGAGTGTTCCACCGGGAAAATACGTCGTTCTGGAAGTAACGGACACAGGCTGCGGAATGGATGATGAGACGCAGAACCGAATCTTCGAGCCTTTTTATACAACGAGAAAGTTCGGCGAGGGAAGCGGCTTAGGGCTGGCCACTGTGTATGGGATCATCAAGCAGAGCGGTGGGTTCATTTGGGTTCGCAGCAACCTCGGTCAGGGCACGACTTTCAAGATTTATTTGCCTCGCCTTGAGAACCCTGTTGCAACTCGACTCGATGGTGAACTAGAAACAGATGCGCGCAAGGGCACGGAAACAATACTGCTCGTCGAGAATTCGGAACCATTGCGCACGTTGGCTAGGGAGTTTTTGAAAGCTGGTGGTTACGCGGTGCTGGAGGCTGAAAACGGCAGAGAGGCGCTACGCCTCGCCACCGCCTACGGTGGCCCAATCCAATTGCTTCTGACGGATGTGATTATGCCCATCATGGGCGGGAAACAATTGGCTGAACGATTGGCGAGTCTCCGCCCGTCGACAAAAGTGCTCTACATGTCCGGATATCCCGATGACTTCATTACGCAGCCCGGAAGTGTGGGGACGGAGATGATTTTCCTGGCGAAGCCCTTCTCTCGCGAGTCGCTCCTGCGGAAGGTTCGACAAGCGCTTGAGCAGCAGCCACAGGAAAACTGCCGCCCTTTGTTGGCTTGAACCTCCGCATAGTTCCTGGCAGCCCCATCTGAATCAGATGGAACTCGCCATCTGAAAACTTTAACCACTATAAGATTCAGTAATTTCATCAACAGGCCTTCGCGACCGTGTTGCGTCTATCTTTCCGTACGCTTAATCGGAATCCGCGACCAGGCTCTTCCCTTATCCAAACGAGCAGGCATTTTCGTTTTGGCGTAAAATCTCTTCGCCCGCTCCGGTACCGCGGTGCATCTAAAATCTGACCATGATTCGCGGGTCCCTCTTCTGCCCGCGACGGGAGTAATTGTGAGCCAGCAGAACCCTGTTCCGGGTGACCACCAATCGATCATCGATCAGCTGAGCATAAACACCATACGAACTCTGGCGATCGATGCGGTGCAGCAAGCGAATTCCGGTCATCCAGGCGCTCCTATGGGCCTTGCGCCAGTGGTTTACGCTCTTTGGCAGCGGGTGCTGCGTTACGATCCTGCCGATCCCACTTGGCCGAACCGCGATCGATTTGTATTGTCGGCAGGCCACGCCTCGATGCTGCTTTACGCCACACTTCATCTGGCGGGCGTGCGCTCGGTTAATTCGAAAGGTGAAGTTTCGAACGAACTCGCAGTTTCGATGGAGGAGATCAAGCGCTTCCGGAAGATTGACAGCAAAACGCCGGGACATCCTGAGTCCCACATAACGACGGGAGTGGAGACCACAACGGGGCCACTGGGACAATGCGCAGGCAACAGCGTTGGGATGGCCATCGCAAGCAAATGGCTGGCGGAAAATTTCAATCGCCCCAATTTTGAATTATTCAACTTCAATACGTATGTGGTGTGCGGCGACGGCGACCTTATGGAAGGGGTAGCTTCGGAAGCTGCTTCCCTCGCTGGCCATTTGAAGCTTTCTAATCTTTGCTGGATCTATGACAACAATCACGTAACGCTTGATGGTCCGGCCGAGTGGTCCTTTAGCGAGGACGTGATGACGCGTTTCGTCGCTTACGGCTGGAATGTGACGCGAGTTTCTGACGCAAATGACCTGACGATGCTGGGTCGAGGGTATGAGACTTTTCTGAAGACGAAAGATCGGCCCACGCTGATGGTGGTGGACAGCCACATCGGATACGGATCGCCGCACAAGCAGGATTCCTACGAAGCGCATGGCGAGCCGCTGGGTGATGCGGAAATCAAGCTGGTGAAACAGAACTATGGCTGGCCGGAGGATGCGAAGTTCCTGGTCCCGGATGGAGTCTACGATCAATTCAAGAACGGGATCGGCAAGCGTGGAGCGGAAGCAAGCGCAGCATGGAAAGCAAAATTCGAGGACTACAAGAAACAGTTCCCGCAACAAGCGGATCAATTGAAGCGCATGCAGACGGGCCAACTGCCGGACGGCTGGGACAAGGACTTGCCGAACTTCCCTGCCGATGCGAAGGGCATGGCGACGAGAGAGTCCTCGGGAAAAACGCTGAATGCGCTGGCGAAGAATATCCCTTGGCTGATTGGCGGCTCCGCAGACCTGGCCAAATCCAACAAAACGAACTTGACGTTTGAGGGTGCGGGGGAGTTTTACCCGGATCAGTATCGCGGGCGCAACGTGCACTTTGGCGTGCGCGAGCATGCCATGGGCGCGATCGTGAATGGCATGACCCTGTCGAAGCTGCGGGCGTTCAGCGCGACGTTTTTCAATTTCAGCGATTACATGCGGCCGAGCATGCGGCTGGGCGCGTTGATGGAAATTCCGGCGATGTACATATTCACGCATGACTCCATCGGCGTAGGGGAGGACGGGCCGACTCACCAGCCTGTCGAGCAAGTGGCTTCGCTGCGGGCGATGCCGAACATGCTGGTCCTGCGTCCGGGCGATGCAAATGAAGTTGTGGAAGCCTACAAGATCATGCTGCGTCACACGCATGGACCTTCGACGCTGGTGCTGACAAGGCAGGCCATGCCGACGTTTGATCGCACGAAGTATGCACCAGCCGCAGGCGTGGCCAAGGGTGCTTATATTCTTGCCGACGCTCCGGGCGGGAAACCGGATGTAATCTTGATGGGCAGCGGCAGTGAGGTATCGCTTTGCGTGGAAGCTGGCGACAAATTAAACGCGGCGGGGATCAAGACTCGGGTCGTGAGCATGCCTTCGTGGGAATTGTTCGAGCAACAGGACGCGGCATATAAGGAAAGCGTTTTTCCTGCGAATGTGAACGCGCGGGTTTCAGTGGAGATGGCTTCGGTGTTCGGATGGGAGCGTTACGTCGGACTGAAGGGCAAAGTGATTGGAATGCACAGTTTCGGCGCCTCGGCTCCGTTAAAAGATCTATTGAAGAAATTTGGGTTCGGTGTGGACAACGTGGTAGCGGCAGCGAGGGAAGTTCTCGGAAAGTGAGCCGGAAATGAGAGTAGTGATTGGCTCGGATCACGCAGGATTTCAATTGAAGGTGGCTGTGGGCGATCTATTGCGATCGCTGGGGCACGACGTGCTAGATGTTGGCGCGTTTAATGAAAATCCATCTGACTATCCCGATTTCGCGGAGGCGGTGGGCCGTGCGGTACTGGATGGAAAAGCGGAGCGCGGTGTGCTGATCTGCGGGAGCGGTGTAGGTGCAAGCGTGGCGGCAAATAAGTTGGCCGGGATTCGCGCGGGGATGTGCCACGACACGTATTCGGCGCACCAGGGAGTAGAGCACGACGACATCAATGTGCTGGTGCTGGGTTCGCGCGTGATCGGCGTGAAGCTGGCGGAAGAACTAGTGAAGGCTTTTCTTAGCGCGAAATTTACAAACGAAGAGCGCCACATGCGGCGGCTTGGAAAAGTGAAAGCGCTGGAAGCAAAGTTTGCGGCAGGATTAAAGCCATAAGAAAAGCTGTGGAACTTCAAACCTGAAAGCGCGCCGCCCTGCCGTGGCGTACAATATAGATTGGAATTGAAGGAGAACTATCATGACTACGACAACAACGATTCCCAATATCTCCACTAGCGAAGGAACCAATCCACTGAAAGCGCTGCTCGCTTACGGACAATCGCCCTGGATGGATTACATTCGCAGAGATCTGCTGACCAGCGGCACGCTGAAGAAATATATCGACAATGATGGTCTACGCGGTATGACTTCTAACCCCGCTATTTTCGAGAAGGCCATCACTGGCAGCAATCTTTACCTTGATATCCTGAACTCGCCGGATGCAAAGAGTCTTGATGCCAACGGACTCTTCGAGAAAATTGCTCTCCGCGACGTGCAGGATGCTTGCGACATCTTCAAGCCAGTCTATTCGGAGTCGAAACGTCGTGACGGTTATGTGAGCCTGGAAGTTTCACCGTTCCTGGGCTTCGATACGAAAGCCTCGCTCTCGGAAGCTCGCCGCCTTTGGAAAGCGGTGGATCGACCAAATGTCATGATTAAGATTCCCGGCACACCTGAAGGACTCCCTGCAATACGTCAGGCCCTCGAGGAGGGCATCAATATCAATATCACTCTTCTCTTCGCCCAGTCCGCGTACGAGAACGTCGCTGAAGCGTTTCTATCGGCGCTCGAAGCTCGTGCTGCTAAGGGCCAAGACATTAGTCAAATCGCCAGTGTTGCCAGCTTTTTCGTCAGCCGGATTGACTCTCTCGTGGACGGCAAGATTGATGAAAAGCTCAAGGCCGGGGCGGACGCGAGCCAAACGGCTCTGCTTGAAAGCATTCGCGGAAAGGTTGCGATTGCCAACGCGCGGCTTACTTATAAGAAGTATCAGGAACTATTCGGTGGTCCACGTTGGAAAGCTCTCGCGGCCAAGGGTGCGCAAACGCAGCGCCTGTTGTGGGCCAGCACCAGCACGAAAAATCCAAAGTATCGCGATGTAATTTACGTTGAAGAATTGGTTGGCGCGGACACGGTGGACACTATTCCGCCGGCTACAATCGATGCGTTCCGTGATCACGGCAAGCTTCGCCCGAGCCTGACGGAAAACGTTGACGGAGCGGCAAAGACCATGGCGGACATGGCCAAGGCGGGGATTTCGATGAAGGAAGTGACAGACAAGCTTCTAGCGGATGGCGTCAAACTTTTCGCGGACGCGTTCAAGACATTGCTGGAAGCCACGGGCAAAAGCGCCGGAGTGCACGCGTGAGCGTCAACAAACAAACATACAAATTACCGAAACAGCTTGCAGGAGCGGTCGCCGCGTCGCTCGATGATTGGAAAAAAACCAATAAGGTCGCGCGACTCTGGCAGAAAGATGCTTCGCTCTGGAGTGGCACGGACGAGAGCAATTGGCTTGGCTGGCTCACCATCACAGAAGAGCAGATTGCGCACATTGCTGCTCTTAAGCAGATTGCAGAGGATATAAAGAAAGCGCGATTCAAGCATGCGCTCTTGCTGGGCATGGGCGGATCGAGTCTCTGCCCGGAAGTTTTGCGCATTACGTTCGGAAAGATTAAAGGCCATCCCGAGCTGCATGTTTTGGATTCCACTGACCCCGCGCAGATTCGGGCCATCGAAGCGAAAGTGGATCTCAAGAGCACGATTTGCATCGTTTCGAGCAAATCTGGGAGCACGCTCGAACCAAACATTTACAAGCAATACTTTTTTGAGCGTGTGAAGGCCAAGGTGGGTGAGAAGGAAGTTGGCAATCGCTTTATTGCTATCACCGATCCGGGCTCCAAGATGCAGCAGGTTGCCGAAGCTGATAAATTCCGCAGGATTTTTATGGGCTTGCCGAGCATTGGCGGGCGTTATTCCGCGATTTCCAATTTCGGCATGGTTCCAGCCGCAGTTATGGGAATGGATGTTGCGAAATTCCTGAAAGACACGGAAGAAATGGTGCAAGCATGTGGCGCCTCCACTTCTGCTGATTCGAATCCGGGTGTCGTACTCGGAACAATCCTAGGTGTGGCCGCGAATCATGGGCGGGACAAAATTACGATCGTTGCATCGCCGGGTATTTCTGATCTGGGCGCGTGGTTGGAACAGCTGATTGCTGAATCGACGGGAAAGAATGGCAAGGGCATTATTCCTGTGGTCCGCGAGCGGCTCGCCAAGCCGGCTACTTATGGGAATGATCGTGTTTTTGCTTATTTGCGCCTGGCGTCGAAACCGAACAAGGCGCAGGATGCGGCGGTTGCTGCAATCGAGAAGGCTGGGCATCCGGTCGTGCGCATCACGTTGCCGAA
Source organism: Candidatus Acidiferrum sp. (assembly GCA_041482215.1). Classification (GTDB taxonomy): domain Bacteria; phylum Acidobacteriota; class Terriglobia; order Acidiferrales; family UBA7541; genus Acidiferrum. Next base: position 25,820 of record JBGPDI010000007.1, on the reverse strand, counting down.
CATTTACAATCTCGGCCAGGAATTCTTCCGTTGGGAGATCGCCACTGCAGTGGCGGGCTCCATCATCGGCATCAATGCATTCAATCAGCCTGACGTCGAAGCCAGCAAGATCGAAACAAAGAAATTGACAAGCCAGTACGAAACGACGGGGAGTCTTCCGCCAGAAACGCCATTCTGCGAGGAGAAAGGCATTGAGCTTTTCGCCGACGAGAAAAACACTGCGGCGTTGAAGGGCGGCTCGAAACTGGCCGACGTATTGAGAGCCCATCTCTCCCGGCTTGGGGCTGGCGATTATTTTGGCGTGCTGGGCTACGTCACGATGAATACCGCGAACGAAAAACTTTTGCAGGGCATCCGTCACGCGGTGCGCGACAAGAAAAAGGTGGCAACCGTCCTGGGCTTTGGGCCGCGTTTTCTCCACTCGACTGGGCAAGCCTACAAAGGCGGTCCCAACAGCGGCGTTTTTCTACAGATTACTTGCGACGATGCCAAAGATCTGGCGGTCCCTGGACAAAAATATACTTTCGGCATTGTGAAGGCTGCGCAGGCGCGTGGAGATTTCGCCGTTCTCGCCGAACGCGGCCGGCGTGCTTTGCGCGTTCACTTGGGGAAGAATCTGAAATCGGGTTTAGCGGCGCTTTCAAAAGCCGTGCAAAAAGCCATCGCGTAAAAATTTAAGTAAGTTTTCTACTACTGGCAAACACTGAGGAGCGGACACGATGCAACTTGGCATGATCGGGCTGGGAAGAATGGGCGCCAACATGGTTCGACGCCTGCAAAAGAACGGTCACAAGTGCGTGGTGTACGACCGCAGCGCGGATTCGGTGAAGCAACTGGAAGGCGAGGGTGCGACGGGTGCAACGTCGCTGGATGATTTTGTAAAGAAGCTGCAGAAGCCCCGCGCGGTATGGCTTATGGTGCCGGCGGCGGTCGTGGACGCCTCTCTGCATGACTTGGTGGGCAAGTTGGAAGCCGGCGACACCGTGATCGATGGGGGAAATTCGTATTACATTGATGACATTCGCCGGGCGAAGGAACTCTCGGCCAAGGGAATCCATTATTGCGACGTGGGCACGAGCGGCGGCGTCTGGGGATTGGAACGCGGCTATTGCCAGATGATTGGCGGCGAGACAGAAGTTGTGAAGCGCCTCGATCCGATTTTCAAAACGCTTGCGCCTGGACGCGGGAATGTTGATCGCACGCCAGGGCGAGACAAAGTGGCGGGCACGGCCGAGGAAGGCTACCTGCACTGCGGCCCTTCCGGCGCAGGGCACTTCGTCAAGATGGTACACAACGGCATCGAATACGGGTTGATGGCGGCTTACGCGGAAGGCTTGAACATCCTAAAGCATGCCAACGCGGGCAAATCCCACCGCGAAGCCGACGCGGAAACGACGCCGCTGCGCAATCCGGAACACTATCAGTACGATTTTAATCTTGCGGACATCACAGAGGTTTGGCGCAGGGGCAGCGTCGTTGCATCGTGGCTGCTCGATTTGACGGCCATTTCCCTGCTCGATCAGCCGACGCTGGAACGATTTTCCGGCCGCGTGTCCGATTCCGGGGAAGGACGCTGGACGATTCTTGCGGCGATCGAATCAACCGCGCCAGCGCCGGTCCTCACCGCATCATTGTTCCAGCGATTTACATCGCGCGGGGAAGATGACTTCGCGGCTAAAGTTTTGTCGGCAATGCGCTTCCAATTCGGCGGACACATCGAAAAGAAGTCCGGGCACTAGCGATTACGGAAACCGTTTGGCGCACGAAGAAAGAAAACGGCAGCCATGATTCCAAACCAACCTGATTCGAATCCTACCGCCGCGCCCTGCGTGATGGTCATTTTTGGCGCCAGCGGCGACCTGACCAAACGTAAATTGCTGCCTGCACTTTGCAACCTCGCGCAGGACAATCTGCTCCCGAAACAGTTTGCCATTGTGGGATTCGCGACTAACGACTTCACGACGGAAAGCTTTCGCAGGATGCTGGGAGGAGAGATTCCCAAATATGCTCCGGCGCCGGTGGACCTGAAATTCTGGGAGGAGCTCGCCGAACGAATCTACTACGTCAGAGGTGATTTTCAAGACGCCGAGGCCTACAAGCGGCTGAAACAGCAGATTGATGAAGCCGATAAGGTTCATGGCACGCAGGGAAACAGATTCTTTTATTTAGCGGTGGCACCGAGATTCTTTTCTCCGATCGCCAAAATGCTGGGTGACTCCGGCCTGACGAAAGAAGAAAACGGCCGATGGGCACGTGTGATTGTCGAGAAGCCATTCGGCCATGACCTGGAATCGGCGAAGCAGCTTAACCAGGACTTGAAGCAGGTTCTGACGGAAAACCAGATCTACCGCATCGACCACTATCTTGGCAAAGAAACTGTCCAGAATGTGATGGTCTTTCGCTTTTCGAACAACATCATCGAGCCGCTTTGGAATCGCAATTACGTGGACCACGTGCAGATCACCGCGGCGGAAACCGTGGGCGTCGAACATCGCGGCGGCTTCTACGAGACCGCCGGCGCTCTACGCGACATGGTGCCAAATCATCTATTTCAACTTTTGACCATGACCGCGATGGAGCCGCCGATTTCGTTCGATGCCGATCAAGTTCGCAACAAGCAAGCGGAAGTGCTCCACGCCATCCAACCGCTCAATCCTGAGGACGTGCTGAAGAACATGGTGCGCGGACAGTACGGCGGTGGAATGGTGGATAACCAGCGCGTCGCCGGCTACCGCGGCGAGCCGGATGTCGCACCCGATTCGAACACAGAGACATTTGTCGCGCTGAAATTGCAGATAGATAATTGGCGCTGGGCAGGTGTGCCGTTTTATCTGCGCACGGGAAAGCGCCTCGCGCAGCGCACAACCGAAATCGTGATCCAGTTCCGGCGTACGCCTTTTGTCCTGTTTCGCAACACCACGGTTAAAAATCTCGAAACCAATCGCCTCGTCATCCACATTCAGCCGGAAGAAGGCATCTCGCTCAGTTTTGGCGCAAAAGTTCCCGGCTCAGTCATGAAGCTCGGCCTCGTGAATATGGATTTCGACTACAGCACGTATTTTGGATTGGAGCATAGCACCGGCTACGAGCGGCTGCTGCGCGATTGCATGGCAGGAGATGCCACGCTCTTTCAACGATCAGACATGGTCGAGGCGGGATGGAATGTGATTCAGCCGATCTTAGACGTGTGGCGCGCGTTGCCCGCGCGCGGATTTCCAAATTATGCTTCGGGCTCGTGGGGGCCGATCGAGGCAGATGATTTGCTGGAGCGCGACGGGCGATCTTGGCGGCGCATCGGCGAAGAGGAAGTGGATAAGCGCGGCCGGATTGCTGCCCCTGATCGAGCAGGAATTATTACGTGAGTGGAGCGGCGGTGGAGCGCGAGATTCGAGTCCTAGCGGACGGCGCAGCCCTCGCCAAGCGCGCCGCGCAGGAGTTCGTGCGAGCCGCGACATCAGCTGTGGGCGAGAAGGGTTCTTTCAACGTCGCGCTGGCGGGCGGATCGACGCCGAAAGCGCTTTACGGTCTGCTAGTTAACGATCCTACTCTACGTTCGCAGCTTCCTTGGGATAAAATACATCTGTTCTTTGGTGACGAGCGCCACGTCGCGCCGGACCAGCCGGACAGCAATTTTCGAATGGCCACGGAAGCGATGATTTCACAGTCGCCGCTCAAGCCGGAACAGGTCACACGGATCAAAGGTGAATACGCCGACGCGGAAACGGCCGCGCTAGAATACGAAAAGGCTCTGCGCGAATACTTCAAACTGAAGGATGGAGAGTATCCGCGATTTGATCTCGTGCTGGCCGGCATGGGCAACGAGGGCCATACGCTCTCGCTTTTTCCTGGGACGAAAGCTCTGCATGCTGACGGACGTCTGGTTGTGCGAAACTGGATTGGTAAGTTGTGCACAGATCGCATCACGCTGACAGGGCCGGCTGCCAGCAACGCCGCCCAGATCATGTTCATGGTGACGGGCGCGGACAAGGCCCCGGCATTGAAGTCCGTACTGGAAGGTCCGTTTGAGCCGGAACAATTGCCCGCGCAATTGCTCCAGCCAAAAAATGGAAAACTGCTCTGGCTGGTGGACACTGCCGCCGGCAGTATGCTTTCGACGGGAATTCGAGAATAGCTGACCGCTTCGCGGGCACTAAAAAACGAGGAGAAAGAAATGGCAACCAGCACGACCCAGGGGAAAATTGAAACTTATCTCGGCGCAAAGGCGGATTCCCTGCTGGGATTTAAGTCGCCGAAAATTGCCAAGGAGCGTTTGCATCTTCCCGGCCCGGATTTTGTCGACCGCGTCTACGCCGCGACCGATCGCAACCTTCGCGTACTTACGAATCTTCAACGCCTCTTTGGCCATGGCCGGCTGAGTGGTACCGGCTATCTCTCCATTTTGCCCGTCGATCAAGGCATTGAGCACTCCGGCGGCGCAAGTTTCGCAAAGAATCCCGATTATTTCGACGGCGGCAACATCGTAAAACTGGCCATCGAGGGCGGCTGCAACGCGGTGGCTTCCACCTTTGGCGTGCTTGGTTCCGTCGCGCGCAAGTACGCTCACAAAATTCCCTTCATAGTGAAAATTAATCACAACGAGCTGCTGACCTATCCCAACAAAGCCGATCAGATTTTCTTTGGCACGGTCCAACAGGCCTACGACATGGGCGCCGCCGCGGTGGGCGCCACGATTTACTTTGGCTCAGACCAGAGTGGCCGCCAGATCGTGGAAGTTAGCCAAGCCTTCGCGTTAGCACACCAGCTCGGCATGGCCACGGTCCTTTGGTGCTATTTGCGCAACAATGCTTTCAAGAAGGACAAGGACTATCACGTCTCCGCCGACCTCACCGGGCAGGCCAATCATCTTGGCGTGACCATCGAGGCCGACATCATCAAGCAGAAGCTCCCGGAAAATAACGGCGGTTACGCCGCGCTCAACATGGGCGATTCCAGCTATGGCAAATTTGACAAGCGCATCTATACCGACCTCTGCAGCGATCATCCCATCGATCTGACGCGCTATCAGATTGCCAATTGCTACATGGGCCGCGCCGGATTGATCAACAGCGGCGGCGCTTCCGGAGCAAACGACTTCGAAGAAGCCGTGGCCACTGCCGTCATCAACAAGCGCGCTGGCGGCACCGGTCTGATCTCCGGCCGCAAAGCTTTCCAACGCCCCATGAATGAAGGTGTCCAGCTTCTGAACACCATTCAGGACGTTTACCTTAGCCCCGAAGTCACTATCGCCTAGGGCGAGCTCTATTGTCGGGAGGACGCGACACGCGTCCCGTCTCTTGCTTCACAACTTAATTCGTTTAGGACTGGCTATGCGTGTGCTCATTTCTTGCGTTGGATTGCGAAAACATAGACAAGAGTCCCCAGCAGAGCCGCGATTAGAGCGATTACAGCAATCAGGACCGGATGTCCATGTTGCGCGATGAGCGTTAGCACATGGCGTCCATAGCGGACTCCCAAGAACGCCAGAATGGAATATCTGATAATTCGGCCGAGCGTCATTGCCACCAGAAATTTTTTCACGGAGTATTGCATCGCACCTGCGACAAACAGAAACAAAACAAAGGGCGCGGGCGGGGGCAGCACGGCAACGATGGCTAGAGCCGCAAAACCCCATCGCCGAAAGATCTTGTAACCCTTTTCGAGCGTCCTGGCGGAAAACTTGCGTTCGAGCGTTTCCTTTCCACCTTTACGAGCAAGCCGGTAGGTGACGTAGCCTCCAATCACCGAACCGATCGTTGCCATCACAGCGTAATACAGCCACAAATCTGGCTTGCGAGCGGACAAGACGATCGTTAGCACGTCCATGCTTCCCGGTAGGGGAATGACGGAGCTATCGATTAGCCCGAGGGGAATAAAACCCAATCCGCCAAGATGGAAGATCCAGCGGCGGAAACTGCGCGCCGCAGTGGGTGCAGCGTACGCGAAAATGTGGTGTACGAACATTTGATGAAGAGGCCATTCATTCTCGCATGTAAAATGCGCTTCGATGTCGGCGTTTTTGGCAAGCTCGGAATCCGATTACGTCACAGGAGCGACATTTTTTGTGGATGGCGGGCTGACATGGAATTATCAGGAGCAATAGAAAAATAGAGCAGGATTTCGGCTGGCGGTAGAGATTTTAGTCTGCGCTATGCGGTTTAGGTACGCGTAAGAGTTGCAGCGCGCGCTGCTTCCAGGAGTTTTTTTGCATTTTCCCTGATGTCGCCTTTGCTGAAAACGGCGTTGCCGGCGACCAGCAGTTCGGCTCCCGCACGCACGATGTCGTCCACGGTGTCGAGCGCCACTCCGCCATCTATCTCAATGCGAAAAGCCAAGCCGAGCGACTCGCGCACTTCGACGAGCGTTTTGATCTTCCGGAGCGCCCCGGGAATGAATTTTTGCGCGCCGAATCCAGGATTCACAGACATGATCAAGACGTGGTGCACCATGTCCAGTACTTCATCGAGCATGTGCACCGGCGTCGCGGGATTCAGCACTACGCCCGATTTGCATCCGTGGGATTCGATGAGTTGCAAAGTGCGATGCAGATGCACGCAGGCTTCCTGATGCACCGAAATCCAGCTGGCTCCGGCTTCCGCAAACGCAGGAATATAGTTGTCGGGATTTTCGATCATCAAGTGGCAATCGAGGATGGCGTTGGGAAGTGCTTTCCTTAAGGAGGCCACCACTAGCGGACCTATCGTGATGTTCGGGACGAAGTGCCCGTCCATCACGTCCACATGGAGCACGCTGCCGCCGCCATCCAGTGCCGCCTTGGCGTCTTCGCCAAGCCGCGCGAAGTTTGCGGAAAGAATCGAGGGTGCCAGTTCAATGGTCATCGGCAGTGGGCCGCTCCTTCCGTTTCCAGAGAAAACAGATTATACGCGGAAGTTCTTCGATGCTCGGTGAAAAGTATGGCTGAACGGGAATTCCCGCGTCCGACGAAAGTTTTCACAAACTCTGGCTACTCACGCTATCCGCCCAGCACGCAGGTAAGACGGCGCGAAGTGCACACACGCCCCAATCAATAGAATTGCATCCAACCTCTGACTGACGTATTTTTGAACCGAGGAAATAGACATAACATGCGTTTTTGGCAATTTCAGCCCATTCTCGTACTTTCTGCGATTTTCGTTATCATTCCCTTGGGCGGGCCCGTTACCACCGACCCGCCCGAGGTTCCCGTTGTTGACGCGGGCCTCGGCTCATGCCGCGCCGATTTCAATGTGAAAGACGGGGCAGCGAAACCTGTATTCAATGCCAAGATTAATCTCACGATCAAATATGGATTTATGAACAAGCGCAAAATACAGCTCGAAATTGGGACCAATAGCGACGGCAAGGCCCGCATCACCGGGTTGCCCAATCTTCCAAAGCAGCCGCTGGAGTTTTCCATCACGAGCGGCACTGTTTCGACGACCGTGACTGACGAGCCTTCCACCAATTGCAATGCAGTCTTCGATGTTGCTCTGACCGTTCACTGAAGAACCTATTGTCCGCGTCTTTCGTAGCTTCAAGGCCTCACTTGCCCTTGAATCGAGCTGTTGGTCGAACTCTTAAACCTTTCCGGAATTCCACAAGAGGGTACATTGACGCTCGCTGCTCTTGCGCGCCAGTTCGAGCAACCGCATTATGTCCAGCGACCATTCCGGCGTGACGGCCAGCTTGGCACCACCAAGAATTGCGTCGCGCACATTCGAATAATAACCCCGGTAATCGCAAGTGTCAGACGGAATGCGCCGCTGTTCGAACGATTCTCCCGCGGGAACGGTCAATACCCCCCAATTCTCTTCTGGCTCGGCACCCCACGGCTTATCGGCAGGAATAAATCCGCGGCGGAGGTTGAGCTCTTGTAGATCGAACGATTGCTTCACGAAGCTGCCTTTTGTACCGAAGATGACGAAACGAGGGCGCGGCGCGGCAGCCAGAATGCTCGAGCGAAGAACGGCGCGCAAGCCGTTCGGATAGTGGAGCGTAATATCAAAAGCATCGTCGGCTACGGCGTTTTCTCGTTCGATTCGAACGTCTGCGGTCAAAGCTTCGGGAAGGCCAAAGAGAACCAAGGCATGGTCAATGAGATGCGGCGCGATGTCGAATAGAATTCCGCTGCCGGAACGATGCGTTTCGCGCCAAGCGCCAGGCTTGAGCTGCGGGCGAAATCGGTCGTAGCTCGTTTCGAATCGCACAATGCGACCAAGAATGTCGTCCGCGACGAGCCTCCGAATGGCCTGGAAATCACCGTCGAAGCGCCGGTTTTGATAAACCGTGAGTAATCGCCCGGTATCTTTGGCGACTTGAACGAGTGAGTTGGCTTCTTCCACAGTCGTAGTGAATGGTTTGTCCACAACAACGTCGCGCCCCGACTCTAGACACTGTCGCGCGAATGCGTAGTGCGTGTCGTTCGGCGTGGCGATGACGATCAGGCGAATTTCCTCGATCGCGAGCAATTCATCCAGGCTTCGTACGATTCGAACGTCGGGATATTTTTCGGCGGCCTCTGTGCCGCTGCGCTGCACGATGGCGGCAAGATGCAAACCAGGCACAGCACGAATCACTGGAGCGTGAAACGAGCGGCCAGCTAAGCCAAATCCTACAAGACCGACTTCAATCATGAGGAATCATCGCTCCAGAGAATTAGAGGCTAAAGAGTATCGAACTTTCGAATGCCGAGCAGAAGGATTTTTTGAAAGCACAAAGTTGCTAGAAAGTCCCGCGTCCCTCAGAATGTCGTAACACCTGTGAGCGAACAAAACTCAGCCATCACTGGCGCGATGGGGCACCGCAATCTGCTCGTCTTGCTTTTCGCCGGCTTTGTACTGAGCGGAATATCAACCACGATTATTGGTCCGCTATTGCCGGTTTTCATTCAGAAATGGTCTCTCAATGATGGGCAGGCTGGGCTTTTCTCCACCATTCAATTTCTAGCCGCGCTTGGTGGCACGGCGGTGTCAACCGTGGTTGCATCCTGGTGGGGGTATCGCCCTCCGATGGTCGCTGGTTTCGCCTTAATAGCTGGCGGATTCGCTTTCTTGAATGCAGACCCGCATATGACAGTGCAAGTTGCAGCCGCGGCTTTGGGATTGGGATACGGCCTGATCACTCCCGGAACAAATCTGTTTGTTGCAGAGTTGGGCGGTGCGAAGAGCGCATCCCTGTTGAATCTCTTGAACTTTGCATGGGGAGCGGGAGCCATGTCTTGTTCACCGCTAATTGCGCTGGCGCTGAAGCGCCAGGCTCTACCCAGCTTTCTCATCGGATTCTCCGTACTTGGTGGTGTGCTTGTAGTTGGGCTGCTTTTCACCTCTTTCGGCGTGCCGAAGCACGAGAAGGACTTAGGTGGTGCCGGGTCGGCTCCCCCTGGAATGGAACTTGGAATCACGATCGTGCTGGCCACGATGTTTTTCATCTATGTGGCGATGGAAAACGGGATTGGGATCTGGTCTGCAGAGTACGCCAAGCGGATTTCGAATGGCATCACTGGCATGACTACTCTCGCTCCTATGTTTTTCTACGCTGGTCTGACTTCAGGCCGCGCCGTTGCACCACTCTTTCTATTGCGCCTGCATGAGAGAAAACTAGTTCTCAGCGCTCTGAGCTTGGCAGCGGCAGCAACGGCGTTGCTGATAGCAGCCAAAACCCTGCCGGTAGCGAGTGTGGCAGTCTTTCTGGCCGGCCTGGGATGCGCGAGTGTCTATCCCATCTACATTGCCTGGCTTTCTCGGTGGTATGGAATGCGTGCGAGGAAGATTGGGGGAGTCCTCTTTGCTCTCGGTTCTCTCGGAGGCTCTGCTGGCCCCGGCTTGATCGGAACGGTTTCCAAATTCTCCGGCAGCTTGCGCGTAGGTTTTCTGGTGCCGCTGGTCTGCGCTCTGATTTTGATTTGCTTGGTGCTTCTGCTGCGCCGCCAAACATCCGCCTGAGGTATTCTTAGTCCGTGCAAAATCTTGCATCTGCGCAACGTTCGCCCACGAATGGACTGCTGTTGGGGCTGGTGATCACACTGGCCGCAGTGCTGGCGTACGCCTACTACATCACGGCGCAACTTAGCGGCCTTCGAAAACTTCAGAGCGAGATGGTGGATCGTAACCGCAAAGATTCGTTGCAACTCCTGCGTGTTCAAAACGATCTCAACTCCATTGCGCTGGCCATGCGCGACATGCTGGACACCACAGAACCCTATCCGCTAACGGCCTGGGCCGCGCAATTCGAACGCATTCACCAGGACCTCGACGCCGGCCTTAAAATGGAAGAGAACCTCGCCGAAGCGAATCGCACTGCGGATCAGCGCCAGTACCTTACTCAGTCTGTGGCGCAGTTCTGGGACGCCATGAACCGGATGTTTGCTTTGGCGCAAGATGGCAAGGAAGCGGAAGCGCGAGAACAAATTCGTTTGTCACTTCAAGCGCGGCAGCAGGCCCTAAGCACAGCCGTCTCGCGTCTGCTGGTAGGAAACAACGAAGGTGAGGAACAGGCTGCCGCGCGCATCGCGCAGATTTACGATGGCGTACAGCGCCAGCTCTATATCTTTCTTGCCGCAACTTTGATCGCCATTGTTTTTACAAGCTTGTACCTGATTCGCAGCAACCGCCAAATTTTTGCGCGCCTGGCGGAGCTCTCCGAGCAGCGCAGCGACTTGGCACAGAAATTGATCTCCACACAGGAATCGACGCTGCGGCATATTTCCCGCGAACTCCACGATGAGTTCGGACAAGTTCTTACGGCGATTGGCTCCATGCTGGGCCGCGCCGGCAAACACGCCCCGGAAGGCTCGCCCCTGCGTGAAGACCTGAAGGAAGTCCAGGAGATTGCGCAATCGACCTTGAACAATATCCGGACGCTCTCGCAAGCTCTTCATCCTGTGCTGCTCGAAGAGGCCGGCCTGGAAAGCACTCTCGACTGGTATATTCCCACCGTGGGACGGCAAACTGGTCTTGCCCTACACTACGAAAAGACAGGTCGGTCCTTTCCCGTGGAGACGGGCGCCGGCGTGCACATCTATCGCGTGCTTCAGGAAGCTCTGAATAACGTGAGCCGTCATTCCGGCGCCACGGACGCGTGGATCCATCTGAAATTCTCGACCGATTCACTGGAGCTAGAAGTGGAAGATCATGGCACGGGTTTTGTACCGCAGAAAATGCAACGTGGGATCGGATTGGTAGCCATGCGCGAACGAGCTGAATTGATTGGCGGCACGCTGGCAATCTCCCCGCGCCCGCAAGGGGGGACTAAAGTCCGGCTGCAGATTCCCCGCAGAAAAGTGGATGCCAATGGCGCCTAAAATAACGGTTCTACTTGCCGACGACCACGCTTTGGTACGCCGCGGGTTCCGCCGCATGCTCGAAGACGACCCGGAGATCTCCGTCGTCGGAGAAGCCAGCGACGGCAAGGAGGCTGTGCGTCTCGCCTGCGAGCTGCGTCCGACCGTTATTGTCATGGATTGCGCCATGCCCGAACTAAGCGGCATCGAAGCCACGCGAAAAATTCTACACAAATTTCCGGAAGCGGGAATCCTGATGCTGAGCATGCACTCCGAAGAAACCCTGGTAAGCCAGGCTCTGGAAGCGGGTGCACGCGGCTACGTGCTCAAAAACGCTATGGATCTCGACCTGGTCAGCGCGGTGAAAAGCATCGCTGCTGGCGAGACCGTCCTCGACCCGCAAGTGGCTCGGTCTGAAAGCCTCAAGGGCGAGCGCGGCGGAGGTTTGACGCCCCGCGAGCTGGAAATCCTCTCGCACATCGTGGCCGGCAAATCCAACAAGGAAATCGCCGCCGAATTGAATCTTAGCGTGAACACCGTCGCCGTTCACCGCGCCAACATCATGGAGACGCTCGGGATTCACAAAACCGCCGAGTTGGTGGTCTACGCGATCCGAAACGGTCTGGTGAACCTACCGTGAACCGGCGCGATTTTCTTCTTACCACAATGGGCGCAGGAATATCCGCGGCAGCAGTTCCTCCCTGGATATCCGCGAATCCCACCTCTTCCTTGGGATTCCGCTTCACCGACGTTTCGACTGCCGCCGGCATCCAGTTTCGACACAACAGCGGCGCCTACGGCGGCAAACTGCTCCCTGAAACTCTTGGCTCGGGCTGCGCGTTTCTCGATTACGACAGCGATAGCTGGCAGGATATTCTGCTCGTCAATGGCATGGACTGGCCCGGACACAAACGTCAGCGCTCCACCTTGCGCCTTTACCACAACAATCGCAACGGCACATTCACGGACGTGACACGCTCTGCAGGCCTCGACATCGAGCTGTACGGAATGGGCGTAGCCGTCGGCGACTACAACAACGATGGCTTCCCGGACATTTTCATCACTTGTGTCGGCCAGAGCCGTCTTTTTCGCAACACCGGCAAAGGCACGTTTGTGGACGTCACGCGTTCGAGCGGCCTGCTTGGCCGTCAAGGTTTCAGCACTTCCGCACTGTGGTTTGATTACGATCGCGACGGTTTGCTCGACCTCTTCGTCTGCAACTACGTCCGCTGGTCCCCCGAACACGACGTTTTCTGCAGCCTCGATGGCTCGCACAAGTCGTACTGCACGCCGGAAGCCTATCGCGGCGACACTTGCTGGCTCTTCCACAATCGCGGCAACGGAACTTTCGAAGATGTAACCGCCACTAGCGGCATCTTTGACAGCAGCTCAAAGTCCCTTGGCGTCGCGATGCTGGACTACGACCAGGACGGCTGGCCCGACCTCCTCGTAGCCAACGACACGCAACCCAATAAGTTTTATCGCAATCTTCGCAACGGCAAATTCAAAGATGTCGCCGTCGAAGCTGGCCTCGCCTTCAGCACCGAAGGAAAAGCTCGCGCAGGCATGGGCGTTGACACCGGAGACTTCGATGGCTCCGGCAAGCCCGGCGTCGCCATCACTAATTTCGACAACGAGATGATCGGTCTGTATCGCGCCACCGGCCCGGGAATTTTTGACGACGTCTCCATTCCTTCTGGTGTCGGCGCTGCATCCCGAAACACTCTAGGCTTTGGCTGCATGTTTCTCGACGTTGATCTCGACGGGGCCCTCGATCTCGCCGTCGCCAACGGCCACATTGATGAAACCGTTCGAAACATCCGCGGCAACACTGGCTACGCGCAACCCCCGCAACTCTTCCTGAACGGTGGTGGCGGAAAATTTCATGATGTCGCGCAAGGAGTCGGCGGTGGATTCGAAACTCCAAAAGTTGGCCGCGGTCTGGCCTACGGAGATTTCGATCGCGACGGCGACCTCGACATCCTCATGACCACTAACAACGGCCCCGCGTATCTCTACCGCAACGATCAACTAGGCCATGCCCACAGCATTCGATTTCATCTACAGGGCACAAAATCGAATCGCGATGCGATCGGTGCCATGGTCCGGATTTTCTACGAAGGTCAATCACAATCAAGAATTGTCCGCGGCGGTTCGAGTTATCTTTCTCAATCCGAACTCCCGGTAACCTTCGGCCTTGGCGCGCGCGAAAAGATCGATCGCGTAGTCATCGATTGGCCCAACGGACGCACCGAAGAATTCAAAAACTTACTCGGCGGGAAATCTTACAACTGCCTGGAAACAAAGGGGATAGATGCCCAGCCCAATTTCTAATGCTTTTGCATTATTGCCAGCTTTATCCCCGCACCGTATAAATGGCCTCACAAGATACATCGCCTCCGACACCGCCAAATTTTGGCTTGCTTCGGGGCACCCCAAACTGAATCGCGGCCGGATGTTCCCTAGACATCCGGCCGCAGCTTTATTAGCCTCTAACCGCGCGCCCGAGTGGAGATGATGCAGAGCGAATCTGTAAAGCGGTGGCTTTCCCGAATCCTGGTGGTGCTCACCATCAGCGCTATTTATCTATACGCTTATCCGGCGGCCACGATTTCTTACGTTGTCGTGGATTTGATTCACATCGCCCTCGGCATTATCCTGACTTTGCTGCTTGTTTTTTCCCTCATCCGATTGCTCCCACGCGAATCTCTGTTGGCCCGTCTTGGCTGGATCTCGTTGCTCGGGGGAGCGCTCCTCGGCATCGCATTGATCAAAATCGGCACGCCGCTGCGTCTGAAGCCTTGGCTGTACACGCACATTGCGCTGTGCGTCCTTGGCGCCCTTTTTCTTGCAACGTCCTGGCTCATTTCAAAGGGATGGCTTGGCAACGGCGTCGTTCAGCATGGATTGGGTTTCGCCGCGCTAGCTTTACTGACCGTTGGCATTGCCGCTGGCGCATGGTGGACCCGCGAGGCCGCCTGGAAATCCGCAAATCGCATTTCCAATCCATTGATGCCACCCGAGTCCATGGATGCTGAAGGCGATGGGCCCCAGGGGAAATTCTTCCCCAGCTCCGCGCAGACCAGACAAGGCATCAACATTCCATCTAAGTACTTCATGAAATCCGATGCCTGCCAGCGCTGCCATGCCGATATCTATAAGCAGTGGGACAGCTCGATGCATCATTTTTCTTCGTTCAACAATCAGTGGTACCGGAAAAGCATCGAGTACATGCAGGATGTCGCCGGCGTGCGTTCCTCAAAGTGGTGTGCCGGCTGCCATGATCCCGCACTTCTCTACAGCGGTTTGTTCGATACTCCGATCAAGCAGATTGTCGATCGCCCGGAAGCTCGCGCCGGTCTCGGCTGCCTGATGTGCCACAGCATCGTCCAAGTGAAAAGCACTATGGGCCAGGGCGACTTCTTCCTGGAATATCCCAAGCTTCATGAAATGGCCGCCAGCGAAAATCCTCTCGTCCGCAAATTGCACGACTTCGTGGTTCGTTTGAATCCCGAGCCTCACCGCCGCACTTTTCTGAAACCCTTCATGCGTGCAGACACGGCGGAATTCTGTTCTTCGTGCCATAAGGTCCATCTCGACGTTCCCGTGAATCGCTACCGCTGGATTCGCGGCTTCAATGAATACGATAACTGGCAAGCCAGCGGCGTTTCCGGGCAGGGTGCGCGCGCCTTTTACTATCCAAAGGCGCCCATGAATTGCGCCGATTGCCACATGCCGCAGGTGCCTTCAAACGATGACGGCAATGTGAACGGTTTGGTGCATTCGCATCGCTTCCCGGGCGCGAATACCGCCGTTCCAACAGCAAATCAGGACCAGGCCCAATACGAGTTCGCGAAGAAATTCCTGCAGGACAAGCAACTGAGTGTGGATATCTTCGCGATTTCTTCCGCGGGGAAAGAAGCCGGCGCAACTCAGGGAAGCGAATTTGGAAAGCAGGAACTCTCGACGACGTTTGCCGTCGGCGAAGAATCCGAAAGTTCACTGCCCAAAGGTCCTTCCGGCGAAGTTCGCCCCATCACCGCTCCCATTGATCGCACCGATGCGGCGGTCCGCCGCGGCGATGATGAGCGCGTGGATGTTGTCGTGCGCACGCGCAAGGTCGGCCACTTCTTCCCGGGCGGAACGGTTGACGCATTCGACGTCTGGCTTGAGCTGCAAGCCACGGATGAAAAAGGCCAAACGATTTTCTGGAGCGGAAAAGTCGATGACGATGGCAAAGGCCCCGTTGAGCCCGGCGCGCATTTTTATCGTTCGTTGCAAATCGATGGACACGGCAATCCCATCAACAAGCGCAATGCCTGGGCCACTCGCTCCGTTGTCTACGTCCATCTCATCCCCCCGGGTGCCGCCGACACAGCACACTTTCGCCTTCACATCCCAGAAAATGCCGGCGAAAAAATCACGCTGCATGCCAAGCTCAACTACCGCAAGTTCACCTGGTTTAACACGCAGTTTTCCTTTGCCGGCGTGGAATCGGCCAAAACAGCACCGGCTGACGCGGGCACTAAGACCACGCCAAGCTACGATGACCGTAAGTGGGAGTTCACCGGCGACACATCTCATGTGTCGGGCAATCTGAAAGCAATTCCTGACCTTCCCATCACGATCATCGCGGAGGACACCAAGACGCTCCGCGTTCTTCCTCGAACTGCCCCCGCGCCACAGCCGAAGACGGTCACGACCAAGGAAGATTGGACGCGCTGGAACGATTATGGAATAGGCCTTTTCTTGCAGGGCGACTTGAAAGCCGCCGCAGCAGCCTTCGAGCAAATTACGCAAGCGGACCCGAAGAACCCCGACGGCTGGACCAACATCGGCCGGGCCCTGCTTCAAGAGGGTGATACTTCCGACGCACGGAAAGTTCTTGAGAAATCACTCGCCATCAACCCGCAATTGGCACGCACCAACTATTTTTACGGCCGCGCCCTCAAGGAAGACGGCGATTACGATGGCGCAAAGGCCCACTTGCAAATCGTCCTCGCGCAATTTCCCCGTGATCGCGTCGTGCGCAACGAACTTGGCCGCGTTCTCTTTCTCCAAAAACGCTATGCCGATGCTGTGAAGGAATTCGAACAAACACTTTCTATCGATCCCGAGGATTTGCAGGCACACTACAACCTGATGCTCTGCTACAACGGCCTCGGTGATGACGCCAAAGCCAACGAACACAAGGCGCGCTACCTGCGGTTCAAGGCGGATGAGTCCGCCCAAGCCGTCACCGGGCCCTATCGCCAGACCCATCCCGAAGACAACAACGAGCGCCAGGCCATTCACGAACACGTCAGCATCGCGCTAGCGGCCACTCCCCAAACAAAACAGAAATCAAAACCATCCGCAGCGCGCACCACGCGGCAAGGAGCGACGCCCAGTGGCAAAGACTGACGCGCTTCGTTCCGCTGTAGTTTTTCGAACTACCCTATCTCTTTGTAGGGGCGCAGCATCGCTGCGCCCTGTAAGCCGAACGCAACACCAAACTAAGGAGCTTTCCGCGTGACCTGGATCAAAACCGTCTCAATGGATGACGATGATCGTGTCAAGAACGCCATGGAAGCGCAGCGCAAGCTCTATCCCATCGAATACGCCACGCCCGTTCATCCTGTGAATGACGGCGCAACTTCCGGCATCGTAGCGAGCCATACGCTTCTACCCGACGTGCTTTTCCATGCCTTCAGCACTTTTGGAGCGCTCATGTCGCCGGATTTGCCTCTCAAGCGGCATCAGCACGAAATGATTGCCACCATGGTTTCGGTGACGAATCATTGCCACTATTGAATAGAATCTCACGCAGAGTTTCTGCGTAGGGTCACGCTGGATGAAACGATGGTCAATGCGCTGCGTAAGGACTATCGCACTGCTCCCATCAATGAGCAGGATCGCACCATGCTGGATTATGTCGTGAAGCTGACGAGAGATGCGACGCAATGCGGCCCGGAAGATCATGACAAGCTGCGCGCCGTTGGCTTTGACGATCGCGGCATCCTGCAGATCACGCTGATCGCGTCCTGGTTCAACTACATCAACCGCGCCGCCGATGCCCTCGGTGTGGGCCGCGACTGAAACCTGGGGGAATGGTGAAGCGTTCGCTCGCAACAATTGTTGTTTTTGTGCTCGCAATTCTTCTCGTCGAACAGACAGGAATCGGCGCGACGCCGGAAACCTCACCGATTCAGTTTCGCGATGTCACTCAGGCTGCCGGAATCCATTTCGTTCACAACACTGGGGCATTTGGACAAAAATTCCTGCCGGAGACCATGGGGCCAGGAGTGGCGTTCATCGATTATGACAACGACGGCTGGCCCGACATTTTCCTGGTCAATGGCATGGACTGGCCTGGCCACATTCAAAAACATTCGACGGCCAAGCTCTATCACAATAATCATGACGGCACCTTCACTGACGTAACTAACAAAGCCGGACTCGACGTCGAGATGTTCGGAATGGGTGTAGCCGTCGGGGACTACGACAACGACGGCTACGACGATCTATTTGTCACTGCCTACGGCCAGAGCCACCTTTTTCACAACAACGGCAACGGCACTTTCACCGATGTCACGCAAAAAGCGGGTTTGCTCGGCCCAAAGGAATTCAGCACCAGCGCTGCTTGGGTTGACTACGACAAGGACGGACACCTGGATCTGGTCGTCGGCAACTACGTCCAGTGGACTCCGGAGACGGATCTGTATTGCACGCTCGACGGCAAAAGCAAATCCTACTGCACGCCGGAATCGTACAAAGGGACCTCCGTTCGTCTCTGGCACAATCGCGGCAACGGCACATTCGAAGATGTCACGCAAAAAGCAGGACTTGGCGATCCCACATCTAAAACTCTCGGCATCGCCGTCCTCGATTATGACAACGATGGCTGGCCTGATATTTTGCTTTCAAATGACACCCAGCCGAACAAACTCTATCGCAACAACGGAAATGGCACGTTCACGGAAAAAGCCGTCGTCGCCGGCGTCGCTTTCAGCGAAGACGGTGTTGCACGCGCTGGCATGGGAGTGGATGCCGCGGACTACGATCACTCCGGCGCCCCCAGTCTCTTGATCACCAATTTTGCGAACCAGATGCTCTCGCTCTATCACAACGAAGGAAAGGGACTCTTTGTTGACGAAGCGCCGCGCTCGGAGATCGGCCGCAATTCCCTGCTCACTCTTGGCTTCGGCTGTTTTTTCTTCGACTATGATCTCGATGGCTGGCCCGATGTCCTCGTCGCCAACGGCCATATTGACGCCGACATTCAGCGGGTGCAAGCCAACGTGAAGTACGCCATGCCGCCGCATCTCTTTCGAAACATCGGCAAGGGAAGATTTGAGGAAGTCACAAAATCAATGGGGCCAGCTTTCAACTCCCCGAAGGTTGGTCGCGGTGCCGCCTACGCCGATATTAACAATGACGGCCGCCCCGATTTGTTGCTCTCCACCAATGGCGGGGCAACGTATCTATTCCAGAATGAAGTCCACGGCGCCGCAGAGGCAAATCACAGTCTGCGCATAAAGTTGATCGGCACAAAATCGAATCGCGACGGCATAGGCTCAACTGTGCGCCTCACCTCTGGCGGCGACACCCAAACGCAAATGCTCCGCAGCGGCTCCAGCTACCTCTCCGCTAGCGAACTTGTCCTGACATTCGGCCTCGCACACAATAACAAAACCGACACCATCGAAATTCGCTGGCCCAGCGGCCAAATCGACCATCTTTCGAACGCCACCGCCGGCCAAACGATTACGGTGACCGAAGCAAAAGGCATCACCGCCTCCCGCCCTTTTCGCAAACCTTGATCGCCCTTGTCTTATAGTTCTCACACCGGCTTAAGCCTTGTCAGAAGGTCTCCTCTTGACAAACAGGATGAGAGGTATATTCTCCTCCTGGTTCTCAGGAGGAAGAGCTTTTATGGCTGATAAGCCGAGTGGTCTCGTCCAGGGCACGCTCGACATGCTTATTTTGAAGACGTTAGCCCTCGAACCGATGCATGGCTATGGCGTCGCAGTTCGGATCGAACAGATCAGCCAGGGCGTTTTTCACCTCAATGCGGGTTCGTTATTTATGGCGATTCAGCGACTACAGCGAGATGGGCTAATCAAGGGTGAATGGAAATCTAGCGAAAACAACAGGCGCGCAAAGTATTACGTGCTGACCGATCAGGGACGAAAAAGGCTCAACAGCGAAACGCGAGAATGGGGACGGCAAGTCGCGGCCATCGCCAGAATCTTGGAGGCGTCGTAGCCTAAGGGAAAATCGATGTCCTTGCTGCGAAACATAGCGATCGGCCTTCGATCACTGTTCCGAAAGGAGCAGGTCACTCAGGAACTGGACGAAGAACTAAACGGCTTCCTGGAGATGGCAACCGAAGAAAAGATGAAGCAGGGAATGAGCCGCAAGGATGCGCTTCGCGCGGTGCGCTTGGAGCGGGGGAGTCTCGAAGTTACGAAGGAAATCGTCCGCTCTGCCGGCTGGGAATTTTTTGTGGAGGCGTTGTGGCAGGATTTACGTTTCGCTGTCCGTATGCTCCGAAAATCTCCTGGCTTCACTGCCGTCGCCGTCCTTACCCTTGCCCTCGGCATCGGCGCTAACACTGCCATCTTTAGCTTGGTCGGTGCGGTGCTCTTCCGTGCGTTGCCCTATCACGATCCAGACCGACTCGTTTGGGCGACGAACTTTGTTCCCAGTCAGATGCAGGATTTCATTTTCCAGAATGTATATGCGGGGTGGCGGGATCAAAGCCACGTGTTCGAGAACATCGCAGGGTATTTGCCCTCCGCCGAATACACGCTGACGGGCGCGGGCTTCCGCACGCAAGGCGCTCAGGTCACGCCAAGTTTTCTCGACGTCCTGGGCGTCACGCCGCAGCTTGGGCGCAACTTTCGCCCGCAGGAAGGCCGCCCGGGCGGCGGAAAGAGCGTGCTATTGAGCGACGCTTTGTGGAGGTCCACGTTTGGCTCCGACCCCAAAGTGCTCGGACGAATCATTGCGCTCGACGGTACTGCCTATATGATCGTCGGAGTGCTACCGCGCGATTTCGAATTTCTGGAGAAAAGCCCGGCGGACCTGCTAGTTCCCTTCCAGTTTGGGGACAGCGCTATACAGGAGGCGAACGGGCGGGTCACGTTTAGGATAGAGAATATGCAGGTCGTCGCGCGGCTGCGCCCTGGCGCGACGGAGGCTGCTGCGGTGACCGAGCTCAGTCAGATCAACGAACGGGTCATGCGCACGCTTCCTGCCAGTGGAAAGCGACTACTGGACGACGCGCAGGTGAAAGTGTTTTCGCTCCACGATCGAGAGGTTGGCAACGTACGTCCGGCACTGATCGTACTCTTGGGAACAGTCGGGTTTGTGCTGCTAATTACGTGCGCGAACGTCGCCAATATGCAGCTTGCGCGAGCAGCTGCCCGTGAAAAGGAGGTAGCTATACGCGCCGCGCTAGGTGCAGCACGTTGGCGCATAACCTCGCTTCTGCTAATTGAGAGTTCAGCGGTAGCGCTGTCTGGCGGTGCTGCTGGACTCCTCCTAGCAGCGTGCACGATCCCGCTGATTCAGCGCTTTGCGCCCGCGAACATTCCCTACTTGCAGAGTGCGCGGCTCAATGGGCACGTGCTGGTGTTCACACTCGTCGTTTCATTGCTCACGGGCATTTTGTTCGGGTTGGCGCCGATAATGGCCGCTGTTCGTGTCTCGCCGAACGACACATTGAAAAAGGCCACTCCGCACAGCGGCGCGAGCACAGGCGCGCGGCGCACGCAACGGGCGCTCGTGGTGGTGGAGATCGCCCTTTCTTTCGTGCTGTTTATCGGAGCGGGTCTGCTGGTCAAGAGCTTCCGTCAACTGACGGCGATCCAGTTAGGGTTTGATCCCCACGAGGTGCTGACCGCACGAGTGGCGCTGCCGCGAGACCAATACGACTCGCTTGACCGTCAGCGTACTTTTTTCGAGCAGCTTGTGGCGAAACTGCAGGTTCTTCCAGGAGTGGCTTCAGCAGGAGCAACAGCTTGGATTCCGCTGCGCGGGGTCACGATGTTCTCGATGATACAGATAGAGGGACAGCCACGGCCGGACTTCTCCTGGGCGAACGTTCCCACAGCGAGCGTCAACTCGGTAACACCGGGATATTTTGCGGCCTTGCGCGTGCCCTTGATCGAGGGTCGTCTTCTCGACGAGCGCGATGCCGTCGGCGCGCCAAACTTCGTTGTTGTAAACCAGGCTTTTGTTCGCCGGTACTTCGCGAAGAATGAAGACCCCATCGGCAAGAGATTCGGCGGAGACGTGGGGGCCAGAACCGAGGGGCTGCAGACAGCCACCATCGTCGGAGTGATTGGCGATACCAGAGAGCTTGGCCTGGCAAGGGACACGATCCCGGAAGTAACGGTGTCGGCGTTACAATGGCCCCGATTCGCGATGACTATTGTGCTACGCACCTCGAGGGACCCTCTGAGCCTGGTGTCCGCCGTGCGCACACAAGTGAACGATGTTGATAAGAGCCTGCCGATTTTCAATGCGCAGACGATGGATGACGTGCTCTCGGCGGAGATCGTTTCCCAACGATTCAATGCGGTTGCAGTGGCGGGATTCGCCGGGCTCGCAGTGCTGTTGGCATCAGTGGGGATCTACGGAGTGACAGCTTACGCCGTCACTCAGAGAACCCACGAAATGGGTGTGCGCATCGCGTTGGGTGCGGGGACGGCTAACGTACTGCGCATGGTGTTGAACCAAGGACTGTCTCTAGCGTTGATGGGAGTCGGGCTGGGGCTTCCTGCATCGATTGGTTTGACGCGGCTGATGCGCGGTCTCCTATTTCGGGTGAATCCCTTTGATCCGGAGACTTATGTTCTTGTGATCGTCGCGCTTTTGGCAGTTGCGGTGGCGGCTTGTTACATCCCAGCCCGGCGCGCAACGCGCGTCGACCCAGTGGTCGCTCTGCGATACGAATAGTTCACGCTTGCTGCTTGCCCCGGGCCCGTTCTTTTTCCTCAGCTCTTCATCAGCCGAATCGCGCCGTTCGTCGTGGCGACTTTTAGTTCCCGTCCGCCGCCTCCCACGGTCCCGGAAAGCTCCTTCGAGCTGAAGCTTCCCTGCACGGTAACCGGAAAATCGGTTTGAATCCCCCCATTCGTCGTGTCCGCATTGACTCTGAATTCTGCCGAAGCAGGCATGGTCACCTCCACGCTCCCGTTCGTGGTTCCCACCTTCAGCTCGCCAGTCCATTTCGCGCTACCCATGGACACGCGGACTCCCCCGTTCGTGGTTGTTGCGGAGGCCCACTCGCTCGTCGAAACTTCCACGTTGCCGTTGGTCGTCGCTGCTTCGACCACGCTTGCCAGGTTCCGGCCCACTACACTTCCGTTAGTCGTCAGCGCATGGAAGTTCACGCCTCGCGGCACTTGCACGTCGAAGTTAATTTTCCCGCGGCTCCCATGCCAGGACCAGGATTCTGACGACACGCCGCCGCGATGGCAGTGTCCGGGTGCTTTGTCCTTTGCGTGCACGGCACAAATCGTCGCGCCGTCCGAATATTCGACAACTTCGATGAACCAGTCGCGTTCGGCATCTCCTCTCCACGTCCCTTCGGTCCGCGCTTCATCGCCCGTCGCGCTCGTCGCCTCAATCTGCCCATTTTGATTGATTACCTCGAGCGTTTGCCCGGCCTTCAAATGTCCCTGCCACCGAAAATCGTGCTCGGTGTAGACCGTCCTCTTCTCGCTCTGAGCCCATGCGGGGGTAGCGCCCAGCACTGAGGCCATTGCGAGACAAATCGTTCCCGTTATCCACTTCCCTGCGGAATTTCTTATGTACTTCATGTTTGTCTGTCTCCTTCTGAGCAAAAAAAGCCCCCCCCCACCTTTTATCTGTACTGACGAACAGACCCCTGCCGTCGTCTTACCATACCGTACGAATTCCAACACCTTTTAGTTCCAGTACGGTTGCTCTCCTTTGCGCTGCAAAAAAGAACGCCCCCAGCCTGGCCGGGGGCGCCGCCTTGCTCATTGCTGAATTCGTTCTAGAACAAATTCCAGAGGAACTGGTTGTACACCTCGTGGTGATACTGCACTTCCGGCGCTTTCACAAATGTGCCCAGCGCCCGCGGACAACGGTCTGCCGCAGCGCGTTTCAGATCAACGTAGCGGCCCTTCACGTCGGCTCCCAGCAGCTTGGTAGTCCACTCAGCTTTCTCAAAATTCTCAATCGCCGTGTAAACATTGTCTGGCAAGTAGCGTTCCGCCTGGCGAAGATTCTTGATCTTCGCGGTTTCCCCATCCAACCCGGTCTTGAAGATGGAATACATGACCAGATACGGATTTGCATCCGGTGCAACTGAACGCACTTCCACGCGCATGCTCTTTTCGTTTCCGATGGGGATTCGAATCATCGAGCCGCGATCAACTGGCGAAGCCTTGATCTGATTCGGCGCTTCAAAATGCGGGTCCAGCCGGCGATAAGCGTTGACACTCGCGTTCAGCAGCAAGCAAATGTCATTCGCGTGCGTTAGAATCCGGTCCACGAATGCCCAACCCAATTTGCTGAGCTTCTCCTCACCCTTCGGATCCCAGCAAAGATTTTTTCCGCCTTCGCTGATCGACACGTTGGTGTGCATGCCGTTGCCGTTAACGCCCACCACCGGTTTCGGCAGGAAGCACGCCGTGAAACCCATCTTGTTTGCCACTTGGCGGCAGATCAATTTGTAAAGCTGAATCTGGTCCGCGGCCTGCACCACTTCGCCATACCCGTAGTTGATTTCGAATTGCGAAGGCGCCACTTCTGGGTGGTCTTTCTCGTTCTGGAAGCCCATCGCCCGCTGCACTTCCGCGGTCGTGTCAATGAAAGTACGCAACGGATCGCCCGGCAGTGAGTGGTAATAACCGCCGGTGTTCACGTACTCGAATTTCCCGGTTTCGTTGTAGCGGCGTTCCGCATCCGGTCCGTCAAAGAGGAATCCCTCGATCTCATTCGCGGCATTCAGCGTGTAGCCTTCCTTCTTATGCAATTGCGCTGCATAGCCCTTCAGTACGCCGCGAATGTCTGCGCTGTACGGTGAACCGTCCTTGTCAATCACCTCGCCGAACACCAACACTTTGCCCGAACCAAAAATGTCCGCCGGCCCCCAATAAAACGAAGCCCAATCCATCGCCAAACGCAAATCGCTTTCGCGTTGCGCGGTAAATCCGCGAATCGAAGAACCGTCGAACGTCAAATTGTCCCAGCTCTTGATCAAAAACTTTTTATCGTAATCGAGCATGTGCAAACGGCCTTCAAGGTCGCTAAACAAAACGGTCACGGCCTTGATGCTCTTTTCATCCGTCAAATACTTGATGCGGTCTTCCTGGATTTTGTGCGCGGGAACACGATTCTTTCGCTGTTCCTTGGCCTTCAGATTCAATTGCTCCAGCTCGTCATACGATAAGGAAAGAAAATTACGTAGTTCGTTCGACATGAATCTCCTCAAGTTGGGATAAGACACAAGCTCGGGGCAAACTCTTGGCCGGCAGGAGACCCGCCAACCCGGCAATAGGG
This sequence comes from Candidatus Acidiferrum sp., assembly GCA_041482215.1. Classification (GTDB taxonomy): domain Bacteria; phylum Acidobacteriota; class Terriglobia; order Acidiferrales; family UBA7541; genus Acidiferrum. Next base: position 1,042 of record JBGPDI010000007.1, on the reverse strand, counting down.
TATCGCGTGGCTCTTCCGACCGTCAATCGAAAGACCTGATTCGAAAGATTCAAGAAATCGCTGCGATGGAATTCAGGTCTCATAGGAAAACTGAAATGAATTTGTACAGTATTGGTAGCGATACGGGGATTCGAACCCCGATTCCGGCCTTGAGAGGGCCGTGTCCTAACCCTTAGACGATATCGCCATTGCGATTCAGGTAGACAACGATTTTCGCACGGCTGGAAATCGCGTGCAAGTAACCACCGAAATTATGGAGGAGACCGTTCGTTACCGCTGGCTTTGCGCAGCCACTTCCTGCGGCTCTTCTTGACGCAGCGGTCGCACGGAAAAAAATTTATTCCGGCAAGGTTCGCAGCGCAGCGCGGGGAGCCCGAGAATTCGCCCAAGGACCGCCGTCACACCCGGAACATACTCGGCCGAAATGTGCTGCAGTTCGTGGTTGCCACAAATCCTGCAATGCGCGTAGAGGAAGCTTCGAAATGGCATCGCCCGAGCATGAAAGCGTACTCCGCAGGGGACGCAGCGCCACGGCAAAATGCCGGCGAAACTGAAAAGATGGTCCTGCAGCGACCGGCGCTTGGACCGGCGGCTTTTCGAGGCTTGACAAACCGGGCAGCGTAGCGGGCTGGTGAAAATCGGCGCTCTCCCCGGACAAGAGTAGGCGAAAAGCATGCCATTCCGCAAGAGCAAGTGTACGTTTCGGCAATAGGCTGTCCGCGTTTGGTAAGGCCGCTCGACGCGATACAATATGCGTGAGGAGCACTCATGCCAGACTACACCGACGAACATGCCCGCGCCGGCATCCAAACAAAATTGCCCGAACTCGAAACTTGGCCGAATCAATTCCCCGGGTACGTCATCACCACGCGCTTTCCCGAATACTCCTCAGTGTGCCCCAAGACCGGTCTGCCCGACTTCGGCACCATCACCATCCAATACATGCCGAAGAAAGATTGCATCGAGCTGAAAGCGCTGAAAATGTATCTCCTCGCCTACCGCAGCCTGGGCATCTTCTATGAAAACGCCGTCAACAAAATGG